>NYYS01000022.1 GCA_002685855.1 Candidatus Woesearchaeota archaeon
ACGGGGTTTGAAGTAGATGTCTTCTCCGAAGTCGTGGAAGAGTGCTCCTTTTATTGCGGCCATTACGTAATAGGTTGGTAGATCTTTATCTTTGAGAAGGGAGTCTATTCCTCTTGCCAAGCCTGTTGGGTGATAGATAGCATAGTCGTCTCCGTTTTTTCTTCGTTTATCCTGGTAGCCTTCGATACAGATTTCGATCGATTTTCGCATGAGGTAGCGGAAGGGGTTTTGTTCATCATCAAAGATTGTTAGGCTGTGGTGCGGCATCATCTGTGCGAGATAGCTTTCGAGGTTTTGGTGAAACTGTGGGCGATCGTGGAGGTCGAAGCCTGTTCTGTTGTGTGCTTTGTCATCTATTTGCTCAACTATTGCGGGAATAAGCCGGGAGAGGGTGCGTTTTGCGCCATTGAGTTGGCAGGTTTCTTTAAATTCTTCGGCAAATTCGCTGTCCTGTTGGTCAATATTTGCACGAAATCGTTTTTTCTTTTTTTTTGTTGAATGAGGCATTTTTTCTTAATAAATGGAAAGCGAGAATGTTTAAAAAAGGTTTCGAGGAGGGTTTATAAAGGAATTGGATAGGTATTTTATAGATACTAGTATTTTAAGGATATTCTCATAGGAATATTTCTTTCAGAAATCTTTAAATAATGAGGGGGATGTGCCCTCTTACTACTAATTGGAGGAATATAGAATGGAAAACCATACATATTTTTTTACATCAGAGAGTGTGACCGAGGGTCATCCGGACAAAGTTTGTGACCAGATTTCAGATGCTGTGTTGGACGCTGTTCTTGCGAACGATTCTGGGGCAAGGGTTGCGATTGAGTGTTTGACAAAGACGGGTTTTGTACTTGTTGCAGGTGAGTTGACTACGAGTGCCTATGTTGATATTCAGCAGATTGCCCGGCGTACGATTAAGGATATTGGGTATAATCGGCCAGAGTATGGGTTTGATGCAGATACCTGTGGTGTGATTGTTTCGATTTCTGAGCAGAGTCCGGATATTTCACAAGGAGTGAGTGAGGGTGCGGGTTTGTTCAGCGAGCAGGGTGCTGGTGATCAGGGGATGATGTTTGGTTTTGCTACGAATGAGACTGAGGAGTTTATGCCTTTGCCTATTGTGCTGGCTCATAAGTTGACGAAGAAGTTGACTGAGGTGAGGAAGACGGGTACGCTTCCTTTTTTGCGGCCGGATGGGAAGAGTCAGGTTACTGTTGAGTATAAAGAAGGCAAACCGGTTCGTGTGGATGCGGTTGTTGTGAGTGCGCATCATGATGCGGATGTTTCTCATGAGGAGCTTTCTAAGGAGTTGAAGGCTCGTGTTATTCTTCCTGTTGTGAAGGATTGGGTTGATGAACAGACGAAGTTTTTTATTAATCCTACAGGGAAGTTTGTTGTGGGGGGGCCTGTTGCAGATGCGGGTTTGACAGGTAGGAAGATTATTGTTGATACGTATGGGGGGCATGGAAGTCATGGCGGGGGATGTTTTTCAGGTAAGGATCCTTCAAAGGTTGATCGGAGTGCGAGTTATGCTGCGCGGTATATTGCGAAGAATATTGTTGCTGCGGGTCTTGCGGATAAGTGTGAGGTTCAGTTGGCGTATGCGATTGGTGTTGCTGAGCCTGTTAGTGTATTAATACACACGCATGACACGAATCGAATTCCGAATGAGAAGATTCGCGAGTTGGTGTTGAAGCATTTTCCTTTGAAGCCGCAGGATATTATTAAGCAGTTGGATCTTAAGAGGCCTATTTATAGGAAGACTGCGTCGTATGGGCATTTTGGGCGGAATGATCCTGACTTTTCTTGGGAGAAGCTGGATAAGGTTGAGGCGTTGGTTGCTGATGCAGGTGTGTTGGCAAAGCCTGTTGCGACGGGTGAGCAGGTTCCTTTGGATTAAAGCTCTCTGTCTGAGTGTTCAATGATTACAGGTGTTGGCCTGTATTCTATTTTTTTTTGGAGGTGGCGGATGTCTTCTGTTATGAGGAGAATTCCGCCATTTGTTATGTTTTTTCTTTCTTTGATTGCTTGGGCATAGTGTGGTTGGTGGCTTGAAGTGATGATGATGCCGGTTCCTGTTTTTCCTTGTTGGGTGTCGTTCGGGTTGGGATAGTTTATGAGGTAGCGAAGGGGTTGAAATGTGGGATGGGGGTTTGTTCGTATTTCTGTGATGTGGTAGATTCCTTCGGGTGTTGCTTTGTCTCCTTCTTTTGTTTTGGGATGAGGGTTTGTTCCGAGGGTGATTGGGAATGTGTGGTCTGTTTTCCATCCGTGTTCGGTGTTTATGAGAAATGAGAGGGTGTATTGGTCTTTGTCGATGTAGAGTGATTGGATTTCATGTTCTCCTAGGAGTTGTTGGGTGCGTTGTTCGTTGTATTGTGTTTGTTGTTGAGCTGTTTTTTGGGGTGGTATTTGGGTGTTTGGCATTCTTTTTTCTATGAAGTCGTATCCTTCGAGGATGGTTATTATTGTTGTGAGGGCGAGGAGGAATTTTGCAATGCGTGCGTTTCGTGTGTTCTTTCTTTGTTGTTCCATGGCTATGATGTGGTTTTGGAGTACTGATTCAAAGCCGCGTGCTTCTTCTGCTTGTTGGTGGTAGTCGTAGTGTTCGAGGAGTTCTGTCCATCGTTGGGTGTCAAGGTGGAGTTGGGTGAGTTGGGTGATTTTTTTAGGTTTCCATTTTGTTTTGACATAGGTTTGTTGGAGTTTTTTGAGTTGTTGGAGTGCTTTTTCTGCTTCTTGTTGGTGTTCTGTTGGGAGGGGTTGGGTTCGGAGTTTTCTTTTTTTGTCGTCGAGAGTTTGGGTGTAGAGGTGGATTCGTTGTTCTAAACTGTGGTTTCTCAGAAGGGTTGCTTGTTGTTGTATTTGTTGTAGTTGTTCTTCTTGTTTTTTGAGTGTTTGGAATGTTGGTTGTTGTGTGAGGAGGTGTTGGGCGATGGTATCAAGGGTTTGGTGGAGGTGTTCCTGGTGTGTTGTTGTTTTTTGTTGATGGGTGTGTTCTATTTGTTGGAGAAGGTCTTCTTCGGCAGGTGTTTTTTCTTTTTCTGGGTTGTTGAGTGGGAGGTAGGATTCTCTTGTTGTGGTTATCCAGTCTAGTGTTTCTTGGGGTGTTTGGAGGTGTTGGGCTGTTTGGAGGTGTTGTTCGAGGTTTTTTCTGGTTAGGTGAGGGTGTTGTGTTTTTCTGTTTTGTGTTGGGGACATTGTTAGTCCCTGTGTCGTTGGTGGTAGTGTTGTTCGAGTTGGTCGAAGATGTCGTCAGGGTTTTGTGCTTCGGGAACAAAGGGTGTTGGGAGTTTGGGTGCTGTTGTTTTAAGGAGTTTTTTTGTTGTGAAGTGTGTTTTGTGTTCTACTTGGTAGAGTTCCTGAATGAGCGTTTCTACGTCTTCTGTTTTTGTGAAAAATTCTTCTGGGAGGTCGTCGAAGGGGCTGTAGAGTTTGGCTCTTTGGAGTGCTTGTCCTATTCCCTGGTGGAGTCGTACGAGTCTGTCCGATATTGTTGTGATGCGTTGTTTGTATTCTGTTGTAAGTCTTCGTTGGTGTGCAAATCCTGTTATTCCTTCGTCGATGACGTCAAGGGCGGTTGTTATGGTTTGGAGTTGTTCCAGGGTGTTTTCTTTTGCTTTGTGGAATTGTCTTTGGGGGAGTGTTTCGATGTTTGGGTGTTTTCTGTTTTGGGGGTGTGATTCGAAGTAGGCTTGTTCTTGTTCCTGGACTGCTTTGTAGCCTTTTGCGAGTTCTTTTCGTACTTCTGTTAGTTCGTCGTATGCGAGTTGTGCATTGTCGAGTTCTGTTGTGAGGATGGTGTCTTTTCTTGTGTAGAGTGATCCTGCATGTTTTCCTGTTTGGATGAGTTCTTGAAGAATGGGGAGATAGTTTTCTAGTTGGTCGGTGAGTTGATCTCTTTGTTGTTGGAGTGAGGGGGTTTCTTGGATGGTTGTGTTGACTTTTTCTTCTATGAATATGCTTTTTATTGCTTTTGTGAGTGTTCTGAAGAGGCGGGGGAGGTATCCTTTTATTGTTCGGCTTTCTATTCTGTAGCTTCCGTGTCTGAGTTCCTGAAGTGCTTCTTTTGCTGATTCTGTGTAGGAGTCGTATTCTTTGAGGGTATGGAGGTAGGAGTCGTATTCCTGTCTTGAAGTGATGTGTTTGCTGAAGAAGTAGTCTGCGCTGAATCTTCCATCGAGAACGAGTTGTACTAATTCAGAGGTTGATTCTTGTTGTTTTTCCTGCACAATCTGTTGGATATTGAGGATTTTTTCTTTGTTGGGTTGGGGGAGTGATTCCATTTTTTTAGAGCTTTCGCTAGGTCTATGCTGTTCTTAGTGGGTGTCTGGGAGAGGGATAGATTGGAGCCACCTTCCTACTTTGTTGAGGAATGGGGTTGTTTCTTTTGTGTCTGTAGAGATATAGATGGTGTCAGGGACTGTTATTCTTAGGGTATCGTTTATGATGGTTGTGAGTGTTTCAGGAAGGCAGGGATGGTAGTTTGTTCCATGGACTGTTCCGTCTTCCTGTACTGGAAAGCGTTCTCCTGTGGCTGTATTGTGCTGGTAACAGGTTAATGTGTTTGTTTCGGTGAGTTCGAGATCGTGATGGAGGGAGAAGGGATGAGGTGTGAATCCTTCTTCTACCTGGATTCCTGAGTATTTGATAGGAAGGATGATATTTCTTCGTAGTTCGTAGAGGTCTCCAAGATAGGCCGCTGTGAAGTAGCTTCCTATGAGTGCTGTTCCAAGAAGGGCTTTTGAGATAAGGGTGAATGCCATAATTGAGAAGAAGCAGGTATTCTTAATATGTCTACTGGCAATTTTTTCGAAAGATTTTCGAGAGTTTTAGAGTATTTCCGTATTTAGATGGGTAGCAAGATGATAAAAAGAGAATAAGAGAAGAAAAAAAATAAAAAAGGGAGGCTTAGTGCCTCATTTCTTTTCCTGTGCCTTTTTGACAAAGAGTCCTACAAAGACGATCACTACCAGTACGAGCACGATCCATGGCCAGGGGCTTGATTGTGCTCCTTCTCCTGCAGCAGATTCATCTGCTCCTATTGTTTCTGTTGCAGGCGGTGTTTCTCCGGGTGTTTCTGTTTCTGGTGTTTCATCTGTTGTTTCTGCTTCTTCCTCTGTAACAGGTTCTACAGCTCCTACTGCAAAGACAGAGAGTCCGGGTGATTCTGCACTAAATGTGTATTCTGTGTCGTCTTCTCCTGTCTGTGTTGTGACAAGTTCGGTCCATGCTGCGTCTGCATATCTGAGCAGTACTACGGTTGCAACGTCGATGCTTCGTGCTTCTAGCCAGTTCTTGGTTACTGTGAAGTCGATTGTTACTGTTCCAACGTCTGTTTCTTCGAGGTTTTCGTGTGTAATCTCTACGTATTGGTAGATTGACTTGTCTGCAGGTGCTGATGGTGCTGCTGAAGGCAATGTAGCTGTCTTGATCACTTCAAAATCTACACTTGTGACTGTGTTGAGGACTTCGAAGGTGATGCTTGCAAAGGAGATTGCTGCATCTTTGACTTCGACAATCTTATCTCCTACAGCGAGTTCGCTGAAGAAGAAGCTCTTCTTGACTTCTGCTGTTGCTTCTTCGTCTGCTGAAGCGGCTCCGCCACCACCGCCTCCGCCACCTGAGCTTGAGCTACTGCTTGAGCTGGTACTACTAGACGTTGAGCTGCTTGTGCTGCTTCCCAGGTCACCTGTTCCCCAGACACTGAACTCACATTCTGGGATTTCGAACTTACAGGTTTTGTTAAAGCTTGCGTTTAAGGTCACGTTGTCTGTCTTGTTTGTACATCCTGAGAGGTTGTCTGCACAGTGCCAAAGTTCTGTTCTTGCACAATCTTCACTCTGAATTGGTATCTCGAGGAGACATCTCTCAGGTTGCAGATTGTTGATGATCTTTGATGCTGCATCTGGCCCCATTCCTGTATACGGTCCTACAGTGTTTGCTCCTTTTGGAAGATCTCCTGTTGCGTCAACATCTTTGATCTTATCGTTCAGGTTGAGCTCTTTGAGTGTTGCTCCCATGAGTTCAA
Organism: Candidatus Woesearchaeota archaeon; assembly: GCA_002685855.1. Lineage (GTDB taxonomy): Archaea > Nanobdellota > Nanobdellia > Woesearchaeales. Next base: position 6,032 of record NYYS01000022.1, read on the forward strand.
TGCCAAAGATACCTGTGTCGTTTCCTGATGCGTTCACTGAGAGGTTGATGTTTACCTTTCTTCCTTCTGTGTAGTTTACCAGGAGTCCTGCTGACTGTCCACAAACCTGTCCTTGCTGGTGTTCGTAGGTTCCATCCTGCCCAACGTCGTATTCGACTAGCCATCCTGCGGGTACTTCAATTCTTGTTGTGAAGTTACAGAGCGGACAGTCTGTTGAGTTTACTGTTGTGGTGTTGAAGCACTTACTTACTGCACAGTTGCCTGTCTCGTCGCATACTTTCAACTTGTAAAAGTACATGACATTGTTAGTTAGTGCTGCTGTGACGCCAAGGGTGGTGTTGGTGTTTGCATAGATCTCTGCGCTGTGCCACTTCTTGTATGTCTCTACTGCTGCTGTAAGTACACCCAGGTCGTCGATTGTGTCGTTGATTGTCGCACAACCTGAACTGTTATGATACCACCAGAGTGTTCCGTTTGCGGGTTCATCTGTTGAATATGTCACGTAGAGACTGTCTGGGTATTTTTCCACCTTGTTGGTTTTTATCTTTGGTGCAGATGTGTCGTTGTAGTTAGGATCTTCAACACCAAGAGCGTTGGTTACACAGTAGGTGTGGCCTTTACAGTCTGGGTCAAAGCATCCTGCCAGTTCATCTCCGTCGTTGTCGATTCCGCTATCAAAGCAGTCTTCCTTTTTGTCAAAGCCGTGCTGGAAGAACTCTGTACAGTCTGGGTCTTCCTGAGATGAAATGCCGTCTCCGTCACAGTCTGCTCCTTTTTCCCAGCAGCATTCTACTCCAAAGTCGATTGTTCCCGGAGTAAAGTATCCTGGACTTACACTATCCTGTACATTAGTAGAGTTTCCTGATCCGTTATCTGTTGCGGCTGCTACTCTGAATGTTGCTGTTGGAGAGTAGAGGCTGCCATACTGTGCAAGATCATCCTTTGCTACACCCATCACAAGTCCTCCAGCTTCCTGGCAATCAAATGCGTGTCGCAGTTGTAAGGGAATCTCTGATGCAACCCATCCACCACTGACGCATCGGTATCCAATAGATGTATCTGTTAGGTCTCCATTGGTGAAGTTTCCTCTATAGGCAAGCTTGAACTCAAATCCTACCAGATTACTATCATGGTCTGCTGCGCAGTTGTTTGTCGAGTCGTCATCTGCGTCGAGGTAGACCCATGCAAGGATGGGCTCTGCCCCATTTCCTTGACCTGAATCCATTCGTACTCCGTTACAAAATCCTGCTTTCTTTACATCGAGTACATTGACACCGAATCCCCATGCATCTCTCATGTCTTTAAGGCCAACACCGCAGATATCTGTTGTGTTACTGAGGTTGGTTTCGTTTGAACCTGTTTCCCGGCAGGTATCTGTGGCAATGATGAGTGGTGCACCAAACTCTGCCTGCTTAAAGAAGCCTGCAATGGTTTTATCTTCGCACCAGCCTGTGAGCCATTTACATTGTGCGTTTGCATTACATCCTGTTTGGTTGCCGATACTGAAGCAAGCAGGTTCACAACGAGCTCCATAGCCATCATCCATCCAAGTGCAGTTTCCTGCTGAACCGTTTACACAGGCGTCAGAATTCTGTTGGAGGCTGAAGTTCATAAAGCATTGTTCTGCCATTGTTGAACAGAATCCTCCAAAGTAGTCGTCGTTCAACCACATACATCCGAGGCTTGCATCACAATTACCTTCTGCGTATTGTTCACAACCGGCCGCAAAATTGAGGTCGCAGAATTCCATCCGCTCATCCATGAAGGAACATTTTTCCTGGGCGTTACACCCAGACTCGTTTCCGTTGTAGAGGAAGCAGCTGCTTCCGCCAAAGCCAAAGTCTCCTCCTCCGAAGTCGCCTGGTTCACAGAATCCTGATGACTGTGAACAGTTAGTGTTACCAGTACAGAGAGATGCATTTAATCTGTAGCTCTCATTAAAGCAGATTGAATCACAGCTTCCCATAAAGGGATCCCATGCACAACCTCCTTTGTTATTACATGCTGTTGCGTTCCAAGCCACTGTTTCGTTCATACTACATTGGTCCATGACAAAGTCGCATCTTGAATAGTTTAGGTCTCCAAACTGCTCTGTAACCCATTCACAATGGCTTCCCGCTGTTGTACAATTAGATGAATTCATGGCATTCCAGCACTGCATTCCTGCAGTTTCATTGATTCCGCACATTGCGCCAAATCCTGTGACCCAACTGCAGTTATTTGTTGTACAATCAGTTTGGCTTCCATCATAGATCCAACACTGAGCGCCAGGAACATCGCAGATTTCGGTTCCATAGTTATCGAGCCAGCTACAACTGTTCGATCCGCAGTCGTCTGCATTCTTCCACTGGAAGCAGTCCTTGAAGTTTCCGCCGCAGAAGGGGTCTGAATAGCATTCTGAATCTGCACAATCTACCTTTTGATCTCCATCATTGTCCATTCCGTCATAGCAGAGCTCTGAACCTGAACCCCCTTGTCCTACTTTGGAACAGCGTGCTGTTGTGTCGTCCCATTGGCAACTGTTCTGGGTGCCGAGACCAAAGTCAACACAGATGGTTTGATCAAAGCATTTTGAACAGTCATCATTACAGCTTTTATCGTTTGCGCTCATACACCTTCCTTCTGAAGGATCGTTCGGGTCTCCTATCCACTTACAGTTAGCCCGTGATTCTTTACACGCTGTTTGTGGTCCTCCTTCCATAGGATCACCAAGGTAGGTACAGGAATCACAATCACTGTGGCAGTCCTTTGTGCCTCCTTTGTCAAAGAAATCTTTGACCTCACACATACCAATTCCATTAGGGGCGGTGAATGTTGCATTAGCCGCTACGAACTGACATTTTCCTGATTTCGAGTTCTCACAGGCACTTTGTGCGCCTGAAACATTTGTCCAGTTTGCACCACTTGACTGAAATTCACAGGCCCAACAGTTGGTATCACAGGTCTGACCGCCACCAACACCAAAGGCCATCTCGCAGTGTCCTTCTGGGATCGAGTTGTTATCAGAGTCACAGTAGGATTCTATGATCCACTTTCCTCCGGCATATTCACAGTTTTTCTTGTTCTTTATATTATACATACCGCCATCGTCAAGGCCGTCTGTCTTGAAGGTACAGTGTTTGGTGGTATTATCCCATCTACAGGGCATATACCACGGCGGCCCAGCTACTTCGTTACAGTTTGCCTGATTGCTGTAGAGCTCAACATCTTCACAGAAATCTTTACCGTCACCTTGGTCTTTGAGGTCGTCCCAACATTGGGTCGTATAGTAGTTCTGGGTACAGTTGGTTCCGTTCCAGCTACAACAGGTTGAGAATGCAGACATCTCGTTGCATGCCTGTGAGTCGTTGAGTCGAAGACAGGAGAGCATTCCATCTGAAAGATTTGCATTGTTCTGGCAGAGAGATCCATCCCAGGTACAGCCAACCGTCCAATTACACAAAGTTTCATTAAAGTCAAATACATAGCATCCTGGATTCCAATCGTCATGGACATCGTAGCTCGGTTCCTGACAGGTTGAATTTGTTCTGTTCCAGAAACAGTAGAAACTTTCTAAACAATCCCATTCAGTAGTAAAGTTCGCACAGGTAGTGCTTGTATAGCTCTCGTAACACCAAGGTGCACTCCAGGCACAGGTTAGTCCTACGGTGTTGTTTACACATGCAGTATCAGTTGTTCCATCATAGTCCCAACAACCAGGTTGCTGGCACCATCCAATGTCTCCTGTTATCCAAGTACAGTTGAAGCCTGCTCCGCTTCCTGCAATACAATCATTTTGTGTTGTGTGATCCCAACAGCTAACATCATAGCAAAAGGGCGACTCCCAGGTACATCCTGCTGTGTTACATGCTGTCTGGTTTGTATTATCATACTGCCAACAACTGTTTCCTTCATAACAATAGAAAGCGTTTGAATCCCATGCACAGGCAGAGTCTGCTACACATGCTGACTGGTTTGCGTGTGCCTGATCCCAACAGTCTGACTCATCACAGGTAGAAGATTGTGCATTCCATGCACAGCCAGATGCAGCATTACAAGGTGTTGCTGCTGTATGACTCCAGCAGCCCTCTTCAAAACAGTTTCCCCATTGACAGCTTCCTGTTGCGTCACAACCGGTCTGGTTGTTTATTCCCCAACACTCCATCGAACCCGTACATTCAAGGTACCAACTACAGGACTTGTCAAACGAATTGTTTATACAGTTAGTATCGTTTGTCCCAGAAAAGCTCTCACAATTTGCTTCTTCACAAAATCCTTCACTTGCAGAAAACCAAGTACATACTGTCCCTATTGAGGCATTGCTGGCATTACAGCCTACCTCATTGTAGAGTCCCCAACAACTTATTGTTTCACAATAGGGATCCCACCATTGACAGGTGGCGTCTGCGAGACAAGATGTCGGATTATAGTTGTAGTCTGCACAAGCAGCAGATGCGTTGGATGAAAGAAAGATGCTCATCATCACGACGATGATTGAGAAAAAGGTTAATTTTGTAATAGCTTTTTGTCTAGCAACAGAATTCATAACAGATACCATGGTTATTCCCCTCACACATTTTTTTTATAATAATATTATGTTGTATTCTTCTATTCTTCGCATAGGTTATATATAAACATTACGATGTTATCTAGGAAAGGTTATGGATAAAAATATTTTGCAGGTGTTGTCTAAAATGTTTAAGTTTTAATTTAAAACTATTTAGGTTTTTTGTGTTTGAAAAAGAAAAGCGCTGCGGCCCGGACTTTCATCAAGGTTTTCCCTTGTTTTGAATTTCCCGATCTTTGCGAACGTTTCTTGGAGACTTCGCAAGGATCTCCGGGAATTCCGGAAGGAACTGGCTCTCAAGGCCAGCGCAATACCAGATTATGCGACCGCAGCGCATGCGCAGGTCGCGACCGAAAACAACAGATGTTTTCGCGTATGCGACCGCAGCGTTTTTGCATAGATCGCGACCGAAAACAACAGATGTTTTCGCGTATGCGACCACAGCATGTTTGTCTAGAAAAGGGTATGATTTTTAAACTTATTGAATTAGGACGTTCATACGGGTTCTGCTGCTATTGATGGTAGCGGTACATGTTGAGAAAGCTTTTTACTTCATTTTTGAGGTCGGTGCAGTGTTGTTTTGCTGCTGCTTCTGAGGCTTCTGAGTATTGTTTGTAGATGAACTTGTCGAAGAGTGTTCTGAAGAAGTGGAAGACAGCGCGGGTTTCCCAGGTGCCTTCGTAGTCGGTTGTGTGGTAGGCGTCGAAGATGATGCTGGCTTTTCCTTTGACAAGGTGAAGTTTTGCTCCGTTTTTTTCGATTTCTACATCGTTCAGATGGGTAAAATAGCCTGTTACTTTTATTTCGATCTTGACATAGTCAGTGATTTTTTTATAAGGGATTATTTCTAAGGTTACTTGTTTTCCTTCTTCGTAGACCTCTTCGTAGTTTTTTGTTTCCATTTTGTCAAAGCCGCGTACGCTGAACCATTTGTCGATCATTCGGTAGAGGCCTTTTAGATCTATGAGTCCTTCGTATTGGATTTGGTCTCCGTCCACAACTGTTTTTATTTCTGACATGTTACACCATTGTTGGATAGGCTGATTCTGATGTTTGTATACCTAGATATTTTTTGACTTGGGTCATGAGGTCCATAACCTGGTAGGTGAGCGGATCATAGTGGCCTGTTTCAAGGTCCCAGCGGGCAATGATGTCTTTGTATATTTTAAAGAGGAGTTGTTTGAATTTGCCTTCTTTGTATTGGTCTTGCCAGTCGAGTTCTACTTCGACTTTGAAGTTGATCTGGATTCTGCCTGTCATGCGTTTCATGGTTTTCCCGTTGATGGTGACGTCTACCTCTTTTGAGTCGAACGTATGAAATGCAATGGTTACATGGTATTTGACGAATTCGGTGACCTCTTTTTCTGCTACCCAGTCGAGTTCTATCTCGTTTCCGAGGGGGCTGTAGACTTTGTCTTTATAGCGTTTCTCCCACCACCTGTAGCGTTGTTTTTGGAACCAGTCTGCCATGAATTTGTAGAGACCGTCGTAGTCGTAGAGTCCTTTGTAGCGGATTATTAATGGTTTTCCAACAGGATCGACTTTTTTGGACATTATGTTTTTAAAGAATAGTGAGTTTATATATGTTTCTAAATGGGTGGACGTGAGAATTTAGGGAAAGGCTGGAGAAGGTGGGCAGCGTTTGTGTTGGTATGTTGTTGATATTTTTTTGAATATTACCTGAGTCTGATACTGTCCAGGTTGCGAGGTGCTACGGTTTCGATCTTGTAGGCGCGTCGTATGCTTCCGCAGAGGTCGAGGATGCGGGAGTTTTCGCCGTGGTTGACGATGACTTTTTTGGGGCGAGGGATGCATTTTCCTACGAAGTTCATGAGTTCGGATCTGTCTGAGTGGGCGCTGATTTCTATTTTGTGGACTTCCATTTTTATGGGGATGACGTCGTTTTTTTGGCCATCTTTGAAGATGATTTCTCTTTCCCCTCTTTGTATGCGGCGTCCGAGGCTTCCTTCTGCCTGGTAGCAGCTGAAGACAAGGCTGTTTTTTGCGTTGTCGGCGAGGTGTTTTAGGTATTCTACGCTGGGTCCTCCGATGAGCATTCCTGATGTTGCGACGAGGATGCAGGGGCCTTCTTCTTCGATGACCTGTTTTCGTTCTTTTTGTGATCCGACACGTTTGATGTTTTTTGCGAGGAAGGGATTGTTTTCTGTGTGGAAGATTTGTTGGCGTACTGTTGAGTTGAGGAATTCTGGATAGGCGGTGTGGATTGCGGTGATGTCCCATACTAATCCGTCGATGTAGAGGGGGATCTCTGGGATCTTTTTTTCTCTGATAAGTTTGTCGAGGATGATGATGACCTCTTGTGCTCTTCCGCTTCCGAGTGTTGGCATGAGTATTTTTCCGCCTCTGTTGATGGTATTCACAATGATTTCTGCGAGGTATTTGTCTTGTTCTTTTGCAGGGGCCATGACGTTGTCCTTGCCGCCGTAGGTGGCTTCGATCATGAGGGTTTCGAGTCTTGGAAATTTGGTTGCTGAAGGGGAGAGGAGTTGGGTTTTTCCGAATTTCATGTCTCCTGTGTAGAGCATGTTGTGCAGGCCGTTTCCGATGTGGAGGTGGACCATTGCGCTTCCGAGGATGTGTCCTGCTTCGTAGAGGGTGAGTCGTACGTCGGGGGTGATGTCTGTGACTTCTTCGTAGTTGAGGGTTACGGTGTGTTTGAGGCATTCTTTGACTTCTTCGCTTGTGAAGATAGGTTCTTTTCCTTCTCCGCGCATGATTTTTATCATGTCGAGTTGTAGTAGGCTCATGATGTCTCGTGTTGGTTCTGTGCAGTATACAGGTCCTCTGTAGCCGAATTTGAAGAGATAGGGTAATAATCCTGTATGGTCGAGGTGTGCGTGGCTGATGATGACTGCGTCGAGTTCTTTCATGTTGAATTCTGGGCTGTCCAGATAGGGGTAGTCTCCTTCATGTGAGGGGTCTATTCCACAGTCGAGGAGGATTCTGCTTTCCGGTGTTTGGAGAAGGAGGCAGCTTCTTCCTATCTGTCTTGCGCCACCGAGGTAGCTGATGCGTACCCATTCTTCTTTTTTTGCTCTGAGCCAGCCGTTGTAGATGCGTTCTCCTGTTTTGTGGAGGAATTTTCTTCTGTAGTCGCTGTTTTGGTAGAGTACGGCTCTGATGTTTTCTATGATGTTAGATCTGATTGGGGGGGTTCGTTTGATGATGGGAACCCAGCGGGTTTGTTTTTTTATTTCAAGGAGGTTTTCTCCTTGTTTTCCTATTGCTAATCCGGGTTTTTCTGATTCGAGAATTACGATGCTTCGTTGGGGGTCGAAGATGAGGTTGTCGATCTGTGTTTCTTTGCCGATGATCTCTTTTATGATTTTTTCTGCTTTTTCCTCTTCGATGGTTATGGATGGGTCGGGTCGGAGTTCGATGCGTTTTTTTATTTTTCCGACTATTTCCTTGATCATTCCTTTGTTGTCGAGGAAGAAGTCTATGTCTTTTGTGTAGAGAACGATGTTTGCTCCTTCAAATGTTGCGTCGTTGATTTTTCCTGTTGGTAGGTCTTTAAGGATTTCTTGTAATATGTCACTCACTAGAATGCACCTCTTGTATGTTAAAAAAATGTATTTAGAGTTTTGTTTCTACGATTTTTTCTAAAACTTCTCGGACGCCATCTTTTGTGATGACGACGACGTTTATGCCGTTTCCGCTTGCTGAGTCTCTCTGCATTGCTGTGTTTATGCACTTGATTGCGAGTTCTACGCCTTCTTGTTCTGTTAAGCCGGGTTTGTATTCTGATTCGAGAACTCCGTAGACAAATACTGATCCTGATCCTGAGCTGACAAAGTCGTCAATTTCGCTGACTGCTCCGTCTGGGTAGAGGTCGAATAGGTGAAGGTCTGTGTCTGCTCCTGCTAATATGAAGTGTGTGATGCCAGGTATTACAGAGAAGTTTCTGATGTTGCCGTACATGTATCCTGCAAGGAGGTTTGCTACTTCTTTGAGGGTGTTTTCTCTTCCGGTTCTGATCTCTTTGAGTTTGAGTTCGGCTTTGAGGAGTTTTACTAAGAGTTGGATGTCTGATACTGTTCCTGCTGTTGTGATGGCTATCTTGTTGTTTATTGGGATTACTTTTTTTACTTTTTTGTCTGCTATAAAGTGGCCTGCTGTGGCTCGTTTGTCTGCTGCCAGGATAAGGGCATCTTTACAGACGATTCCTACTGTTGTTGTTCCAGTTTTGAGAGATTCTTCCACTCTGTTTTCACCATATTTTTATTCGGAGAATGCTTTTCTTGATGGCTGTAACGGGTTTCTTTTTATAAAGTTTTTGGTTATTCTACTATTAATAGGATGGAAGGGCAGGGCAGGGACCGGCTATTGTTGGGGTTCCTGTAGCGTCTTTTACATTGGCGAGGAGGGTTCCTGTTGCTCTGTGTATGGGAGAGCCTGTCTCTCGTTGGTAGAGGATTTCGATGTTGAATTTTACCTTGTTTCTGGGCGGGAGTTCGGGTGCAAAGGGAAGGCAGGAGAATGACTCTGTTGTTGATGGGTCAAATCCGCCTATTCTACAATTACACTCATCGATGTGGCCATAGCTTTCTGTTGAGATATTGAGGTAGTGGATCATGATGGGTTTGCCAAATTCGTTTCTGATGTCGAGTTCTACGAGGTTTTTGAATACTTCGAAGTCGACGCATTGGAGCTGGTTGCTGATTTCGCAGGATTCTTTTATGTATCTGCTGGGTGAGAGGATGCCGAAGTAGCTGAGTGTTCCGATTGTGAGGAGGATGAGGACGAGTATCCAGCCGTAGGTTACTATAAATTCAAGGCTTATCTGGGCTTTTGTTTTCATTGGACTGCTCCGCTTATTGTTCCTTGTACGTTGTGGGTTCTTGTGCTTGCTATTTTATTGTGGACGATGTTGAGGCCTAGTTCTTCTCTTTGTCCTGGTGTGAATACTGTTGTTAGAAAGTCGCAGGTGAATTCAAGGGTTTCTCCGTTCTGCATGAGGACGGGTGGTGGTGGGCTGGGCGGATCACAAGGGATCTCTTCTTCTGTTGTAAGGGATTTGGCTTGGAGACGTACTTCTGCCTGGTGGCCGAGGTTGTTTCTGAGCATGAGTTGTGCTCTTCCTTTTCCTGCATTATCTACGAGTTGGAACTCTTCGCAGGCGAATTCTGTTCCTGTCTGGCAGGAGTCTGGGAGAAGTCTGTCTGTGTTTGAAAAACCAAGATAGGCAATTGCAGCAAGACCTAAAAGGATCATCATTAATGCCCAGCCATAGGTTGTTATAAATTCTAGGGATGCTTGTGCTTTTTGCATATTTAATTTCCTAGAAGCTGTTTTTTATAAATGTTTGTACAAA
>NYYS01000023.1 GCA_002685855.1 Candidatus Woesearchaeota archaeon
AAATAATAAAAATTAAATTCTGCATCCCGGGCACGCTCAATCATCTTCTCAAAACTATCCTCAGGATACCCTACATCATCATTACTATTAATCCCAACAACATCCAGCTCATCCTCAAACTCCTCCTGAATCTGCTTAATACGCTCCTCATACGCCTCTGCATATGGACAATGATTGCACGTAAACACAACCAACAGCAACTTTTTCCTAAAAAAACCATCAGAATACTCCTTCCCATCAACAGCAGTCAGCTTAAAAGGAACAATCCCATCTCCAATTTTTAATCCCATACGATCACCTGCCCAAAGGACTCAAAACACCTTTTAAATGATTTGTAACCATTGACAAGTAATAACATACCGAAAGATTTATAAAGAAAGGTACTCTCATCTCGCTGATATGGCAAAAACCAAAGCAAAAAAGAGAAGATCAGCACAAACAAACGGAGAACTCACAGATCTCCTTACACAGAAGTCTCAGGACATCTTCGACCTTCCAGAACCCTGGAACCATACAGGAACACACCAGGAAATAGACCCAGAAGGCTACATCATAACAACACTCTCCTACCAATACAACTCAACACCCATCACCATGGAGATAAAAGTCTATAAAGACAGAGCAGGAACACCCAAAAAAGTAGCTCAAACAGTCTATCGGCCCGCCAAACACAACGGTGGACGCAGACCTCTCTGTGAAGCACCAACAAGATATTGCAAAGACAAAACAGTACTCAATAAAGACATCACAGAATACCTAGAAAGACACACTCCCAGAATAGAAGAAGTAGCAGCACGTACTCTTCCAACTCACACCTAATCTTCCCAAAGATTAATAAACCCCTTCTTTTCCATCCCTGAATGGAACAAAAAACCCTTCTCCAACAGATCGAACTATTCGAACTTGAACTTATGCAGGAATACCACCAACACTCTCTCGGAATAACCGAAACCATCAACACAGAAACCATCTACAAAAAATTCAATGAACTATTCAAAAAAGAACACATCACCACCCAAAAAACCGTTCTCAAAACACTCACAGACCACTTCCAGAAAAGAGAACACACCTACCTCTTAAAATTCTTCATCGAACACTGGCTCGAACACCACCTCACAAAACTAAGCGACACCCTTTCAAACAAAGAAGCATCCGCAACAGTAACCTGGAAAGACAAAAAAATACCCCTCAGACAACTCGGAATAGAAATAGCAAACACACCCGAACAACAAACAAGAAAACAGATGTACGAACTCAGCATCCCCATAAAAGAAGAACTCCTCAAACTCGAAAAAGAGATACTCGAAAAAGCAAACACCCTCAGAACAGAACTCGGATACAATACAGAAATAGAACTCTACAAAGAACTCAAAGAAGTAGACTACAAACAACTCCTCCAACAACTCCTCCCATTACTCACACAAACAGAAACAATCTACACCCACCAACTAAAAAAACTCCTCAAACAACACAACCTCTATATCAACAATATCCACCATTATGATCTCTCCTTCCTCATGCGCGCAAAACAGTTCGACACCCACTTCCCAAAAGAACAGGCAATTTCCACATTAAAACAAACCTGGCTCAGCCTCGGATTCGATCTCAACACACAAAAAAACATCATCATCGACGCAGAAGAACGCCCTAAAAAAGTGCCCCGCGCCTACTGCATGCCACTCAAAGTACCCCAGGAAGTCCACCTCGTCATCAAACCCAAAGGAGGACAAGACGACTACCAGGCACTCCTCCACGAATCAGGACATAGCCAACACTACGCCAATACAAACAACGAACTCCCTTACCCCTTCAAACACATGGGCGACCATGCAGTCAGCGAAACCTACGCATTCCTATTAGAATACCTGACATTAAGCAAAGAATGGCTCACAACCTACACATCATTGAAAGAAGAATCCCTTACAAACTACCTCGACTTCAACTGGCTCATCAACCTCTTCTTTGTCAGACGCTACATCGCAAAGTTCATCTACGAAATGAAATTCTATTCCAACGACCTCAGAAAACTCGACAAAGAATTCCAGCCAACAAACCAAACATACAATTCAAGAGCAGCGATGTACAACCACATCCTCACCCAAGCAACCCACTTCGACTACCCCGAAATTAACTATCTGTCGGACATCGACTCAGGATTCTACGTTGCAGACTACCTCAGGGCATGGGTCATGGAAGCACAACTAAGATCCGTCCTCATAAACAAGTTCACAAACACCTGGTTCACTAACAAAGAAGCAGGAGACTACCTCAAAACCTACTGGACACATGGAAACAAACTCAACATCAACGAAATAGCCAAGCAGGCAGGATTCCAAAACCTCGACATCCAGCCCCTCCTCCAGCAGCTCTCTCATCCCCCTACATAACACAACAACAAAAGCCCACCTCTACGCTCTCTTTTACGTCGCCAAAACCACATCTTTCCTTTCTATAGCTCCAACAGCCATTGAAGTCTTCAACATATTTAAATAGAAGCTCCTCTTTTACAAAGAAATGACATACAAAACAACCCTATTACTAACACTCGTACTACTCGCAACGCTGGCAGCATGCACTCCGCAACAAGACACCTCTGCACCAAAAACCTTTGAATCAAAACAGCAGATCATGGATCACATAGAAGAATCAAGATCCGGAATGTTCGGAAGAGGACTCTTCGTAGGACAAACAAAAACAATGGTTGCAGACTCAGCCACGCTGGGCGCAGTAGAAGCAGCCGCACCTTCTGCATCAGACTTCTCCACAACCAACATCCAGGTCCAGGGAGTTGACGAAGCAGACATCATAAAAAACGACGGTAAATACATCTACACCCTCTCCGACCAAACCCTTTCCATAGTAAAAGCCTACCCTGCAGAAGATGCAGAAATCCTCTCGCAAATCCAATTCAACGATCGACCATTTGAACTATTCATCAACAACGATCGCCTCATCATTTTCGTAGACACCCAGAGCTATAACGAAGAATCCCTTTCTGGAAAACAGGTTGGCGGAACCAAAGTTATCCAAAGCTATCCTCGCTACACAAGAACAACCAACTCAATCATCTACGACATCACAGACAGAACATCTCTCGAAAAAATCCGAACAATAAGCATGGACGGCTACTATCACGACTCAAGAATGATCGACAACACCATCTACTTCATAACAAACCAATACATCCCCCACTACTCTGATTACGAATTAGAGCTTCCAATCATCGCCTACGATGGCATCGAAATACAAAAAACACCCTCAGACATCCACTATTTCAACATCATCGACAACAGATACCAGTTCACAAACATCGTCGCCTTCAACACCAATACTCCTGAAGTAAAATCCACAACCTACCTTACAGGAAACTCCAACACCCTCTATGCCTCAACAGACGCACTCTACATCACACAAGAACACTACATGCATCCAAGAATAATGAGAGACCTCTTCCTTGAAAAGGTCATCCTTCCCGCCCTTCCTTCACTAGAGAAAACATCCATACAAAAAATTCAAAATACAGACAACAAAACCCACGAACAGGATCAGGAGATAGCATCAATCCTTAACAACTACATGGAAAGCCTCACAGAAACAGCAGTAGAAACACTCTACACCGTAATGCTTGAAGGACAAGAAGAACTCGAAAAAGAGCTCGAAAAAGAAAAGGAAAAAACATCCATCCACAAAATAAAACTCGACAAAACAACCATAGAATACACAAACACAGGAATCGTTCCCGGAAGAGTCCTAAACCAGTTCTCTATGGACGAACATCTAGGAAACTTCCGAATAGCCACAACCACAGGAAGACTTACCCGATCAAACGATCTGTCAACAACAAAAAACCATGTCTACGTCCTCGACGAAACCATGACCCTTATCGGATCCCTTGAAGACCTTGCACCCGGCGAAAGCATCTACTCAGCAAGATTCATGGGAGACCGCGCATACCTTGTAACATTCCAAAAAGTAGATCCCCTCTTTGTCATCGACCTCTCCATACCCGAACAACCAACCCTGTTAGGAAAACTCAAAATTCCTGGTTACTCAGACTACCTCCATCCCTATGATGAAAACCACATCATCGGCCTGGGCAAAGAGGCAATAGCAGCAGAAGAAGGAGACTTCGCCTGGTATCAGGGAGTAAAACTAGCACTCTTCGACGTATCCGACCCCACTAACCCTAAAGAACTCGCCAACTACCAAATAGGAGATAGAGGAACAGAAAGCTACGCCCTCCATGACCACAAGGCCTTCCTCTTCAGCAAATCAAAAAACCTCCTCGTACTTCCCATCCTCCTTGCAGAATTCGACGAAGAACAACCCACAGAACAACGTAATAGGTGGCAACGCGGAGACTACACCTACCAGGGCGCATACATCTTCACCCTTTCACCCGAACAAGGCATCCAGCTCAAAGGAAGAATAACCCATGTCGAAGACCAAACATCCTTCCTAAAAAGCGGCTACTACTATTACAACAACCACGACGCAATAAAACGAAGCCTCTACATGGACAACACCCTCTACACCATCTCAACAGGATCAATCAAGATGAACAACCTCGACGATCTTGAAGAGGTGAATAGGGTAACCCTGATAGAACAAGAAGAAACGCCCCGACCCTTCCAGATAGCATAAAGAAACACCTTTAAACCCTCTTCATCCATTTCCCCCACGGACTACCAAGCAGAGATCAACAAGATCGAACACGTCAGAACCTGGATGACTAAGGTCTCCTCCTTCAAACACAAAAAAAACACGCCCAGGGTGGGACTTTCAGGGATCTTCCGATTTCTTCGCAGCCTACTGGACTTCACGAAGTGAACGTCCAGGAAGTCTTCTTCTACGAGATCTTTGAAAGATCTCCTTTGAACCCACGCTCCACAAGGGACGAGCTTAGCAGGCCCGCGCAATACCAGGCTATGCGACCTGGGCGTACCCCTATGGAACCCAACCCTTTTTTTAAACATTCCGATTCTAAACACATCCGCTCTAATAGGTAAATATTTAAACTTCAGACCCTCTCCTCAACCATGACCAAACAACCCATCACAACCCTCAAAGAGGCCCAGGCCCTTGTCAAAAACTTTGCCCTCAGAAACAACTGGAAAGACACCCCCAACATCGACAAGTTCGACCACCTCCACGAAGAGCTCCTTGAGATGTCTCAGCACCTCCGCTACAAAACAGAAGAACAAAGAATTCAAATCATCCAGGAAAAAAGAGAAGAATTCAAAGACGGAATAGGAGACCTCTTCTTCGCCCTCTGCCGACTCTCCAACCAGCTCAACATCGACATCGAGGAAGCCTTCAACACAGTAAAAGACGAAATCCTCGAAAAATACGATCACAAACAACAAGAAAACAATCTTACAAAAGACCAAGGGCTCTGAACTCCTAAACAGAACCTCTATATACTACGGCAGGACGAACAGGTAACGACATATTACGCGCTATTCCACAATCTAGATAAAAATCTTCAGCACGTATCCCTATCCCGGTTACACTTCCGCCCGTGGGTGGAACATAGAGCATACTTCCTGATTTATCTCCGCCGTCTCTATACATGTGCCACTTCTTAGGCAGTCCGACATCGGTATGGTGTTCAATAAGCTCTTTGATAAGCAGACTTCTTTTGTTTTCCAGCGTATTCTTCATCTTTTCCACGCACTTTCTGAGCCCTATTTCACCCACCTGTGGCCATTCAACAAAGAGGCCTTTCTCTCTCATTGCATAACGCGCATGAACCCATTCCATGCTGTCATCTGTGTTGATACCTATTAATGCCTTTTCCAGCCGATTAGGGTCTACTTGCTCTCCCGAAGGACTAAACACAGGCTCCCTCGCATAGACTCCTCGTTGAAGCGTTCTGATAAATGCGAGATGGTGGACGGGCGCCATCATAAACTGTCCTTTATCATACAGGTAGGATAATGCTTCATCAAACGTAAATAATCGTGGAGTATGTCGACTACTGGGCTGATTATGATTATACTCAGAAATACAAACAGGATCAAGACCAACCTCGATAAGCCCCTTGTTCTTTGTTGAAACAAGAATGTTCTCCTCCAATGAACTACCTTTAGAAGCTTCTTCAGATTTTTTGGGTTTACTCTCTTCGATCCCGCGTAGTAGAGTACTATTCAGTCCAATCTTCTCAGGAGAAACTCCGCACAACCGTGCCCCTTCCTCCACAAGCTCCCAGGCAAGCCCGCCTAATTTCTTGCCACCATTTCGGATATCTAAACCAATATCAATAACGTTATCAAATGTGATAGGATTACCTTCTCTAATATTCTTCCCATAAAAATCTCTGCTGTCGCCTCTCATATCTCTTAAAAAACACCCTGCATTTATAAACCTTACTATCGTAATCACTCGAAAGTGACTTATTTATAAACAAGAAACCATAAAAACACCCCTAACAGCCCTTATTCATGCCACAAACCACGAAAATTCTCCAACTCCTCAAACACCACTACCCCAAAGCAAAATGCACCCTCACACACAATTCAGCCTTCCAACTCTTAGTTGCCACAATCCTCTCCGCCCAATGTACAGATAAAAGAGTAAACCTTGTCACAAAAACCCTCTTCAAAAAATACAAAACAGCTAACGACTACGCTACCGCTCATATGAACGAACTCGAACAAGACATCCGATCAACCGGCTTCTACAGAAACAAAGCCAAAAACATCCAAAAAACAGCCCAAATCCTAAAAAACAAACCCGTCCCAAACACAATGGAAGAACTCATCCAACTCCCCGGCGTCGCCAGAAAAACAGCAAATGTCCTATTAGGAACCTGGTACAAAAAAAACAGCGGAATCGTTGTTGACACCCACGTAGCAAGAATCAGCCAAAGACTAAACCTCACACAACAATCCAACCCAGAAAAAATAGAACAAGATCTCATGAAAATTATCCCACAAACAGAATACACCCAATTCTCCCACCAACTCATCCAGCACGGAAGAACCCTCTGCAAAGCACAAACCCCCCAATGCAAGAATTGTTTCCTCCTTCCTCTTTGCCCTGCAGGGAAAAGAACCATAACTATATAAAAGAGAATAATTCAAAAAAACAATGAAACCCTACCTCTTACTCATCCTCCTCCTGCTTCCCTTTGTCTTAGCAGAAGAAGACCAACTCAACAAACTCGAATCCCTTTCCCTAAAACACACAATATCCAACACAATAAACATAGAACCCGAATCATCAGACTTTAAAGTGTCCACCCTTGAAGCAAACCTAACCTGGTTTCCCAGAATAAGTTATAGGCAGGGAAGAAAAAGTTTTACAACAACACCGCAAGCAGAAGTAACCGACATCATTCATTTTTCTTGGGAAAGCCCCTCATTAAAAAATACCTTAAAAGTAGAAACTATTCTAGAAAACACAAACGACTTCGTCAGAGTCAAAAAAAAGGTCCCCTTTCCCATCAGAAACCTCGACCCCGAATTCAGCAAATACATCCAACCACAGGAGATCATCGACATCACCCCCGAAATAAGATCCCAAGCATCTGAAATCGCAGAAGGCAAAGACGATCTCTACGAAATCGTCTTTGAATTAGCAAAATGGGCACAAGACAATATCGAATACAACCTTTCCACAGTAACTGCAGAAGCAAGCCAAAAAAGCAGCTGGGTCATCCAGAACAAAATAGGAGTTTGCGACGAACTCACATCCCTCTTCATCAGCATGGCCCGCTCACTCGGAATACCTGCCCGATTCATCTCAGGAATCAGCCACACCAACCTCGAGCTTTTCAAAAACAAATGGGGACCCCACGGATGGGCAGAAGTATACTTTCCAAACATCGGCTGGATCCCTTTTGACCCAACCTATGGTCAATACGGATTTATCGATGCTACACACGTAAAACTAAAAGAAAGTCTCGACGCAAAAGAACCCTCCATCCGCTACACAACAAAAGGAAGAAATATCAAACTTGAAGCAGACAGCCTCGACTTTGACACAATAGTTTTATCCCAAGGAAGGATATCCCCCTCAGTTACAGATCTTTCACTTAATCCACTTGAAAAAGAAGTTGGATTCGGAAGCTATAATCTTATAACTGTAGAAGTGGAAAACAGAAAAGACTACTATGTCCCCGTAAGCCTTCAACTTTCAAAAACATCCGAACTCGAATTCTTTGAAGATCTAAATAAAGTCATCCTTCTTCGACCCAAACAAAAGAAATCAGTTTCTTGGAAACTTAATGTACCAAATAAGCTAGAAGAAGGATACGTCTACACCTTTCCCCTGGAAATCCATGACTCTCGGGGAGGAATTGCAAAAACATCATTTACCTCCCAAAAAAGTTTTACAGTATTTGGAGAAAGTTATGTAGACCAAATTATGCTCACACAAAAAACAGATGACTTCCCTTTAAACGATGACGTCTCATTAGACTGCGCATTAATTGATGACAAACTCTATGCAAACCAGGAAACAACACTCACCTGCACACTCCTCAATAATGGAAAAGAACAACTAAAAAATATAGACTTCTGCATCACAGAAGAATGTGAAACACTCAACTTAAAACCAAACGAACCTTACGAAAAAACAGTTACAATAAAAGAAAGCGAAGAAGGAGTAAAAACACTACTATCCACTGCAACACGAAATGACCTCAGCAAATCAGACTACGTTGTTCTCTCTGTCTTAGACCAACCACAACTCACCATTCAAGATATCATCGCTCCAGAAACACTTAACTTCCGTGGACAAAAAGAAATCGCATTCACCCTCTCAAAAATATCCCAAAGTAATCCGCAAAACGTACGCATACTCCTCGATCACAAAAACATCCAGAAAGACTACTACTTTCCCGAATTTGATAGAGACAACACCTTTCGAATCATGCTCAAAGGAGACGTCCTCCACCTAAAACAAAATCAATTCACAATAACAGCAAAATGGACAGACCTCAACAACAAACAGTTCTCAACAGAAAAAACATTTATAATAGCCCTTGAAAAACCAACCATTGGACAACGCATCCTCATCCACCTCAACCAACTCGCCTCAAAAATAGATGGTTGGATATAGTGAACACTAGTATGAATCCCCTCTTACACTACTTTAAATATTCTATATCATTAAATACCTATTTTTCCTTCCCTATCACATGGGGAGAGTGGATATAAACGGCGCACGAATAGAAGAACAAGATCTTGAAATGATGCGCGGTTCCCTCACCATTCTTAAACACGTCTTTTCACTTGTACGTTCTACACCGCTCGAAGACGCAATGAGAAACGTAAAAGACATGGAAACCAAAATTGCACAACGATACAGTAGAAAAGACGGAAAAGATACCATCTACATCGATGTTATTGCAGAAGAAGCAATCTCTGTTGGATCCGAAGGATCCCGAGGTCACATCGGATTCTTTCACGGCATCTACGATAAAAGCGGCACCGTCATCACAGAAGAACGCGGAAAAGTAGGAGAAATAGCAATCGGCGCACACACCCCTGTCATCATCTCAGACCCCATAGACAGATCATCCTATATGAAACAAGTTGTAGAGTTCTATAGAGACCAAAAAGTTGGTGACAGAAAACTCACAGTCAACGACACAATAGGAGAAGCATTTGATTTCAAAGTAAATGCAATCGGCCCTCACAAAGCAATGCGTGAAGGACCCAACTCATCCGTAACCTTACTAAAAGACAACCGAATAGTCTACAGCCTCATTCTCAACCTCTTCAACGGCGACATCTATATCGCATCCCCACGCGGAGTCTATAAAGGTGACATCAGAAAGGTAACAAGACCCTCAGATATAGACTCAGAAATCCGATTCAATAAAGACGAACTCAGAGAGATGCTCTGCTACACCACAGATCAAGGAAAATACGAAAGCAACAGAAAAGGAACCCATCTTCGTTTCTTCGACCTCTACAAAAATGCACCCTCCCCCACCGGACCCCTACGCTTCACCTACCTCATAAAAACAGAAGAAGATCCTCCCCTGCCCGTCGGCGTCATCGCACACAACGGAGAAAAAATACAAGAAGCCCTCCCTAATATCGCAATAGCATTCTTCTCCAACCAGATGGTCGGCTACAAACTCTACTGCGACCGCGGCTCACAAGAATTCCGTGCAGAACGACTCATGACACCCTCTTTGCAAGACTCCATCTACAACGGAGACATCCACACAAAAGGAATCAAACTCGCATTCCTCAGCAACTACACCTACCCCTCAGAATTCAGAGACACAACCGCCTTCTGCCACATAGACAACGACTTCGCCTTCACCGTCCTCGAAGGAATGCGCCACCAAGAATACTGTGAACGGATATTGAGACCTTCTTCGTAGATAAGATTCTGGGCCATTTAAAAGCAACTCATTCTGCCCAAAAGTCACAAAGAATCTGAACATATTATTTACACAAATGATTTAAATCACTCCACATTATGTTCTTTATGGTTGACGTTTTATTAATAAATTCGCCTTTGTTCAGAAATAAAGTAACAGGATACACAGAAGATTCATTACCTCCTCTAGGTTT
This sequence comes from Candidatus Woesearchaeota archaeon, assembly GCA_002685855.1. Classification (GTDB taxonomy): domain Archaea; phylum Nanobdellota; class Nanobdellia; order Woesearchaeales. The sequence continues at coordinate 10,539 of NYYS01000023.1, forward strand.
AGCATATATAGGAACAGAACTAAAAAAAAAGGGATTTGATGTTGATCTACTTGATACTGTATCAAAAAACATGCCTTTAGATGAAATAATAAAATATATTGAATCTCTAAAACCAAGATTTACAGGATTAAACATATTTTCAACAAATTTCGACCTTGTTCAAGAGATTTTAGAAAACATAAACACAAAAACACATTTTCTGATAGGAGGACAAGTTACTAAAAACACGCACCAGAGAATAATACAATTCAAAACAGAAAATCCTTTAGATGTAGTGTTGGGAGACGGAGAATATATAACTCCTGAACTAGTAGAAGGAGATCCCAAAGAACAACCTCTCTATTTTGAAGACCAAAGACGCGTTTTTAGAGTTGATGCAAGTTCAACATATTTCCCTCAGGATATTTCAAAACTAGGCATCGATCGTTCATTTTTTGAGAATGAACCTATTGAAAACAAATTTGGACAAACCGAGGCAAACATTATTACAAGCAGAGGGTGTATGTATAACTGTGCTTTTTGCGGAGCTGCAAGAAGCCTAAATAAAGGTCTGCCTATAAGAACCCGCTCCGAAGAAAGTATACGAGAAGAAGTAGATCAACTGTCGGGATCTTATGAAGGATTAGATAGTATTAGAGTCCTAGATGACCTATTCCTAAGGACTGTGGAGGACATAGACAAAGCAGCCAGGATTTTTCGAAATACATCCTATTGGAGAACAATGGCTCACGCACTATCTTTTAGAAATGCTCAACAAAACGATTTTCAAACCTTGAGTCGAAGTGGATGTTTTGAAATATTTATAGGTATAGAATCAGGATCACAGAAAACCTTAAAAAACATTAACAAGTCACATGATATAGAATATATAAAAAAAACCATAGAAAATTTAGTAAGTTCAGGAATCCATGTTAAAGGATATTTTATCTATGGATTTCCACAGGAAACCGAAGCAGAAATGGAAGAAACATATACCTTGGCTCAACAATTAAAACAACAATCAACAAGATATTCAGGAAATTTTACAGTTAGTGTTTTTCAGTTTAGACCATATCATGGAACAATACTGTATCAAAGAATGGGGGATGATGCCAGAACATTACGTTTCAACAGAAATACTAGATTAAAACTTCAAAGAAGATCTCAGTTTAATTTTCATGCAGGTAATTTTAGCAATGCAAGTGATGAAATTGTAGAATCTTACGTGAAAAAAACCATGTTATTAAACCAATGATACAAAATATAGGTAATTGTAAGAGATGTGATTTATATAAAAATCAGAGACCTATATTAGATACAGTCAAAACAGGAGATGTGATGTGGGTCGGTATATCTGCTAAAGAAACAGAATCTTCCATACATAACCGTCCTCTAGCAGAAAATACTATTACTGGAAAAATTATTCATCGGATAGAAGACCTGAATCCCCAACTAATATTTTACAAAACAAATCTTGTTAAATGTTTACCCTTAAACAACAAATTAAAAATACGTTACCCTGAAACATCAGAAAAAGAATGCTGTTATCCAAATTTCCAGCAAGAACTAATAGAAATAAATCCAAAAATAATTTTTTTACTGGGTAAAAAAACAGCAATGTTTATATTATCAAAATACAGTAAAAAAATAACGAAATTCAACACAGATTTCAAATATGTGGCCTATAAACATAAACAGTTTACATTTATTCCTATTCACCATCCAGCATACATGTATAAATATAAACAGAAAACGATCCCTATTTACATTAATTCAATCTCATCCATTATGCGAGGAATAACAACTAATGTCCGAAGAAAATGAAATCAAAATAAAAATAGTAGATATAAAAAGTTTATCAGAATTAATTAACCTTGTCGAAGAAACATTTAAAATAAACTTCAACACAACAAAAAAAGATAAAGATGTCTACTATGATCTACCTAATAACTACTATTTCAATCTAAATCACGGATTACGAATAAGAAATGAAAATGAAATTGCATACAAAGCACTATATTATGTTCCTGAAAGAAAACAAAATCCCTGGTTTGTCTTTGAAAAAGAATATGAACTACCAATTTCAAAAGAGAATCTCTTGGAACTATTTACTATCGCAAACATAAACTGTGATATTGTCCTGAAAAACAGTATCTCGATCGACGAACTTAAAGAAATATTAAAAAAACTCAATTTTATAGAACACATAAAAATAAATAAAATAAGACAGATTGCGAAAAACGAACAATATGAACTCTGCATCGACCTCGTGGAAAATTTAGGCCTGTTCCTAGAAATAGAAAGTCATGACGTTGAAATTATTGTAGCCATACAAAAAAAGTTACCCTTCAGATATAAAGAGATAAGACATGGATACCCCAATCTCTATGCTAAAGAAATCAAAAAAATCAACATACCTGACTTCAAAGAAAAATTCCTTCAAAATCCTGAATGGAATTTTCTAAAAGGCCAAAAAGAAATCATAAAAGAACTTCTTAAGAAATCATAAGGAAAACATATCTAATCAACCTAGCAATCCCACAAAATATTCCTCGCGCTTAACAATCCCCTTCCCCGTATTCACAACCACAACCGTATCACCTGCACCTATTAAGCCCATCTCTAACTCAATTTATCTAAAATACGAATATTTAATAATACACATCTTCTCTCCATTCAGAGGTATTTAAATGGTGATCTCAAACCTAGAAAAATTATACAACAGGTATTTCTTTTCTCCGTTTATGGGACTATTGCTGGGCTCAGAAGCCAAAGAAATCTTGAGGACTGCTGGTGACGCCATTATTGATGCTAAATGGGAAAAAAGAAATTTCTTTTATAACTCTTTTATTAATGCAGCCTTTGGGAATATTGGTTTTGCACAATTAATCCTTACAAGACGGTGTAATATCAAGTGTCCGAACTGCAATGTTCCTTTATCCGCAGACTACGAGATGTCTTTGAAGGAATGGAAAAACATTGTTAGGTTGCTTTCTGATCATGTTCAGCCGAGCATAATTTCTATTACAGGAGGAGAACCTTTATTACGTAAAGATGATTTGGTAGAAATAATTTCTGATTTTACTGAGAGAGATATTCCTGTCTCTTTGAACACCAACGGATTATTGCTAGATGAAACCATACTGCGCGAGCTCCGTGATGCAGGACTCGTATCATTAGCTGTATCTTATGATGGCATCAAACCAAAATCAAGCAGCAAAGTGATTGAAAATGCAGTTTTAGCAAAATACCTTGGTATTGATACTACGCTTCAAATGACCATATCTGATAGGAACATGCATCTTGCTTACGATATTAGAGATATAGCATTCAGTCACAATCTCGGATTTAGCCCGTTAGTCATGCAAAATCTGGATGGCATGTTTTCATCGGGCGCATATGATCAACCGAATGAGGATTTTGTTAGAAGCTTTTTTAGTGATGTTGTGAATGAAACAAGAAAATTTCTTACAAACAATAATTATAGGAACAGCGTAAAGTACTATGAGTACATCAGAGACAATTATCCGAGACTCTGGCATTGTGAAAAATATAATTGGCTAATTATTAACGAAGACGGTCGTATGATGCACTGTCAGGAGATTGCACCTTCTGAATTCAAATTGGCAGATATTCTTGAAAATCCGAGAGACTTTGTTAAATATCGGCAGGAGAATGCAAAAGATTGTTTGGGTTGCCACTACAATTGTTATTTTGAATCAGAGAACCGTGGTTTGGGAGGGCTTGCAGATTTGGTAAAAATGGACTATCGGACCAGAGCCGTCCTTGGCCTTAGAGGAATGAATCTGTTATCCGAAACTATCGAGACCAAACAGCTTTAGAATAGGAAAAGTTGATCTGAGTTTTACGCAATCCTCTACAGGGCATCTTTCGTCTGCCTCTAGACATTAAGCCCGAGCCTAAAGAGAAGAATCAGCCCTCCTCAAAAACCTTTATAAACACAATCAATCCCCCCAACCCATGGACTCCTACGATCCTTTAAAAGACGAACCCAAAATCCAAAAACAGTGGGAAAAAGAGGGAATCTACTCCTATAATCCAAAATCCGAAAAACCCGTCTTCTCTATAGACACCCCTCCCCCAACAGTATCCGGCCAAATGCACCTCGGACACGCACTCGCCTACTCCCAAACAGACTTCATAGCCAGATATCAAAGAATGAAAGGAAAAAACGTCTTCTACCCCTTTGGCTTCGACGACAACGGATTACCAACAGAACGCTTTATTGAAAAAAAACTCAAAATAAGAGCCAGAGATATGCCCCGCCCAAAATTCGTAAAACTCTGCCTCAAAGAAACAGAAGAAACAGAAAAAGAATTAAAACAAGACTGGTCAGCATTAGGAATCAGCCCAGACTGGAACCTCTGCTATCGAACCATCGATCCCTATGTTACAAAACTCTCCCAGCGAAGCTTTCTCGACCTAAACAAAAAGAAAAGAGTCTACAGAAAAAAAGCCCCAACCATCTGGTGCCCAACCTGTCAAACAGCCATAGCACAAGTAGAACTCGAAGACCATGAACGCCCTGCAACTTTCAACGACATCATCTTCAAACTCGAAACAGACGACGACCTCATCATAGCAACAACAAGACCTGAACTCCTCAGCAGCTGCGTCGCCATCTTCTACCACCCAACAGACGAACGCTACAAATCCCTAAAAGGAAAAAAAGCAACAGTCCCCCTTTTCAATTACAACGTAGAAATCATGGAAGACGAACGCGTCGACCCAGAAAAAGGAACAGGCATCGTCATGTGCTGCACCTTCGGCGACCAAACAGACATGGAATGGTACTTTGCCTACAACCTTGAACTCAAAGAATCCATCTCAAAAGATGGAAAGATGACCAAACTAGCACAAAAATATCAAGGCCTAACAATACAAGAAGCAAAAAAAGCCATCACAAACGACCTCAAACAAGCCAACCTACTAACCAACCAAAAACCAATCTCACAAACTGTCAACGTCCACGAACGCTGCCAGACCCCCATCGAGATCCTCAGCAGCAAACAATGGTTCATCAAATACCTCGATCTAAAACAGGACTTCCTCGACGCAGGAGACAAACTCAACTGGTATCCAAAACACATGCAAGTCCGCTACAACAACTGGATCAAAGGACTCCAATGGGATTGGCTCATAAGCAGACAAAGATTTTTCGGAATACCCTTCCCTGTCTGGTACTGCAACAAATGCCAAGAACCACTCTTTGCCCAAGACAACCAACTCCCTGTCGACCCTACAACCACACAGCCAAAACAAACCTGTCCCTGCGGATCAAAAGAGTTCACACCCGAACAGGACATCCTCGACACCTGGGCAACCAGCAGCCTTACCCCCCAAATAGCCACAAAATGGACAGAAGACGAAGACTTCTTCAAAAAAATGTTCCCCATGTCGTTAAGACCAAACGGACACGACATCATCACATTCTGGTTA
>NYYS01000024.1 GCA_002685855.1 Candidatus Woesearchaeota archaeon
AAAGCATCTTGCAAAAGGAAACCGCTTCCTCCTTGCTTACGCCATCGCATTTTTCCCCTTCATCTACATTATGTCATCAAAACTCCAGGGACACAGCTACCACTATTTTCCCATCATTCCTGCATTTGTTCTCTTAATAGCTTACGGCTTTGTCTCAATCGCAAACATCCTATCAGCACTCCTTAAAAAAAAATGGATCGCTCCCATCATCCTTATCCTCCTCTGCCTTCCCTTTCAAGCCTACCCTGTAATTGGAAACACCCTTTATGGAGAATCAAAGATCGCCATTGACAGACAGTTCAACTGGCACGCATTCGGACTCGACACAGCCGGCGAATACATGAAAACCCACAAAGCAGAACAAGACGGCGTCATGTTCACAACAGGACAAAACTATGGAGTTATGTGGCACGGTGATATCAACGGTGTAGGAAAAATACCCTCTCCTACAGAGATGCAGGATTTAGAAAAAGAATACAACTTCAACTGGATCTTTGTCTATGCAAACGAAATCCCAATCGTAAACGACCCGGTTCGCTGGCCCTATATCAGCGAAAACTACCAATTAGCCCAGATCGGCTTTCTTACAACAAGCGGCCAGCCCCAGATCCACTACATGCTTCTAAAACGTGGTGGCACCTTCAACTTCAGCGAGCTCCCACAACTCATAGGAAATAAGCCCCCTCAGACCCGCACCTACGAATTCACCTCAGGAACCTTGGATATGCAGTATGTGAACGTTATTTAGGTTTTTCTAAACAGGTTCTAATCAGACAAATATGAGAAAATAATAGAAACATTTATATACATGTATATCTTTGTAGATACATTATGGGGGACATATATTTTGAAGGAAAACAAATAGTCATCAAAGTCCATGCCATTAAGCGAGCAAGACAAAGAAATATCGCATTTCCTGATCATGTTTTTACAGTACTTAAAACAGGTAAAGTTTATAGATTCGGAAAACAAGGAATCAAATTTATTAGCAGGTCAAAAAGAGGTTCAATTATCTGTGTAGGAGAAGATTTAGGCCAGGTTATAATAATAAAAACAATAGAAAGAGGTAATTAAAATGAAACAAAAAAAAGCTGAAAAATTGTTGAGTGCTCAGAAATCGGGTGGATTTCTGACATGTCCTGTATGTAATAAAGAAGAAATGGAAAGACGGAAAGATATTATGGAACAGGACGGGATCGAATTTGAAGCATATCGATGCTCAAATTGTGGAGAAGAGATAATGACTATGAAACAGTTGAAGGTGCTGGCAGGAAAATACAGAAAATTAAGGAATGCAAAAGATATAACCTTTGCCAAATGGGGAAATAGCATTGCAGTTAGAATTCCAAGCGATATTGCGGATGAATTTAGCATATCTGCTGGAACACATGGAACCTTGACTAAAGATAAAGACGGAATTAAAATAATCCCTACATAAAACTGTTATTTTCCTTTTGGAGGTCATTTTAAGGAACAGGAAAGTTATAGTCCCAGCACTTGCTATCAAAAATGAAAAGAACACGATGCGAAGAATGTAACGGAAAGATCATAAAGAAAAAGATAGATTTCCGTCTTTACGGAATAAGTTTAGGACTATTTCCTGCTGAAGTTTGCACACAATGCGGAGAAGAGATCTTTGATGAAGAAACATCTGACAAGATAGACGCAGTCGCAAAAGCAAAAGGTCTCTGGGGTCTTGGTGCCGAAACAAAAATATCAAAAAGCGGCACCTCCTTAGCAATCACTGTAAACAAAAAAATTGTAGATTTCATGAACCTTAAGAAAGGAGAAGCAGTCTACATCCATCCTGAGACAAAAAACAGGTTAGTTATTGAGATTCAGTAATAGCAGGTAAACACAATTCTAGAGGACAGAGGTATGTATAACGCCTATGGAGAAGAAAAAAGATTAATCATATCGCAGGTTTTAAGATTAGGTATTTTATCTTGTTTCTTAAAATGCTTGTCGTCTGACCAGATTACTGCATTATTTTGACAGAGGGCAGTTGCTATAAATGTGACATCCTCAGGATCAATATGTTCCATGATTTTTTTAGCTTCATCCCAATTCATAAGAACTTCTTCTGTTGGGATAAGTCTTACAAATTGGAATAGCTGATCTAAGATTCCTAAGAATTCATGTTCAGAAAGGCCTGATTTTTTAAGTATAAGACTTTTATATTTCCTAATTTTATGGAGTGAACCTTCAGGAAAACAAAAGTCTTGCTCAGATTTTACAATAAGTTCTCTTGTGGTAGAATCTCTAATTAAAGCAGAAAGAAGAACGTTGACGTCGACAATAATAATCATCCTTTATTTAGCTCGGTTAAGTTCCTCAAAAACGTCTTTATTTATTTTATGAGCTATTTCATTCACTTCTTTATTGGTCAATTTACTTTTCTTTGCTATTTTATCCATCACTTCTAACAGCTCAACCTTCTGAGCAATAGATTTTCTAACTACTTCACTCCAACGAATTTCGGAGTGCATCTTCATTCTTTCATGTAAATCATCAGGTATGGCTAAGGTTAAATTGGTCATGCTTAAAAATCACCTCCAGGTTTTTTTAAGCCCCCTCAGATGTCTTGGGGGTTTAATCACCTAAGTGGATAGATGTGATTACACATATTTAAACCTTCCGATTTCCTTCAACCAAACATTTAAATATCCTCCTCAGACCCGCTTCTATACAATGAAACCCGCATTTGGCTATATTCCCCAGAAAAAAGCATGGAAAGACCTCCTTGTCCGCTGCATAGGAATCCCGCACCCCTATGGCCGCATGAGAGCCATGCGCGTACTTAAATACCTCTCCCGAAAACACAAAAAGATCCTCGACGTAGGATCAGGAGAAGGAATCTGGAGCGTTGAACTCGCTCGGAGAGGCTTCGACGTTACCGGAATCGACCTCTCAGCAACCGCAGTCGAGAACGCCAAAAAAGCAGTACAAAGAACCAAAACAAAAGCAGACTTCTATGTAGGAGATGCACAACACATCAAACTAAAAGAAAAAAACTTTGACCAGGCCATCTGCCTTGACGTCATGGAACACGTTGATGACCCAACACAGGTCATCAAAGGAGTCTCAAAACACCTCAGAAAAGGAGGAATCTTCATCGCAACAGTCCCCACCCCACTCTACCTAGTAAAATCTCTGCTTCCCCTAAACTTCAAAAAACATTGTAAAAAGATCGGGCACATCCATGACGGATTCTACTTTGACACCATGAAGAAGATGTTCAACAAAGAAGGATTCAAAATCATAAAACACGAATACTTCGGAAGAGGATTCTCCCGCATCATTCTTGAACTCCTCTACGCCTGCGCAGGACACGGACAACTCCAACGCTACAGAAAAAAGATGTACGACTACCACTATTCCACTTTATTACTCTTTTTTCTTATCTATCCTATTCTGTTAACCGATTACCTCTTTCCAAGAAAATCAAAAGGTGCGTTTGTTCTTCTTAAGGCAGTGAAGCTTTAATTATGATTAAGAGTTCTAAATCTTTTTCAATTTTTTAATATCATACACATGAAAACTGTACTCAAACTGTTGAACAGGAACATACTCTAACAACCACCGATGACAATCGGTCTTCATCTTTGCAGCACCAATAACAAACACTCCCACAGTAGGCTCACACGGAACCGGTTCTGCATCAATACCATACACCGCAACATCAAAGAACTTGGGTGAATTCTCTCCAAGATAACTAAACCTATAATCCACAAACCCCTCCTCCTGAACAAACGCAGAAACCCGCTTCAACCCCTGATTCAGATCAACATTATTATCCAGCAGCACACGATACCCCTCAGACGGCCCCACCAGTTCATTAAAATAGGACATTGTAAACGGAGCAATAAGAATCAACGCAACCAGATACCACAAACATAGCACCTTCACAAGACCCAACTTAAGGTCAACACGCTTCAACACCACCCCATCAAACAGGTTCCCAATAAACAGGTAGATCAACGGAAGAACGGCCATCACATACCGAATTCCGATCTGCTTTGTCGACAAAAAACTAAACGCGCCCAGAATCACAATCACAGGAAACAGCAGATGCAGATTCTTCTCAATCAACAACCGCTTCCTCCACAACACATACCCCAGCGCCCAAAAGAACAAAATTAAAAAAGCAAGCGGCGTCTTCACAAGCAAGGCAACAAGATAATAATACCAATACCCCTCTGTGCTCTTCTCACCAAAAAGATAGGTCTCACTCTTCTGATTCTTCCACATATGATAACTCACACCCTTAACATAGGACGTTGGAAACACAGAAGGAAAAGCAGCCAACTCCAGCATCTCCTCCTTGTAGGGAAGCGAGGTCCCCTCAATAATCTCCATCTCCTCCTCACTAAACACAAGCGGCTGAAAACTCCCCTGGAACAGATAACTCAGATTCACTAAAAAACAAAACAACAACACAACCAACACACCATGCAAGATCAACACCCAACTCTTCCTCCTGCTCCTCCTACTCTTCTCCAATGCATACTTCAGATTCCCAGGAGCAGCCTTCTGAAAAAAAAGCACATACAACAACACAAGAAAACCCGAACCCAAAAGCAGAATAGCAGTAAACTTTGTAAGAAACGCAAACGCCAGACTCAAACCAAGCCACACAACATTCCTATTCGATGCCTTCTGCGTATACGCATAGAGCCGCCACACAAACAGCACAACAGCCAAAGAAAAAATAAGATCATTATACACAATTGGAGTATTCGCAATAATAGTAGGACTAAACCCTGTCAAAAAAGAGGCCAGCAACCCCGCACTCCTTCCAAACATACTCCGCCCAACAACAAACACAACAAACACCAGCAGCATCCCTAAAAGAATCAGAGGAATCCTGCTCCAAAACACGATCGCATCAACCCTTTCCAGATTATCCTCATACATAAACCTGATTGCACTATGCTGATAATGCTCTTTCTGCCACGAAGTAGAAAGGATTTCATCGTTCAGATCCATAAAAAGCAGCGGCAACCCTGAAACAACCTTGCTCAACGGAGGATGCACCTCGTTCCCCTTCCCCGCATACTCGCCCGTCTTCAGAAAACTATACCCTGCAAAGATATGCCCTCCTTCATCAAACATAAGATTCGTCGTACTATTCTGCCACAACGAAAAAAAGCCAAACCCTACCATAAAAAGAATCACAACTGCATAGGTCACTTCCTTCTTCTGAGTCCATGAGGGAATCTTCATACCAAATAGAAGCCAACTCTACTTTAAAAACATTTTTATACTCTCCTCTGTTCTGAAACCCATGCAGGAAAAAGAATCAAAAGTCGGCAAAACTGCTGTATTCGGCACCAGCATCGTCTTTATTCTCGCCCTAGCAGCAGCACTCATCGGCTACATCGTCCGCATGTACCTCTCCCGCAACCTCTCAATCGAGCATTTCGGACTCTTCTACGCCGCATTCTCCTTTGTCGGACTCTTTGCAATCTTCAAAGACCTCGGCATGAACCAAGGACTCGTAAAATTCATCGCAGAATACAAACTAAAAAAACGCATGGACATTGTAAAAGGTTTCATCCTCTCTGTTTTTGGATTCCAAATACTCCTATCTTGTATCGTAGCAGTCCTCCTCTTCCTGCTCGCACCCTGGCTTTCACGAGTCTACTTCCACGAACCCCTTGCAATACCCGTACTCCGCATCCTAGCAATTATGTTCTTTCTTGTCCCCCTCGAAAACATCTTCAAATTCTCATTCCAGGGATTCAAAAAAAACACTCTTTATGGAATAACAGACCTCTTCAAAATATCCATCATCCTCACAATAACATACATTCTCATGGTCAGAGGATTCGAAATCTTCGCACCCGCACTCGCATACGCATTAGTATTCCTCGTCCTCGCCATGATCTACCTCCCCATCTTCACACTCCATGTCTTCCCAACCTTCTTCCGCATCAAAGCACACTTCACAAAAAAACTCTGCAAAGACCTCTGGAAAACATCCCTGCCCATGATCCTCGCAGCATCCGCAATCGCAGCAATGATGCAAACCGACACCGTAATCCTCACCTACTTTCGCTCACTCAAAGAAGTAGCAATCTACCAGGTCGTTTTCCCAACCGCCAGACTCCTTTTCTACTTCTCCCGTTCCCTTTCCGCAGTCATCCTCCCTGTATCATCCGAACTCTGGATCAACAAATCAAAAACACAACTCCAAAACCTCGTACAATTCATCTATAAATACGCCATCATCATCGCAATCCCCCTTTCACTCATCATGTTCTCCTTCCCCATCTTCATTATCAATCTTCTGTTCGGAGCAGACTACATCTCAGGAAGCCTCACCCTCCAAATCCTCAGCCTCGGCGCACTCCTCTTCACAATAGTATTCGTCAACCAATCCCTCCTCCTCGCAACAGACAAAGCCAAAATAAACGGAACTGCAATGCTCTGGGGTGCAGCAGCAAACATAATCATCAACATCATCCTCATCCCCATCTTCGGAATCATCGGAGCAGCCATTGCCACTGTCACCGCCTACGCCCTAATCATGACCATAACACTCAAAGAAATTAAAAAGTCCATCACCTTTATCACACCCTGGAAAGAGTGGTGTATCGCGCTCCTTTCAGGAGCGGTGTTCTACCTTATCACAACAGCAATTAAATCAATACAAATAAACGCATTCATTCAATTCTTTTCTGGAATCATCCTCGGAGGAATAGCCTACCTCGCAATACTCCTCCTAACAAAAGTCATCAAGAAAGAAGAACTCATCCAGATCAGGAATATGCTTCCTTTCCTGAACAAACATAATAGGTAGGGAAATCACCCAGCATCATCCCCGCTTCACAACCTTCAACATCTGCAAACCCGCCCCATTCAGACAACGGCATAATAATATCATACGTACGATCCTGAACATTCTCATCCATCCATCCTTCATCCTCAATCCATACCCTACGCTTCTCCCCCAGAGACTGACCCATCCAGTCATAAAACAGCCCGGTCCGAACAAGATAGGTAGACTTTGTCACAATCGTTTTGTCAAGCGGAACCATCTCCATCTCCTGGGAAACAAGACTGTTATTCACAAAGAAACTATTCTGCGGGAAAATCAAAAAGAAAACAGAGGCCGCAAGCAAACACCCAAACAACACCTGCAGAACAACCCGCTGAATCCGTTTAATAAAGAACAATGGAACAAACACAAACGGCAACGCCCACACAATCAATGTTGCAGCATTATCCCTAAACATCAAATAACTATAGAACAATGCATCATGCACATTCACATAATACAATAGAACAAAATAGACACCAAATGAACCTGCCAACAACGCCGGCTTTAGCTCAGTCTTTCGAGTCATCAAATCTGCAATAAGAATAAAACTCAACGGAAGCGCAGACAGCATATACTTCTCTGTTCCATGAGCTCCACCACCCTTTGTAAACGCAGCTGCACAATAATAAAGTATAACCCAGCCAAGAAGCATAATCTCAGGACGCATAATAAACACACGCACCTTATCCAGTGCACCATTCCACCTCCCTTGTTTCAACTCCTGCACAACCTTACAGGCCATTTTGAAAAACACAAAAAACGACAGAAGCGTAATAATAATAAGAAATGCAACATGGGCAGCAGTAAGCTGTACCATCATCTTTCCAATATGCACAGAGGTATCCCATAACGGAGAAGCCAATCCAAGCGTAGTCCGTTTAGTAGTCACAAAAGCGATCTTAAACCAGTGAAGATCTGTAGCAAAATAATCATAAATATACCATGCCAGAACCATGCCAAGACTCACAACAGACATAATAATCGGCCCGCGAAACCGTTTATGCACAAGCTCATAAAAAATAAGATAAAAAAGAAACAAGACCATACTCATACGCATCAGCATTCCCGCTCCAATCAAAAAACCAATAAGCCAGATACTTCCATACCCCTGGCTCTTTCCCGCTACAACCCGTTCATTCCACCGCACCCACAGCCAAAAACACAGCATAATAACACTAATAACAATAACCTCCTTAGTCAACCGATACGACAGACTCAGCACATGATACGAACTCACTGCTGCAAGTGCTGCAGTAAACAATGCAACCTTTCGATTATACAACTGCCGAGCAAGAAGATACAACAGAATAATCGTGATCAAACTAAAAATAAGCACTCCTGAACGAAACGCCACCTCTCTACTCACAGGAAGAAATGCAAGAGGCGTATACATGATAAAACTCAACGGCGGATGATAATAGAGATGCTCTATCGGCGGCTCCTTAATAATCTCATATCGTTCCTCTCCTGTACAATTAAGAGGAATCTTTTCAGGAAACCCCTCGGGAGTATCACAACGATAAATAACCGTATACGGCGTCTTCAATTTTGCAAGACTTTCAATACCTAACGCCATCTGATCTTCATCATTAGCAAAATTCAATCCAACCTGAGGAACACGAAATAACACAGCCACAAAAAGAATTATTAAAAGGATCTTAATCTCATTCTTCTTCCTTATGTTCAGCTTCTTCTTCATTCAATAACCTCTAAAGCAGCCTTTAACACACCGTCAACATAATGCGAAGCATCCGCCCTCTTCTTAAGACCTTCCTTCTCCCCAATAAAAATTGTGGTTACCCCTGCCCGATTACCTGCAACAATATCCCTCCAGCTGTCTCCAATAAGATAACTCTTCCCGGGATCGATCCCGTGTCTATAAATTGCCTCAAGAATCATCCCTGCCTGCGGCTTCCTGCACTCACACGCCTTCCGATACTCACTATAGGGCGCATCTGCGTGCTGCGTCTCAGGATGATGCGGACAATAAAACACATCGATAATCTTCCCCCCTTCAGCTTCAGCCAACTCCTTTACCCGCGCATTCATTGCCTCAATCTCCTCAATACTACACATTCCACGTGCAACCTGCGGCTGATTTGTAACAATAATTAAAAGATACCCCTTCCCATTCAACACCTTCACTGCCTCTGCAACCCCGGGCAATAGTTCGATCCTATCCAAAGAATCCACCAAACCAACCTCCTTGTTCAGCGTCCCATCCCTATCCAGCAACACCGCCTTCTTAGTCCCCTTTCTCTCCTCTACAAACTGTTTTACAACAATATGCTTTTCAACAGCAGCAAACCGATCAGGCGTCCCCATATCCTTTGTGTAATCATCAGAGATATACCCAAACAACCCCTTCTCAGAGCTAATCAACAACGGAAAAAGATCTCTCTCAAGATTCTGTTTCCCCTCACCAATAAGCTCCATAACCTCTCTCCTAAAAATAAAACTCCCTGCATTTGACAGATTCACAAACCGTTCATCCTTCCCCGGCCTATGCAGCACACCTTCCACCCGTCCCTCAGAATTCAACTCAACAATATCAGTATCATACGGATGTGTCGATCCATGAACAAAAATCGAAGCCAACGCTCCCTTCTCCTTGTGAAACTTAAAAAACAAAGAAAGATCCAATTCAGAATAGACATCCCCATGCAACAAAAAGAAATCATCATCCGCCAAAGCTGCTGCATTCTTCACACAGCCCGCAGTTCCCAACGGCTCCTCCTCCAGACTATACTCTATCCGAACACCAAAACCAGAACCATCCCCAAAATGTTCTTTGATCTGATCAGCACCATAACCAACAAGCAACACAATATCACAAAACCCATGCGATTTACAAGTCTCAATAACATATTCAAGAACAGGCTTCCCGCATACAGGCATCAGAGGCTTAGGAAGTTCGCCACTTAAACTTTTCAGTCGTGTACCCTTTCCGCCAGCCGTAATAAGAACTTTCATTCATTCCTCCTCCCTCGAACACCCATCCTCTACCAATCCACAAATAATATGACCTGCAGTAATATGACTTTCCTGAATGCGTGCAGTATTTCTGCTTGGAACGTTCAACTCAATATCTGCCAATCCATGCATCTTCCCACCACTCTCGCCAGTAAACAACACCGTTGCCCCGCCCTTCTCCTTTCCAACACGAAGACCCTCCGCAATACTCGCACTATTCCCCGACGTACTAATTCCAACAACCACATCTCCAGGCATACAAAACCCTTCCACCTGACGTGAAAAAACAGAATCAAACCCATGATCGTTTGACTGGGCAGTAACCGATGACGTATTTGTATGAAGTGCAATTGCAGGAAGAGATCTTCGTTCTTTTTCAAACTTGTTCACAAGCTCTGCTGCAATATGTTGTGCATCTGCAGCACTCCCGCCATTCCCAAAAATAATAAGCTTTCCACCTTTCTGATATGAACTAATCATCATCTCTGCAATCCGGGCAATCACATCTGATTGTTCCAAAAGCTTCTCCTTTACTGCAATCGATTCCCGAATCCGTTCGTGAATAATCTCCTTCATAGCCATCAATCCTTCACATGATTTACCGTAAGATACTCCTTTGCCTCCCATACCTGTAATCCTTTACTATCAAAATCAAACTCAACCGTCTTGCATCCCTTCTTCTCAAGTGCTTTCTGCACCGCCTGC
>NYYS01000025.1 GCA_002685855.1 Candidatus Woesearchaeota archaeon
AGAAAAAAACATCTTCAAACTCAACACAAACATCACATCCTTTATCCGAAACAAACTCAGAAGCTGTCCACCCGAGATCAACACCCTTCAATCCACACGAATCCTCAGACAAACCCTTCCCCATGGCATCGGCTTTCACCACGCAGGCCTTCTTCCCATCCTGAAAGACATCGTCGAAGAACTCTTCTCCCAGGGACTCATTAAAGTCCTTTACACAACAGAAACATTTGCAGTCGGAATCAACATGCCTGCAAAAACCGTCTGTTTTGAATCATTACGAAAATTCGACGGATTCAGCTTTAGAATACTCAACTCAAAAGAGTTCTTCCAAATAGCAGGAAGAGCAGGACGAAGAGGTATTGACAAAGAAGGCTTTGTCTATGTCATGGTAAACAGGCGCGATCTCGACTATCCTAAAATGAAATCCATTACAACTGAAGACAGAGAACCCATCCGCTCCCAGTTTAAACTCTCAGTAAACACCGTCTTAAATCTTATCCAGCAGCACAACGAAATTGAAATAGACAAAATTCTCAGCATGAGCTTTCACTCCTACCAGAAATACGGTCCCTTATACATGAAAAAGAAAAACGTACGAAGCCATAACGCATTCTTCAAAACAAAAAAGAAGTTAGAAGCACTCGGCTATGTAAAAAATAATACACTCACCGAAAAAGGAATATTTTCTGCAAAGATCTACGCCGACGAAATTCTCTTAGGAGAGATATTTGCAACAGACATCTATAAAAAATTTAACGAATACCAAATACTCCTCTTGCTCGGCTGCATCTGCTTTGAAGCCAGGGAAAGAACAACCTTTTCACAACGATTCCGAACCACCTTTCTCAGCGACCTCAAAAGAGCAATACGATCCGACCACTATCTCAACAAAGAAAAACGTTTTGAACAACTCGACAACATCACGGCATTGATCCACCCCTGTTACCACGGATCAACCATCTTTGACATCCTCAAAAACACCAACCTTCTCGAAGGAGACCTCATTAGAATATTCAGACAGATCCTCGACCGCATCGGCCAGATACGAAATGCAACAACAGACGAACGCCTCTCAGCAATGCTTCACAACAGCCAAACACTAATCATCGACTGCTTAAAAGACATCGACGTCCTCTAACTACTTCTGATATTTCAGCCACAACCTCTTAAAAAAAGGAAGCGACGCAGTAGAAAGAACAAATCCCGCCGTAGGCACAAGTGAATTCACAAACGGCTTTGGCAAACCCGCTGCAAAAAAGAAGATCACAACAACAATATAGGTAAGCAGTGCAACAAGAACCTTTCGTGTCCAGCTCGTCTCCCACCCCTTATCTGCCTCAACCCGTTTATTTCTATCTTTGATCTTGTTAATCTCTTTTTCCAATTGTTCGATTTTGTTCATTTTCTCTTCTCCTCCTGCAAATACCTCTCTACCATCACCAGCCCAGAAATCATCGTAAAATCATGCCCGCCTTCTTCAAGAAATTTGTTAATACAAGAAGGAAAATCAAACCACACCGCCTTAATTTGTTCAGTTTTATCAAGATTCCTTTTTCCCTTCTGAATCGAGTCACAAAAAAACAGATGACATCGAGCAGTACTCCTCGCAGGATGATACATGAAGCTTCCCAACTTAATCAAACGATCAGCAACAAACCCTGTCTCCTCTTCCAACTCCCTCTTTGCCGCCTCCTCTAAACTCTCCCCCTTTTCAACCAGCCCTGCAGGAAGATCAAACACATCCTTCTGAACAGGAATCCTGAACTGCTTATTCAACAACACCCTTCCCTTTGAAACAACGACAACCCCGACAATCTCCTTTGACTGTTCAAAATAATAATACGGACTGTCAAAGCCTACAACATCCGCAGCAATAAGCTCCCCATAAGGAGGGGTTCCAATTACTTTCTTTGACGTAATCTTCATAACTGCTTCACCGTTATACTCTTCAGCTCTGTTGCCAGCAACTCCTTTGCCTTCTTCGTCAACTCACCCGTCGTCAAATAAAGCGCAGGAAGCTTTCTTCCGCTTGCCTGAAAAAAGAACGTAGATAAATCACCATCACTAATCCTCTTCTTCTTTTTTGCCTTGCAAAAATAGGTCAACGTTCCAACCGCTGAAGGAAATTCAACTACAAGATCGTACTCTGAATTCTTTCGAATAATTTTCTGCTCCATTACACGAACCTTGTTCTTCTTAAAATAGCTTTCAAGTTCATTCCAGAACGTTGACTCTTCCACCTTTTTTTTAGGAACCAATGTTTCCTGTTTAGGCACTTCCTTTTTCGCCGGTTTCTCTTCTCCAGCTTGTACGGGCTGTATAAAGGTATCTTCTACTTCGACCACATGAACAGGTTGGCTCACACGAAGTTCGGGTTGAACAGGGGGCAGGGGTTTGCTAATCGGTTCCTGTCGAACAACAGGTTTCTCTTCAATAACAGGAGCAACCGTTTGAACAGGCGTAACCTTCTTCTGTAACCGTTCCTGGAACCCTGCAACCTCCTCATCTGTTGCCAGATAATACTTCCAGAAAAGCTCATTTCTCCCTTGATGCTCTTTCTGAAACGGTTGTGCAAAATCCTTTGTATTTCTAAGAGAAACTCTAATCAGTGGATCTTGGCTTCTATCCATAAGAACACGTTCATTTTTCAAAAGAAGAATCGTCCGTCTGTCCTTCTCACCCAGATACTGCTGAATACTTTCCAGCTTTGGTTCCTGACCTTGCACATAATAAAAAGGACTGCCCCCCATCTTTGTATGTGTGATCTTCACCAGATTATTCGATGCCAACTCTGAAAGAATTGCTCCAAGAATCGTTGTATCTGAACCCAATGCACGCTTTACCATGCTGGGGTTCACAGGCCCATTCATTCGTACATAGCTCAGCACCTGATCCCTATTTGCCATAAAAAGAATGAAGATCGATCCCTATATATGTTTTTCTTTAATCTTAGGGTCGCATCCAGCGAACCTCGTAATAGGTGCAGTCGTTCTCATCATCAACAATGCCGAGCATCAACCTTTTTTTAGTAGAATGAGCCACACGGTTCTTTGCTGCAAACTCATACCACGTCAATACAGAGGCCTCATGAACAGGATAAACAATCCAGCGGGCATGATCCTCTCCTGGCTTGATCCCACGATCATAGACTCGGAAATCAGCCCCAAACTTCAACGCGGTCTTCACAATATACCCTCTATTCCTCATATCTTTGTACACCTGATACCGCACCCAAAAATTCGGTTCAAGCTTCTTTGCCTTTTTTACAAAGGTTTCGCCACTGATCGGCTTATTTCTTCCATCAAGAATCACAATCCTTCCTTTATCAACGAGATAGAGTCCCTCAATAAGATTTAACTGAAGTTTTCCATCATCAAGCAGTATACCAAACCGTGATTGATTGTACAACTCTGTGGCATGAGGTGACGCCTCTGCAACAACACGGTCCTCAATAAGCGAACATTTGATCTTCTCCTTTTTTATCCGTACAGGAAGAGCTTCGTCAGCAATTGCTTCACCCTCTGAAGCGTTCTTCTTTTTCTTAGTTTCCTTCTTGGATTCTGCCTTCTTCTTTGCTTTGGCCATTTATTTTAAAAGCGGGCTCTGTTTTATAAAGCTTCTCTCTTATTATTGACCATATAGTAAACAATTCCTCTTCTTAAACACCTTTTTAAACAACCTTCTCTTCCAACCGCTATGGAAATCACATTTTTAGGCACCTCCAGCATGGTGCCCACAAAAGAGAGAAACACCCAGGCGATCTACCTAGAATACAAAGGAGAAGGATTTCTCATCGACTGTGGGGAAGGAACCCAGCGCCAGATGAACATCGCAGGAATTAAAAGAAACAAGGTAAGAAAGATCCTCATCAGCCACTGGCACGGAGACCACGTATCCGGCCTCATAGGACTTATTCAAACAATAGGAAACATCGAAGGAGACCAAGAGATAACTCTCTACGGACCCAAAGGAACAAAAGAATGCATGGATCATCTTATGCACTCCTGCATCTTTGAAAACAAACTCACCCTCTCCATAATCGAACTCGACATAAACAACCTCTCAACAGTACATGAAACAGATGAATACAAAATAGAAGCAATCCCCCTAGAACACTCAGTTCCCAGCCTGGGATATAGCTTTACAGAAAAAGAAAGAAGAAAAATTAATATGGCAAAAGCAAACAAACTAGGATTAAAAGAAGGCCCCTTTATCGGAAAACTTTCCCAGGGAAAAGAGGTAACCTTCAAAGGAAAAAAGATAACTCCTGATGACGTATCAACAATCCTTCCCTCAAAAAAAACAGCATTTATCCTCGACACACAGATATGTGAAAACAGCATGATTCTTGCAAAAGATGCAGATCTCCTCATCACAGAATCCTCCTTTGCATCTGCACTAAAAGAAAAAGCAGAAGAATACAAACACCTAACAGCAGGCGATGCAGCCCTCATTGCAAACAATGCCAATGTCAAGAAACTCATTCTCACCCATCTTTCCCAACGCTACAAAACACCTGAAGAGATCCTGCACGATGCACAAACAACCTTTCCAAATGTAGAAGTAGCATTTGATTTTATGAAGGTGAATATATGAAAGAAACGCCTCTCATCCTCAAACTCAACAAGGAATCCTCAAAAGAACTCAACACAATCCTCAAAAGCAAAGCATCCAAACAAATAATCCAGGAACTCGAAAAGAAAAAAAACACCATTTCTGGCCTATCAAAATCACTCAAGCTCCCACTCTCAACCGTCCAATACAATATCCAGTCCCTGGAAAAACTAGGTATTATCTCATCCGAAGAATTCCACTATTCTGAAAAAGGAAGAACCGTTCCTCACTACTCTCTTAAAAAAAGCTTTGTCCTCCTTTCATTCACTGAAGGAAGCTTCTCCTCACTCATGCAAAAATTCCTTCCAATCACCCTCCTCGCAGTCGTAGTATCTTGGATCATATCTATACTTCAAACACAAACAACGCTATCAGGAAGCCTGGAAAAAGCAACATTCGCAGCACGAGAGACAGCAATAGCAGCACAGGACACCGTTGTTGAAGAAACTGTACAGCACATTCCAACAGCAACAGCATCACTAAATCCTGGACTCCTCTTCTTCCTCGGAGCATTCCTTATCATACTAATATTCCTCTTCTTGGACATAAAAAAACAGAGAGAATCTTTTTAAATAGACTTAAAATTTTTCAAAAAGAATGATTATTGCAATAACAGGAACACCAGGCACAGGGAAAACAACCTTAGCAAAAAAAATTGCTGACTATAAAGGTTTCACCTATGTTGACGTGTACGATCTTATAGAGGAAAAAGGGCTCTGCGAAGAGTTCGATAAAGACCGAGACTGCATGGTCGTAGATGTAGATAAAGTCGTTCAGGAGATCATCAAAATAAAAAAAGAACATCCCGATCTCGTAATAGACTCCCATCTCTCACACCACATCCCCAAAAAATATATAGATATTCTCATCGTAACAAAATGCGACCTGAAAGAGCTAAAAAAACGCCTTGAAAAAAGAGGATACTCACCAACAAAAGTACGAGAAAATCTCGATGTAGAAATTTTTGACATCTGCCTCCAGGAAGCAACCCAAGAACAGCACAAAGTAATAATCATTAATACTAATAAAAAGATTAAAGTAGAAAGTCTTGGGATATAGAATTTTTTTATGTGAATATGCTTTTTATGATATTTATTCCTCCTACTTGTTCTTCTGAAAGTCTTCCTTTTATTCTGCGGATCGTGTGTTCGATGATTCTTTTATCGATCTTAATTCCCAATCTTTTCAAGTTGCCTTTTATCTTTCTCGCGGTACGTATATGGTCTTTTTTGTTTTTTCTATACCAGGTAGCATAATCTTGTTTTGGAGATGGGATCGAGTATTCTACTAGTCCAAATATGTAATCTAATCCCATTCCTAGAAATTTTGAATAATACAGGTATCTCTCTGTCTTTTCTTCTGTGGTGCCTTCTTTCCAGAAGGCTCCATAGATTTCTAAATCAGACATCTATTCACTATTGAATTTGCCAAGTATTATGCCAACCGTGTCCCTGTTACCAATATTTTCCCACGTTAATTTTCTTTCACTGTAACCATGCGTTGCCGCGAATTCTCTTAAAAAAACCCTCTTCATTCTACGTTGTAGTTCTTTAGTGGGTTTGTTTTCTCCTTCTAACCCTTCCAAGATGCATCGAAATACGTTTACACCAGTCCTTAAAAAGTGGAATCTTCTAAACATGCCATCACCTTAACGTTGTTTATTTCTCCGGATCTTATTTATATAAATCTTTTCATTTTTCTCATTAAATCGCTCATTCTGCCATAAAAAGGCACATCCCTTTCACCAGTACACAAACATTTAAATAATCCTTTAACACATTTCCTAAATTAAGAGGTACACATAATGATAACAAAAATTAATCAATCAGTAGCCATCCTCTGTGACGGCAACAACATCGAAAGAAGCATCCACGAACAAACAGGCACAACAAATGCCATGCTCAACTTCGACACACTAATACCAAAACTCCTCAACAACAGAGGACTCAACCGACTCATCTATTTCAGAGAAGGAAAAAGTATCTCCTCCAAGCTCGCAGAACGCCTTCACGAACACTATTACGGAAGCGTTGTTCCCTGCCACAAATCCGCAGACATCCCTCTCTCAATCAAGGCAACCCAACTCGCATCCAAAGTAGACACGCTCATCATCCTCTCTGGTGATTCTGACTATGTAGACCTGGCAAAACACCTCAAATCAGAAGGCGTCCGCGTCGAAATCGCAGCAGTAGAAAAAACAACCGCAAGAATCCTCAAAGAAGAAGCAGACTACTTCCACCCCATAACAAAAGAAGACTGGTTTGTCTACAAACAACCAGTGAAAAAAAGCGTGAGAAAGAGAAGAAATTAATTAGTGCCCCTTATACCTTTTTCTTTGATTTTATTTGTAATCTCTCGAGAAATCTCTTCACTAAAATACTCTTCATGACACTCTTTACAGACCAGCCCTGGAAATTTTCCAACAGAAACTCCATACAAAGAATAGTCAACATTCTCTCGAACCATCTTTGTATCGCATTCCCAACAGCCCTCTTTTTTGTTCATTAGGGTCACCAAGTAGTATCTTCCATATAAAACTATGTGTGAGCTCTCTCCTGAATACTTGTTGTCACA
>NYYS01000026.1 GCA_002685855.1 Candidatus Woesearchaeota archaeon
CACATCCCAAACACCTCTAACAAGCTCTCAGAAGCTTCTAAACACATCCCAAACACCTCTAACAAGCTCTCAGAAGCTTCTAAACACATCTAACATCCTTCAAACAACACTCAAGAATGTTTCCAAACACTGCTAAACACCCCCAATAACTCTTAAGAAACCTCAAACACCTCCAACAAGCCTCAAAAGCCTCAAATACACACCAAACAACCCCCTAAGAAGCTTCCAAACACAACTAAACACCTCCAAAAAGCCTCAAATACTTCCCTTAACTCTTAAAACCCTTGAATACCCTCTTTGAATCTCTCTTCTAACATCAGAAAAAGAACCTTGTTTCCACACCCTGCCCACTTCCACTTGAAGCAAGGGGGTTGGAGGCACTATTTAAACCTTTTCATCACTAAAAAATAACAACAAAATAGAAAGCTTTAAATAGAAAATCGCATTCCTCCTTTTATTCACTTTTAGGAGGGATTCACTATGATCGTACAGGAAGATTTTTTGAAAAAAATTAGAGAATTTGGATTAAATAGTTATGAAGCAAAGTTATGGACAGCCTTACTCAGCAGAGGCATTTCTACTGCAGGCGAGCTGTCTGATATCGCTAATGTTCCTCGTTCTCGTTCCTATGATGTCTTTGAATCCCTTGAAAAGAAAGGCTTTATCATGGTGAAAGTGGGAAAACCCATAAAATATATTGCTGTGCCTCCTGAAGAAGTTCTTGAGCGCGTCAAAAAGCGTATTGCAGCTGAAGCAGAAGAGAAAGAGCGTACTATGGATAATCTCAAAGACAGCTCAGTTCTCCAAGAGCTTACCACGCTCCATGAGCAAGGCATTGAAAAAGTCGACCCATTCGACCTTACCGGCTCAATCAAGGGGAGAACAAATCTCCACAATCACCTTGATTCTAAAATTAAATCAGCAAAAGAGTCTGTGTTGCTTGTAACAACCGCAGACGGCATTAAAAGAAAAGCATCATCCTTAAAGCGTGCCCTGAAGAAAGCAAAAGAGAACGGCGTTTCTATAAAGATCGTGGCTTCCGGAATTGAAGAGTCAGCCAAAGAGGTCCAGGATCTCAAGAAGTTTGCTCAGGTTAAGCTTGTTCCGAACCTCGATGCCCGTTTCTGCCTCGTAGACAACGACGACCTTACCTTTATGCTTGCATCCGACCAGGATGTACATCCAAGCTATGATACTGCAGTCTGGGTAAAGACAGGATACTTTTCCAAAGCTCTCGAAGACATGTTCTCGAAAGCCTGGAAATAACTACCTTTTTATCTTTCAACAGATTCCTTAGGAAAAGAAAAATGCCAAGAAAAAAGGGCCCCCAACAATCACCCTCGCGAAAGCAATGGGTTGATGCAATAAGCCTTTATAAAGATCTTTCCACTTCCAGAACAAACAAATCAGCAACACACACATTCTTTGAAAAGTATACAGAGAGACTTCAACGAGACTTAAGACCTCACTGTCTTATTGCTGACTTGGGCTGCAATAGTTACCTTTTTCATCCCAACACAGGAAGTATTGAAAGTTACCTTCCTTCAGATATTTCATATAAACCCTTTTCAACCCCCTGGACAGCAGTCCATCAACGCCCTCATTTTTTAGTATATCTTAACCCCTCAACCGAGGGAACATATAGAGACCTCACAGCCAACACCATCGCAGCAGACCTCGTCACATGCTGCATGGAACTTCTGGATGCCAACAACACTGATAGACTATCGGGCGGCTTAGAGCAAATTCAACGGGAAATCATACAAGACTGTGGTGAGTTACGAACAGGAAATATTATTCGACCTTCACCAAATGATTTTTTTTCTGTATACCAACAATTTGAAGAACAATTATCTGAACAGATTCGTTCAGATCCAACACGCACATAAAAAAAGAGGCAGAAAGTAATATCTCTTATTTTTTTATAGCAACCTGTTTCAACCCTTTTTAATAACAGACCATCTCTCTACCCCTCCTTTAACATAAAAAACCCTTTTTCTTACTCCCAACAACCACGCACCTTCTCCCTTAACAAACATAACATCATCTCATTTATAAACCCCAAGGAAATATTTAACTACTCTCCCCCATTTCCGCCCCCATGGCCCTATTCACCACAGAAAAAATTCTTTATTTCCCGGGTTGTCTCACCCAGATACGCTTCCCCAGCATCGTCAGCAACTACAAATCCATCCTATCCGACCTCGGCATAGAATATATCACAACAAACAAGCTCAAATGCTGTGGAAGCCCCTGCAAAGCAGCCGGCCTCCCCGACGACTTCGAACTCCTTAAACAGTACAACCTCTCCATCCTTAAAGAACTCAACATCACCAAAATCATCTCCAACGATCCCCGCTGTGTACTCGCATTCAAAGACCACCCTTTTAAAGCAGAACACATTACCCAGACACTCGCCAGACTCAACCACAAACTCCCCGAACTCAACCAGGGAGAAGCAAACTATCACGATTCCTGCATCATGGTACGTTCATTAAAACTCGAAAAAGAGCCCCGCGCAGTTCTCAAAGCATCCGGCTTCCAGCTCAGCGAAATGAAAACATCCCACCAATCAGCTAACTGCTGCGGCGCAGGCGGACTCCTCAAAGCCAACAGCCCTCTCGTCGCAAAAAAGGTATGTATGAACCGACTAGCCGAAGCCACTAAAAAAAAAGTGATCGTCGCAGACCCCCTCTGTTATATCCATCTGAAAGAGCACAACAAAAAACTCAACATCCTTGAACTCAGCGAGGTCCTGGTAGAAGTATGACCCTCAAAGACCATCTTATAGAATTCGTAGGAGAAGCCAACCTTTCAGAAGCAGAAGTAGACTGCGAAGCCTACAGCATCGACGCATCAACCCTCAGCGCCTACCCTCTCATCGTAGTCTGGCCTCCAAACGACCCTGAAAAGATATCCTATCTTGTAAAATATGCCAACCGCATCAACACACCCATAACCCTTCGCGGTAAAGGAAAAGGCATCACTGGCGGAGCAATAGGTGAAGGAATCATCCTCGACCTCTCTCGCCACACTAAAATATCACGACTCTCTGTCAAAGACTCCTGGGTAGAAGCCAGAGCAGGAACAACCATCCAGGAACTCAACACCGTTCTTCGCGAACAAAGCCTCTTCTTCCCCTGTATTCCCCTCCCCAGCACCCACACCCTCGGCGGACTCATCAGCCTCAACCCCATCTACTATGGACAATCCTACTTCGGCCCTCTCAAAAACTACCTCCTTGAAGCAGAAGGCGTAGAAGGAACCGGCCAGCACCCAGATCTCGATCCAGAAGCCATTCTCGGCACAGAAGGAACAACAGCAATCATCCTTTCCCTCAAACTCAAAACAACCGAGTTAGTCGTCCAACGCTCCCTCTCACTATCAGAATTCGACGAACTCCCTGTCGCCTTAAACGCAATATCCGACATCAAAAAAAGAAAAGACCTCATCGGAATAACTCTCACTGCAGGAGCAGCCTCTGACATCGTAGGAAGCCAGAAAAGCTATGCTGTCCTCGCAGAATTCGCCTCAGATCACGGCGAAATCCAGGACCTCTCAACCTTTGCAGTTGCAGAATCCCGCTTCAAAAACATCATAAGCTTGTTATCAGAACGCTCCTACCTCTTTGTCGAAGACGCAAAACTAGAACTTGAAAAACTCTTCGACCTCGAACAATGGTGCTTCAAAAAATCCCTCCCTTTGGTATGCTGGCCAGACCTCGGCGTAGCCTTTGTAAAATTTACAAGAGAACAGGAAAAACTAAGAGACCAGTTCAGGATCCTCATCAAAAAACTCAATGGAGAACTGGGGTGCTGTTTTGGACACGGAAGACTTAAAAAGAAATTCGTATCAGGATACAAATCCAATCGCGTCTTCAGATTAAAAGAACGCATGGACTACAATAACATACTAGGAAGAGGTGTGATAATTGACTACAAATAACATGCAAAAAACAATAAAAGAGTGCAATCTCTGCAGCGCCTGCAACGACGTCTGCCCGGTCACAACCGCATTAAAAAGAGAAACAAGCTCACCTCGCCACAAAGCAAAACTCATCCAGGAAGGAAAACTTGCATTAATCTTCTACCAATGCAGCCTCTGCAAAGCCTGCTCAGACGCCTGCCCCTCAAAGGTCCCCCTCGACGCCATCATCCAGCAAGAGCGGGAAAAGATCATCAAAAAAGGAGTCGTTCCCAACGCAGTTGCCGAAATGAGGGAAAACATCAGAAAAACAGGATTTCCCTTGAGGAAAGAAGGGTTGGTCTTAGTCGCATAACCCCTTCAAAAACAACTTTTCTATAGCACTCTGTTCAATCTCACAATTCTTCCAATCCTCCCGAAAACCTTTCGGAAAAACCAGCAACACCTTCTTTAAACAACCCTCTCTCTTACAGTCATGAAAACAACAAAATATATAAATAAGTATACTTTTACCTCTACTGTGCGGGGCCAAGGAGAATGAACCTTGGAAAGATCAACATCCGCCCAACCATTCATTTACTAAAACAC
The DNA here is from genome assembly GCA_002685855.1 of Candidatus Woesearchaeota archaeon. Classification (GTDB taxonomy): domain Archaea; phylum Nanobdellota; class Nanobdellia; order Woesearchaeales. The sequence goes on from NYYS01000026.1 coordinate 4,513, forward strand.
CACAACGATCTCCCTTGGGACCTAGTAGTATCAACAATACTATCTCCCACAAAAACCCACCCAAACAAACGAAAAGGAAAAGACCGTTTCACATATATCAAATACACCAAAGAAAGAATCATCGAAGTCCACACAAAAGAAGACCCTGTCAATCAAACGATCTGGGCAATCAACGCATTTCAAACAAAACGAACAAAATGACACAAAAAAAATGTCCCCAGTGCAAAAAGCAGATGGAGAAGGTAATCTTCAACCTAGGATACAATGTTGAAGTACCCTCACTTCATTGCAGCTCCTGCTCCTTCAACATCACAGAAGAGAAAAAACTAAAAAAATCAATGAACCTCTTAAGAAATCAATTAAAAAAAGAGGTAAAAATAATCCAGGTTGGAGAAGGCCTCGGAATCAGACTACCTAACGAGATCATAAAAGGATACAATATTAAAAGAGGAGAACAGATAACAATACAGCCAGAAACTGATTGCCTTCGACTCCAGATCAACCCCCGATAGCCAGCTCTCTTACACTCACCACCCCACAATTCTTCCAATCCTTTCGAAAACCTTTCGGAAAAACTGCCAGCACCTTCTTTAACAACCAACACATCCTTCACCCATGCACCTTAAACAGATTCTCAGAGAAAACAGACCCAGAGAACGCCTGCAATTCGAAGGACCATCAGCATTATCAGACGCAGAGCTCCTCGCAGTAATACTTAACACAGGCACAAAAAAAGAAAACGTCATCGACCTCTCCCAAAAACTCCTCGCAGACCACAACCTCGAAGGACTCTCAACCGCATCACTCACCGAACTCCAGAAAAGAAACGGAATCGGCTTTGTAAAGGCCTGTAAACTCCTCGCAACATTCGAACTCGGAAGAAGAACCAAACACCGTGCCACAAGATCAATCCAGATCCAATCACCCAAAGACGTTTACCACTATGCAGCCCCCCTCATCCAACACCTCGATAAAGAGCAATTCGTCCTGCTCCTCCTCGACTCTAAAAACAAAGTCAAAAAACACCTCACCATATCCATCGGAATACTGGATGCATCCCTCATCCACCCAAGAGAAGTATTCAAGCCCGCAATAAAAGAATCTAGCAGAGCCATCATCCTCGTCCACAACCACCCCTCAGGAGACCCCACAGCATCTGCAGAAGACAAAAACATCACCCAAGCACTCATCGAAACAGGAAGACTCATAGGCATCCCTGTCCTCGACCACATCATCATCGGAAAAGACCGTTATTACAGCTATAGAGAAGACAAAATACAGAAGAGACAACCACCACAAAAACACGTTTAGTTATTACTTGCTGTCTTTTTTATACGCTTCCTTCATTCTCCTTCGATAAGGACATCTCAGAATAAAACAAAAAGAAAGATGATGCAGCATTCTCCAACCCGCCCGACGAAAGTGACAGGGTTCATCAGTTATAGGTTTTGTAAACATAATCTTGTGAGGAAAACAATGAGGCGGACAGAACAGTTTCTCTCCCTTCCTGTCAACAACATCAACCTTATCAGCGATATCTAAAAACCAGGCCATATCAACTATATAGTTAACCCCTCTTATAAATCCTTTCCTTATCCTTATACACAACACGAACATCGTTGTCGATCTTCACATAAAAGATATGGTCTCCCCGCGTAAGACCTCTTACTTTATTAACATGGGCTTCAACAACCCCATCTAAAGGAAGCTCAAGCTCCCCATTTGAAAACCGAATCAATACTTTAGATCTTTCCTGCTCTACAAGAACTATTTCATCTACATTAATATCCAGACCAGGCAACGAAGGAAAAGAGAGATACATCCTCCCCTACAAATTCTTTCCTATTTATACCTTCAGGTTATCCCACCCAGGAGGATACACAACATTTATAACTCCCTTTCTCCACCAACACCAATGAAACTCATCCTCACACGCCACGGAGAAACAGAAGAGAACAAAAACAAAATCCTCCAGGGACACAGACACGGAACCCTCTCCTCCCTGGGAAAAAAACAAGCAGAAAAACTCGCCCTTCGCCTTAAAACAGAAAAGATCGACCAGATCTACACAAGCGATCTCGGAAGAGCACTCAACACCGCAAAAGCAATAGCACAACACCATCCTGAGGTCTCCTTTCACATCACAAAAAAGCTTCGCGAACGTGACATGGGAGAATATGAGGGAAAACCCTGGGACAAAGTCAACTGGAACAATCCCCCCAAAAACCTCGAACCAGACACAAACCTCAGAAAACGAGCCAAAGCATTCATCGACTCCATCTACAAAAAACATCCCAACAAAACCGTTCTTGCAGTAGCACACGCAGGCATAAACCTCGCCATCACAACAGCCATCCTCCACAAACCCGCAAAAGAGATCAACAAGCTTGGACACCAAGCTAACACCGCAGTCAACATCTACGAATTAAAAGAAGACAAAAACCACAAGATCATTTTATTTAATTGTGATAAACATTTAGAATGAACAAAATCACATTTTAGAACATATCTAAGGTTGGGGAAGATCAACAACAAGCTCGTGCGGATGCATATTCCTTTTGACAACATTAAAAAAAGCATACCCTTTGATCTTTCCTGTTTTTTCATCTCGGCGGGTAAATATGTCATCCCCTCTGTCTTCATAATACGAAGGCGTCGCCTTTCCAAAGCGCACTTCAAGGAGATCTGTTTCAGGATCCCAATGGATATGGAGTTTGTTTTTCATCTTATTTTTCTCAAATAGTATGCAGTGATAATAAACCCTTCTCCGTTTAAATACTTTACTCCAACCATAAGATATCTTTTAAACCTTTTAATATAAAGATAGTAATATTGAACGGATTCTGGTTGGTATCTACTTGGACTAATCTTATCTGGACAGACCAGAGCACGTTCGATCAAGTCGGAATTTGTGATGTTTGGGTGTTCTTCTACAATATGTTTCCACCGCTCTTTTGTAAGACGAATGTTTCGACCGGTTTTATCTCTGATTTCAAAAAGAACAGACATCTATAAACAATCTTTAGTCCCTTATTATGTCTGTCTTTCAGATTCTCGAAAAAATTTCGAAAGAACAAGAATTTTTCCAAGTTTAATCTAAATCAACCACATCTCTCTAAGAAACCCTTCTCGAAACGTTTAAATTCTCTCCAACTATTCTGTTGGTATGATTCGCTGGATGCTCCTTCTCACACTTCTTCTTTCCACTACGGCGTTCGCTCAACCCCCCACTTATAACAAAGCCTGCACCCAGAAGATCGAATGGGCCTGCGACTACATCACCACGTGCGGATACACTGGCTGCATCTCCACAAGCTGCAAAAAATCATTAAACCCAGAGAAGATCAAACACAAAACCCTTCCCAAACCCGCTGTTCCCTGCTCAGAATACAACGACTGGATTACCCAAACACCAGATCACACCCCCTGCAAGCCACCTTTCATTGATTGCATAAGATCCACAACCAACAAGAAAGGATTCTACGACCTCGCCTGTGATTCTTCCGGATACACCATCCCCTTCTCAATCTTTAATCAAAAAGAAAAATTTCTATACTTTATCGAAGATAAAGTTAGGAACGATTTAGTGACTATATAGAAAATAAATCACTGGACAAACCCACGCAAACCATTTAAACAAAAACAACTTTCCTTTCCAAAACAATGTGGGGTATCACAATGAAAAAAATTCTACTGTTCGTATTAGTCCTAATTCTACCAATCCAAGCCACCGCCTACCTCTATGATGACTTCTCAGATGGTTATCTCGATCCAGAGTTGTGGGAGGAAGTTGTTGCGGATAACTCAACCAACCATATTGAGTATCATTTTGAAAACCAAGAAGAAAACGCATATCACACAGAGAAAATTTCAATCCTTGAAGCAATCGGTGTAGAAGGTCATGGAAGAACATTAAACAAATTATGGGGTTATGGTCAAAACGGAAAATGGGGATGGAAAATACAAACAAACACCCAATTTAAACTAAAAAAAATCATTAAAAGTGAAGCAGGAGATCCTTCATTTGCATATATTTATTCTGCAGATAGAACCCAACTCGCGAAAACAGCATTTAATGGAAGAGAAGCATTATTTGACTATCAATTAGAAGCAGACACAGTATATTACATCGTAGCTGATCGATTAGGCGGTTCTTATACACGTTCATATGTTGACACCGATGTGAACTTTCCTTACGTAAGTCCGTCCTTTAATATAATTAAAACCGCAGAAATCAATACAGGGGATGAACGAACAGACCAAATAATAAACATAGAAAGTTTAGAAATCGATTCACCAACAATGTACAATAGAAAAGGAACCCGCCTCTCCCTAACACAACCCCTCCAACCAGGTGACAAGTTAGAATATGAATTTGCACTTAATTCTGCCGATGGCGACCACCAATCTCATCTCGTCTTCAACAACTTAACCCTTTTCAGAAGAATGCATGAGATAGACAACTTTACCTGTGGCGGATTCGCCGGTTGTGGTTTCTTTGGTGAATGGAATGGAGCAAACCTTTGGG
>NYYS01000027.1 GCA_002685855.1 Candidatus Woesearchaeota archaeon
AAGACGCGATGGTTAAAATAATATTGTTTTTTAGAAGAGACAGTTTTTTCAGTGAAGAGTTTGTAAAGAGAACCCGCATTTTTGATATTTCAAGAAGAAAAGAGGACTCAGGCGGGAGGGGGCCAAAGCGATCCCGAAGCCCCTTTTCAATAGCACGTATTTTTTCTATTGAGTCTGCCATTGCGAGGGACTGATAATAATAAAGCCGGTCCTCAACAAGAGACACATAGCTTTCGGGCAACCCTGAATCAAAATCTGAACTGATAATTGGTATAGATACGTTCTTTGTGTTTCCCCGCTCTTCGTCCAGGGCGTCCTTTAATATTTTATTATACATATGAAAACCAACGCTGGCAACGGCGCCACTTTGTTTCGTTCCAAAGAGATCACCGGCTCCCCGTATGTCCATGTCTTTTAGTGCTATTTTGTAGCCAGAGCCAAGGCGCGTGTTTTGCTCAAGGGTTTTTAGTCTCTGAAAGGAGGCCCCCTCTAGCCTCGTGCCACTAGGGATTAATAAGTAACAAAAGGCCTGGCGCCCACCCCTGCCAACCCTCCCCCGAAGCTGATAGAGCTGAGAGAGACCAAGTCGGTGGGCGTTGTTTATTATAATAGTGTTTGCATTTGAAATATCCAAGCCCGAACCAACAATGGTGGTACAACACAGAACCCCAATTTCGTTTTTAAAAAAACCAAGCATAACAGACTCAAGCGTCTTGCTTTTTGTTTTACCGTGAGCAACCTGGGTGCTAAGATGGGGAAACCTTTTTTTTATTTTTTTTGCTAAGAAAGGAAGGGACTCAATATTGTTATTAACAAAATAAACCTGACCATCCCGGCTGGCCTCTCTCTTAATTATATTAAATATTTTTTCCCAGTCGAAATAATGTAAGAACGTTTTAATTGGCCTTCTAGACCGCGGGGGTGTGTTAATATTGCTAATGTTTTTTAGCCCAACAAGAGACTGTTTTAATGTTCTAGGAATTGGGGTTGCTGTGAGAGTTAAAATGTCAACAGTGGGCCTCAACGACTTAATCTTTTCTTTATGCTTTACACCAAAACGGTGCTCCTCGTCTATAACAATGAGCCCCAAGGTTTCTGTGTAAACGTCATCCGATATTAGCCTGTGGGTGCCAACAAGAACATCAACCTTACCCCCGGCAAGGGCACCAATAATTTTTGTTTGCTCTCTTTTTGTTCGAAATCGAGACAAAAGTTCTACAACAACACCAAGGGGAGAAAGGCGCCGCCCAAAACTGATATAGTGTTGGTTTGCCAAAACGGTTGTTGGGGCCATGACAAAAACCACACGACCACTTTCAACCGCCCTTATTGCCGCACGGAGAGCTATCTCAGTTTTTCCATACCCAACGTCTCCACAAACCATTCTGTCCATTGGGAGGTCTTTTTCCATGTCGGAGTCAATATCGCACAAGGCGGCCCCCTGTCCGACTGTTTCTTGAAAAGGAAAAGAACCACAGACGGCCCGATAAAAATCCCCTTTCTTTTGGTAAACAAAACCCCTAGGGCTCTGTCTTAACGCATGTGTTTTAAGAAGGTCTTTAGCAATAGAGCGAGCATGCTTTTTTATTTTATCTTTTTTCCTTTTCCACGACCCAGCCCCCAACGACGAAAGCCTTACAGAGCCCTTCTTGATTCCAACAAGCCGATGTAGCCTGTTAAAGCTGTGGGCAGGAACGAAAACAGAACCACCATCTGCATATTTAATTTTAATACAATCACTACCACCCGCTTTTCCTATTCCGCGATAAACGCCAATTCCAAACTCCTCGTGCACGATGTTTTCTCCCCACACGAGGTCTGAAATGTCGATAATTTCGTTTTGTTGTTCTACTGGATCTCCGTAAACAGCCCAGCGAGACCTGACGCCCCCAGAAGAACCCGAAAGACCCCCATACCCAAAAACGACCATGCCAGCGCGAGCCAAAACAAAGCCCTTTTCTAGGGCTGCTTCAATTTTTTTCGCGGTGTAACCGGAAGGCAAAAAGGGGGAGGTTTTTGAACCAGAGTTGCGCTCAGAAAATAAAAAAAAACAAACAGAAGACTTTTCTTTAATGACCCTTTTTATAGACTTTGTGGACACCCCTTCAGACTCTAAGGGTAGGGCAGAAGAGCCCGGGCCGCCAAGACATACCCGATACCCACCGTTGGTACTGCGCTCAACACTATATACATTAAATGAGTCATTAAAAGAAACAAAAGAGAAAAGGGTTTCCTCTTTCTTTTTGTTTTTTATAAGCCGAGGAAGTAAAATAATTTTACTTAAGGCCCTAACCGTTCTCTGTGACTGAGGATTAAACAACCGAATAGAGTCTATTATATCACTAAAAAACTCTATTCGAACAGGGTTTCTTGAATGAACAAGGTAAGCATCTAAAATCCCCCCCCTAATAGCATAATCTAAGGGGCTTTCAACACGATCTGTTTTTTTGTATCCCCAATGATCTAAAAATTGAACAAGAGCGCCCATCTTTAATGTTTGTTTTAGGCAAACAGGGAGCTCCTTGTCGTTCGTATTAACACGAAGGGGGCGTGCTCGCTGTAGGGCAGAAACAGTTGTAAACACCCTTCCACCTCGATCCTTAGAAAACAAAACAGACATGGCCTCTTCGGCGTAGCGCTGGCTCTCTGAAACAAACCCGGGAACACGATCTTTTTTAGGTTCCAGGCCCGGCAAAAGAAAAGAGGAGCCAGGACAGAGCCCATAGGATGTTGTATATAGTCGGCGTGAGGTTTTTTCGTCTGGGGAGATTATAACAAAAACACCAACAGAGTTTGAATAGGAAAGTATTGTTATTGCGGCGGCCTCCAAAGAAAGAGAGCCCGCATCTTTTGTTTTTGTTGTTAGGGTTGTTTTTTTATATAATCTTAAAAAGTCGTCTATTGAACAAAAGACTGTTTCACGTGAAACCATAGACTATTTATACAGAAAGACAGATAAAACCGCAATGTCAGATGGGTTAACACCAGAAACTCTCATTGCCTGGCCAAGGGTTTCCGGCCTGATTGTTGACAGTTTTTCTTTTGCTTCTGAAGAAAGGCCAACAACCCCCTTGTAATCAAAATCACTGGGAATCTTTTTTTTGTTTATTGAAGACAGTTTTTTTATTTGTTCCTTCTGGCGCTTTATATACCCATCATACTTGATTATCGTTTCTGCCTCAAGAACTGCCTCCTCAATTAGAGGGAGAAAAAGATCAGAGCCTTTTAGTGCGACATTTAAAACAGTGTCCTTAAAGTCTTTTATAGATATGCCGGGCCTTTTTAAAATAACCTTTATTGGTTTTTTTTGTTTAACCAGAGGCTCTCCTTTTTTTCGTAAAACACGGTTTAGGGCCTTCGGGCCCAGGGAGATCCGGGTAGAGTCGACCACGGCACGAGTAAGGTCTGTTTTTTTTTGAAGAAGAGAAAGCTCTGTTTTTGTTAAAAGGTTGTGTTTGTCAGAATGTTTAATGAGTCGTCTTTCCGCATTAGAATATCGAAGAAGCAAGCGGTATTCTGCTCTGGAGGTGAACATTCGATAGGGCTCAAGCGTGTCCTTTGTTGTAAGGTCGTCAAGCATTACCCCAAGATAAGAGTCCTCCCTAGACAGAAGAAGAGGCCTTTTGTTCAAAACAAACATAGCGGAATTTATGCCTGCGACAAGCCCCTGGCCGGCGGCCTCCTCGTATCCAGAGGTTCCATTTATTTGTCCTGCTAAAAACAACCCAGAGAGGGCCTTAGACTCAAGAGTTCTTTTAAGTTGAGATGGCGGAAAAAAATCATATTCGATTGCATAACCGGGCCGCAAAAGCTCAAGGTTTTTGAGGGCAGGAACCTCCCTTAGGGCCTTTATTTGTGTGGACATCGGAAGGCTTGTAGAAAAACCATTTAAATAAACCTGATTTGAATTGTGCCACTCCGGCTCAAGATAAAGATAGTGTTCGTCTCTCTTTGGAAAACGATATATTTTATCCTCAATTGAGGGACAGTATCTGGGGCCACGCCCCACAATATCCCCGGTGAACATAGGGGAAAGGTGCATGTTTTTGTTTATTGTTTTATGGGAGGCCGCGTTTGTTTTTGTTATATAACAGGGCAAGTTTGGGGAAGTAAAAACAGAAGTAAAATAAGAAAAAGGAGAAGGATCTTTGTCACCAAGGGAAACCGAACACTTAGAAAAGTCTATTGAAGACGTTTTTATGCGTGGAGGGGTTCCTGTTTTTAGTCTTGACGATGAGAAGCCAAGAGAGTGCAAAGACTCAGTAATACCGTGACTGTGTTTTTCCCCCATCCTTCCGGCTCTTGTTTTTTGCTCTCCAACATGTATGAGTCCATTTAGGAAGGTCCCGCAGGTTATAATAAGTGCACGGCAAAACAGTTTTTCTCCTGACAACAAAACAACCCCGGAGACACCCCCTCCGGATGTGTTTATTTTTACAACCTCCCCCCGTAAAACAGATAAACCTTCAGACAAAGAAACCCTGCGCAACACTTCTTGCTCATATTTTCTCTTGTCAATCTGGGCCCTTGGTGACCACACCGCCCTTCCCTTGGACCTGTTCAGCATTTTATATTGAAGAGCAGAGATGTCAGACACTCTTCCCATAACCCCACCAAGAACATCTATTTCTCGAACAAGCTGGCCCTTTGCAAGGCCACCAATGGAGGGATTGCAAGACATTCTACCAACCGCCCTTGGGTTGATAGTTACAAGAGAAACAGAAAGGCCTAGCTTTACACAAACTAAAGAGGCCTCTGCTCCAGCGTGCCCCCCGCCTACCACAATAACATCAAAAAACGGAGATGAGGGTTTCACGTGAAACTATTTTCCTACACAAAAAGAACTAAAAACACTGTCAAGAATTTCATCAGTAGATGTTTTTCCAAGCACAACATCTATTTGTTCCAGCGCATCACGAAGTTCAAGAGATACAAGCTCGAGCTGGGGGTTACCCTTAAAAGAAAGCAGGCGCATTGATTTTTGAACGCAACGGTCTGTTTTTTTCAGAATAGCGCTTTGTCTGCCCGTAGCGACAGGGACAAGAGGGCTAAGGGAAGAAAAAAGCCCCATGTGTTTTTGAAGGGCCTTTAATAGGGCCGGAATACCAAAAGAGGTTTTAGCTGAGATAATACATGCGCCAGGAAACCTGTTTTTGAAATCATAAATTTTTTTCTTACTACAGAGATCGGCCTTGGTTATTACGTGAACAGTGGGGCCGCTAGAAACATTGAGGTGTTTTTTCTTAATAGGTTCGTCTGCCGGTGTAAGCGTAAGCACGCAGTCTGATCTGTTTATTTCTTTTTTTGTTCGAATCACCCCCTCTTTTTCAATTTTATTTTTTGACACACGAAGGCCTGCCGTGTCTATAAGGGTAACAGGGGTTCCTCCTATTGATATAGAGGCCCGAACAGTGTCTCTGGTTGTTCCTGCCTCAGGGCCGGTAATAGCCCTGTCAATTCCAGACATACAATTAAGGAGCGTTGATTTTCCTACGTTTGGCGCACCGCAAATCACAACGTTTGCCCCCTCGTTTAACATTCGAACCGAGCTGTGGCCCTCTAGGGCGCTCTTTATGGTTGTTTGGATGTTTTTAAGGGCCGACAGGGAACCAGAAACAAGGTCGGGCTGTAGGTCTTCTTCGCTTATGTCTAGTTCAAACTCAATCCTTACCAAAAGGCCCTTTATTTCTTTTTTTATGGCTTTCATTTTTTTTGACAACTCACCATGAAGTATTTTAAAATTTAAAGATACACCCTCCTCAGTTTTAGCGTGAATTAAAGAGGCAACGGCCTCTGCCTGAATTAGGTCAATTTTTCCATTAAGAAAGGCTCTTTTGGTGAACTCTCCAGGGTCGGCCGGACGAGCCCCAGTTACACAGCACAAAGAAACAACCCGACTAATAACCGAAGGGTTTCCGTGGCAAGAAATTTCTATAACATTTTCACCGGTATAGGAGTGGGGTTTTTTAAAAAAAGTTATAATGCCCTCTTCAAAGGGAATACCATCACCGTCAAAAAGCTTAACAAGAGTAACTGCTTGATGTTTGAACGGGTCTTTTTTTTTGTCGGTTAAGGATATTTTTCTAATTATATTTTTAGAGTCTGGCCCACTTATTCTAACCACAGATATCCCGCCGAAACCGTGCGGG
>NYYS01000028.1 GCA_002685855.1 Candidatus Woesearchaeota archaeon
AACAACAGACCTTGTCTTTAAGAACAGAGGAGACACCAGCTACGACCTCGAGTTTACCAACATTGAAGGGACTGAGTACAGCTTCCCCCTCATAACAAACAGAGGTGGAACCTACAAGTTTGGAGACAACACCAAAGACACACACCTTATTGAGGGTTTCAACATTACACGAAACGACTACTTTGTTGTATCAGATGATACTGACGACACAGCCGTTACCAAAGTGTTGAAGTATGACAGTATTGATACAGCCTCAAAAAAGGTAACCTTCACAGATCTTGGTGACAGCAGCAAACCAACAGGAACCTACACAACTGCGGTTGCAGATGGTGGAAGTTCTGCGGCAACCGTCAACATCGGAGGAACAACCTACAACTTTAACATCTTCAGGCAAGGGTCAACATACAACCTGAAATTTGACCTGAACGGTGGTGGATCAGTAGGTACAGATGATAGACCGGTTATCGTGACCAAGGGAGGAGGAATTCTCTACCTCATGGGTACAGCCAACCAGACACAGCTCGGTGGAAGTAGCCTAAACGTGACTCAGGCTAATAATACAAATAACTTGGGCTTTGCACAAGGAAATGTAAGTGGAAATGTCGGTTTCGGTTTTAGAACAATGTCTAAAAACATTGATGACTCCACTGTAGGCGATCTCTATGTCAACTGGACTGTGACGAACAGAACAAACAATGAAGTCGGATTAAACACGCCGAACGGAACAAACATGTCTGCTTTGATCAACCATGATGGCAATGATGAGTTGAACTCTGCACAGGACAGGTATGGAACGTTGATTGTTTACACAAACCCTTCATCCAGTGACCAGTCGGAAAAGATAGAAATAACCTATCCAACACAGCAGCTGGAAGCACAGGTCTTTGCAGTTGGTGAATCCTACACCACAACAACAACAGAAGTAGGAAATGCATTTGTTGTTAACGAAATTGCAGTAGGAGCAGCCGTACTAGATGTAGACGCACCCGCCGTAGGAAGTAAGCCATTAATCGTTGTTGGTGGACCAAGCATCAACACCGTAGCAGCTGAACTTATGGGTAACCCGACACAGGAAGAAGTTCTCGAACTCTTCTCAGCCGGAAAAGCAGTTATCAAGCTATACGAGACAGACAATGCACTGCTCGTAGCAGGATATGAAGCTTTGGAAACCCAGGGAGCAGCACGTGTGCTTGCAAACTATGATGAGTATGAGCTTACCGGATCAGAGGTTGAAGTCGTTGTACCCAGCCTTACAGATCTCAGCGTAACCGCAGTCTCATCAGAGTAAACCTGCTGAGTAAACAAAACCTTTTTTATTTTTTTTCTCTTTTCTTTTTTTATTAAACAACCTCCAGAGAGTATTCTATCAAAAACTTTTTAAATGAATTTTTCTAAAAAAAGAAAAAAGAGGCCATCAATGAAAAAATTCCTACTCCCTGTTTTATTCATACTTCTTATTCTGCCCTCTTTATCTGCAGAAGAAACCCCTTTCTATGATGAATGGGTGCACTCCTCAGAAAGCTTTACAATAGGCGAGGATGTATATTATGTCTATTATTTTCCTGAAATGAGTAGCATAACCCTCAAGGTTAACGAAAAAAGCTATGTAATACGTCAAGAAAACTGTGAAAAAGATCTTTACAATAATTACTGTTATATGGCGAATGTAACAGATCCTAATGATGAAACTTATGGTCAATATGTCAAGTTTGAAAAAGGACGACGCTACGCAGGTTTAAACCTCCAATTCTTCAAAATAGAACCCGACCTGACAATCGAACGAGACTTCGAGCTTACCACTTTCGAACCAACACAAGAATCGAAAGTAACTGTCATCCTTACAAACGAAGGGAATGCCATCGCGCGAAACATTGTCTATGAAGACCATTTCCCCAAAGGAAACTTCTCTATTGTTACCACAAACGTCCAAAAACTAAAAAATGGAATCCGCTGGGAAGGACGCATAGCACCAGGAGCAATAAAAACATTCACATACACTATTCGAGCAGATGAATACACCTCCTACTCATCTACACCTTTACTAAACTACACCTATGAAGAACTCGACATAGAAACAGAAGGATCATCAACCACTCTTGACGTTCCCCAACCCTACCTCATAACAACCACGATAACCCCCACAAATCCTGCCATCAACGAACTCATAGAATATGAAATCGAGATAGAAAACAAGGATGAAGATGATGATCTAGACTACGACCTTCTTCTCACCTTCCCATCTGCAGCAGTACGCACAACAGTCCCAAAAGGATTTACACGTGACAAAAACACCTACAGAAAAACAGGTACCCTGGAAGAGGAAGAAAAAACAAGCTACCTCTTCAAACTCAAAACACCTGCTGTAGGAAGCTATGTGATCAAAGCAGCTACAATTATCAACGTAGACAACAAAGTCCTTGAAGACTATGAAAACACCTCCTACACCGTTGGAAACTCATTAATCACCCCCATAATCATACTCCCCGACGTAGATATCCGATCAGGAAGAAACTACTATCTCAGCCTCAGCCTAAAAAATGAAGACACATCCACAACCTATTACAAACTAAAAGGAACCATGACCTCTGACGCCTTTGACACAATCAGCATATCAGAACCAGATCTCGCTCCTGGAAAAATCGTCTTAATCTATGAAGATGATCTCATCGCACTCGACGTAGACGAACGAACAAGTTATGAAATTGAAGTAAATGGAACCTATGAAACCAAATATAGTGACGCCTTTGAATTTTATGGACAATCCAGCATAAGCTTTGAACCGGTAGAAGACACCTTCTCAATAACAAGAACACTCGATAAGGATATTGCACAACCAGGAGAAAACCTCACCATATCAGTTTCAGTAACAAACTTAAAAGATGACCAAGCTGAAATAGAAGTCATCGATTCCTATCCCGACAGACTTCCACTTCTCGGCGGAAACACACACGTCATTGAAGTCCTTGAATCAGACGAAAGCTTCGAAGCATACAGCTACAAACTCAAAATTCCCGAAGACTATGACCAAGAAGCCTTTGTAATCCAAACAGTACTTCACTACAAAGAAAAAAGCTATGTGCAACGACTCGACTCTAACATCACTGTCAACATTACTCTGCCAGAAACAGAAGAAACCAACCAAACAGAAACCCTCCTTGACCTCTTTGAAGAAGAGCCTGAAGAAGAACAAGAAGAAAACCTTACAGAGACACCACAAGAAGAGGAAAATATAACCGAAACACCTCCTAACATCGAAGAAGAACCTCAAACAGAAGAACAGCCCGAAGAAGAAACACCAGAACCCAAAGGATTCATAGGAAAACTAACACATGAGATAAAAGGATTCTTCTCCTTCCTCTTTGGCTAAACAACCCCCAAAAAGATATTGTGTTTATCCCGAACAATTCTCACCTTTATCATACCAGAACTTTTACTACTCCCTCTCACTGTAATACAACGATCCTTAGCAACTGCAATCACCTCACCACTATACCTTCCCTGTGCAACAATTTCACACTCAACAAGATCGTTCTTCCGAAACGGCTTTTCAGGAGAAAGATCATTCACAATCTCAAAACTCAGATCAGCCTTACGCAACAACACCCCTGTCTTCTTCTCAACAACCGCAAGCATCCTATCAAACTCCTCGAAACTTCTTTCCTTAACAGGATTTCTTCCTCGCTTATAATTCAGAAAATTCTGCACACCAATAGAAGGAAAACGCCTATTCTTCAATCCTTTAGCCAACCGAACAAGAGTTTCAACCTGATCATCATTAAAACCCGGAATAATCGTAGGAGCAATCACAATATCAATCTTATCCTTTGCATATGCAACCATCTTCAACACATGATCTAAAGGATATACCTTTCCAGAAATCTTATCGGCCAACACCTTATCCATCGCATTCAACGAAAGATTAATCTTATCCAATCCCGCATCAACCAACCCATCAATCAACTTCTTGGAAAGCAGCACCCCGTTGGTGTTAACAGACACACTATCAACATTGGTCAGCGACTTCACATCACGAACAAGATCAACAATCCTGCTATACAACAAGGGTTCACCCTGAGGATTAATATAGATATGAACAGGATGTTCCTTTACCCCAACAACCTTCTCAACACCCTCCACCAAATACTCCTCTTCAACTAAAAAATCAACCACCTTCTTATTATCCCCCTCACTCACACTACAATACACACAACTAAGATTACACCCTGTCAACGGCTTTACCTCAATAAGATTCGTCCCCCTATCCACAATCCCAAACTCATTCACACCCAACAAGGGAATCCCTGAATTCCTATGAACATAGATGGCCTTTTTACCACTAATCAAACTCTTTAATTCAACAAACGCACGATCCAACAAAAGAACCAGCCTGCGCTCAGCCCGCTTTTCAGGACAATCAAACTCAATCCCCTCTTCTACCACCTTAAAAGAAGCAATACGCTCAAGATCCTCCCTCCTCAACCGTGCCAAAAAAAACTGATAGAGTCGAACCTCAACACCATCATCCACCTCTCTAAAACGCAAATCCTGAAACTTCACAAGAGCCATACTTACGAAAATACCCCTTTTCTTTTAAATATGATCCTTTGCAAGAGGAAACAGATTTAAAAACAACCCATCTTTCCCCCTACCATGGCCGAATTCATGATAACCTATGAAACCCTCTTTGACCTTCTTCGCAAAGAACGAAACAGTGCTGAACTCCAATCCCTCGACCCCTCCTTCACTCCATCCCTACACTACTATCTAGAACAAAAACAGGCCATCCTCAACCAGCCAAACACAGGTGAACTCTACCAGATCACAGAACAAGAAAAAACACGAGCACAACTCAAAAACATCCAGAAAATCCTCAAAGACCTCTACGACCAAAGAGAAAAAAAGATCCTTGCCCTCGCTCTCAACGCAGCCAGAACAAAAACAGAACTCATACATTCTGCCGCCTTCCAAGAATATGAAAAAACACTCTACGACAACCTCATCGCCCTCCTCAAAGAATCACGACTAACAAATCTCTCTTTCGCCCAACCCCCTTTCCAACCCAACCACACACCTCAAACAGCCTCTCCCCCCACTCCTATCCAAACTCACCCTCCCCAGCCAGATCAACCCTCTGACTCTAAGCCGGTTCAAACCACCTCTGCTCCTTCATCCGACCCTCCACAAAGCACTAGTACACCCTCTCAAAGCTCTCAAACAAGCATCCAAACCCTTCCCCCCTCCCAAACCACCTCAGAACCCCGTAAAAGCCCCTCTTCCACCCTATCACAGACAACCCAGCCTTCCATCCCCTCTCCTAAACAGCCCTCAAACCCGCCACAGAGACCCCAAAAACCCTCTTCAGACCAAACAGAGATAAAATTCCTCTATCCTGTCCCCCGCTTTCTCGGCACCAATCTCGAAACATTCGGACCCTTTAAAAAAGAAGATACCGCCACCCTCCCCAGCCAGATCGCCCAAATCCTCATTAAAAAAGGACACGCAACACCCCTCTGAACCCCCCTTACAGAAGAAAGCTTTTTAAAGCAACTCCTATTTCTTGAACCATGAAAAAGCCGAAAATCCTCAAAAGGCACTGTCCTTACTGCAAAAAACACACAGAACAAAAGGTTGCCCAAAACAAATCAAAAGGCAGAAACGCAACCCATCCCCTCAGTGTAGGATCCAAAAAAAGAGTCAGAGCACGCGGAGAACGAAGAGGAACAGGAAACCTCGGAAGATACTCCAAACCCCCCAAACCAAAACGAACAGGGAAAAAACTCAGCAAAAAAACCGACTTCAGATACAATTGCTCAGTCTGCAAAAAAACAAAAGCCCAAAGCTCAGGAATCAGAGCAAAAAAGGTTGAACTTATCTAGGTGTAAACAATGATCAAAGAACCCACATCAAAATTCATCAAAATCAGATGTCCAAAGTGTAAAAATGAACAAATCACCTTTGGAAAATCAGCCTCCTCAGTAAAATGCCTTGTATGTGAACGACCCCTAGCCGACCCAACAGGAGGAAAGCTAAAAATCAAAGCAAGGATACTAGGAGTTCTTGACTAAAAATGTTCTTTAAAAAAACAGGATACCCTGAAGAGGACGAATTAGTCCTCTGTACAATAACCAAAATACAATTCCATTCTGTCTTTGCACGCCTTGAAGAGTATGGAAAATCAGGAATGATTCACATCGCAGAAGTAAGCCCGGGAAGAATCAGAAACATCCGCGACTATGTCAAAGAAGGAAAACAAGTTGTCTGCAAAGTTCTCCGCATCAACACAGAAAAAGGATATATCGATCTCTCACTCAGACGCGTCACAGAGATGGCAAAAAGATCCAAGATGGATTCCATCAAACAAGAACAAAAAGCAGAAAAAATCATCGAAAGCTATGCAGAGCAAAACAAACTCGACAAATACAAACTCTACAAACAATTAGCAGATACCCTACTCAAAGAATATGAATACATCCACCTCTGCTTTGAAGATGTAGTAGAACACGACCTCTCTCTTGAATCAATCGGAATCCCCAAAGACCTTGCCCAGCCACTCACAAAACTCGTAAAAGAAAAGATAAAACCTAAACAAGTAGAAATAAAAGCAGAAATCTTTATACAAAGCTGGGAAGAAAACGGTCTCAGCCAGATAAAAGAAACACTAGCTAATTCTGTCAAAGGACAAACAGCCGCAGCTATATCCTATCTCGGAGGAGGAAAATACAAACTCATACTCATCGGAAAAGAGTACAAAGAAGTCGAAAAAAACCTCAAAGAGATCACAAAAAAAATAGAAAAAGCAGCAGAAAAAAAAGAGGAACTCACAGTCTCAATAGATCGTGTAGACTAACCATGAATAAACTCCTTAAATGCACCGCCTGCTCTGAATACACGCTCCATTCACCCTGCAGCTGCGGAAACCCCGCACGATCACCCCGACCTGTAAAATTCAGCATCGAAGACAAATACGGGAATTACCGACGAAAAGCAAAAGGAAACCAACATGTGGAAGATTGAAAAAACAAAATCAGTAAAACTCAGCAACCCTATACTCATAGAAGGAATGCCTGGAATCGGAAACGTCGGAAAACTCGTTGTAGATTTCCTCATCGAAGAGCTCAAAGCAGAAAAAATATACGATCTATTTTCCTACGACCTCCCAAACAGCGTCTTTGTCAACGAAAAAAACCTTATCGAACTTCCCAAAATCGAAATCTTTGCCTGCAAACAGGGAAAACAAGAGATCCTCTTCCTCACAGGAGACGTCCAGCCACTCTCAGAAGAAAGCAGCTACATCTTCACACAAACCATCATAGACCTCATCAGAGAAGAAAACTGCAAACAGATCATCGCTCTAGGAGGAATAGGACTCAGCACCATCCCCCAAAAACCAAAAGTCTACATCACAGGAAACAACAACAAATTCATAAGCGAATTCAAAAAACTAAACGTCGAAACCCAGGTCTACGGAGTCGTAGGACCAATCATTGGAGTAAGCGGACTCCTCCTCGGCCTCTCCAAAAAACAAAAAATCCAGGCAATATCCCTCCTCGCAGAAACATTCGGACACCCCATGTACCTCGGACTCCGTGGAGCACGAGAAATCCTCAAAATCATCATAAAAAAATACAATTTCAAAATCAACCTCAAAGAACTCGACAAAGAGATAGCAGAAATAGAATCAGAAACCAAATCAGCAGACGAATTCTTTGCCAGCCCAAAACACAAAGCCATCCAAAAACAGAAAAAATACAAAGAGATGTCTTATATAGGATAACAAAGTCTCTATCCTCTAATAGTCACAATACATTTAAATACAAATTCTCTTAAAAAACATCCATGGGATGGGGAAAAATACGAGGAAGAAAGAGAGCACAATACGCCATGGAATACCTCCTTGTCATAGGATTTGCTCTATTAATGATCACCCCGCTCATCATCGTCTTCTACACCCAAAGCAGCAACTACAACGCAGACGTCACCAACAACCAGATAAACAAGGTTGCAGACGAAATAATCAAAGCAGCAGACACCGTCTTCTACCTCGGAAAACCCTCCCAGATTACCCTCACACTCTACCTCCCTCAGGATATAGAAAACATCGAAGTTCAAGGAAACAGAACAATGGTATGGACCTACCTCCAAGGCACAACCCAACAGCAAATCTACAAAACAGCAGTAGGAAACATCACATCACATGTCGTTCCACGTGGAGGAATCCACCACATCAAAGTTCGGGCAGGAATCAACGAAACACATCAAAATCCCCTTATATGGATAGAAGACATCGAATAAAAAATGAAAGCCCAAGTCGCTATCGAATTCATGTGGTTTATCGGAATCGGACTCATAGTCCTCATCACCTTCCTCCTCCTCCTCTCAGACCACTACCAAGATGAACTTGATGACAACAAACTCGAATCATTCAACGATCTGGCCATCGTACTCCAAGACGAACTTCTCCTTGCTGCACAAGTTCATGACGGCTACGAAAGAAGCTTTGAAATCCCAGAAAAAATAGAAAACATCCCCATAGAGATTATAACATTCAACGAACTAAACACAACCGTCATCAACTTCGAATCTCAAAATATCAGCTTTAGAATCCCACCCAACACCCAAGGACAATTCCTGACAGGAACAAAAAACACCATCACAAACAAAGACAACAGCATCACCCTAAACCCATAACCATGAAAAAACGAAAAGCACAATCCACATCCGCAGACTTCCTCTTCGGCTTTCTCCTCTTCACCCTAGCAGTAACACTCGGCATAAAATTCATCGTCAACCTCCAACCCAACCAAACCTATGAAAGAGTCTACGAACAAACCCAAACAATCTCAGAAAACCTTATCTCAGAAGGCTATCCCTCAGACTGGCCAGGAACACCCCCTCTCCGACTCGGACTCACAACAAACGGATCCATCAACGAAAAAAAATGGAACCAGACAGGAAACATGCCCTACCGAGAACAACAAAAAACCCTCACAACAACCCACGACTACCTCGCCTACCTCACAAAACAAGAAGGAAACATCTTCCCCCTCATCAGAAACATAACAATCGGCTATCCCGGCATTAACACATCCAACAACACCCACGAACTAAAAATACTCTTACTCATACCCGCTGGATGCTTTTCAGCACCACACGGTGCTTTAGAAAATGAAATAAAAGCTAACTCCCTCAACATCATGGTCGAATGTAAAAACACCAACAACCCTGATGCCCTCGACAACATCCAAGAATACGATTTTGTAATCGGAGAAGAAATGCAACTTCGTACATTTCCCACAGATCAAACAGAACTCTTTGATACATACATCAGAACAGGAGGCATAGCATTCATCGGAGGAAAAACCCTCCAAGTCCTCGGCCTCCTTCCCCTCGACTATCTCGGTATTACTCTTGAACCAAGAATCTCCTCAAGTACAATCCACATCCTCCACCAAGACACCTTCCTCAACTTCACATTAGGAGAAACCTACTACTTCGACGACCCCTTTCCCATATCAGAAAAACCCTCAAACCCCAATGTCTCAAACTATGTTGAAATCGCAAACTACACAACAACAGAAGAGGTTTCAGCAATCGCCCGATGGGACTACTTTAATGGAACAGTCTACTTTTTCGGAGACATGGATGCGCCTTTTACTTATCCTGAATACATCGGCCCCTCCATTGAAGAAGCCATGAGCCAATACCTCTCTGAAAACGTCGTCGACTACCAAATAGATTCCCAACAACTCAATGCAGACGCACTCGTAAGCATGAATCGAATCATAACACGAAAAACACCCTACGAAAAAGAGATCATCCGCCTTGTCGTATGGACATGGAAAGAACGATGAAAAAAAAGAATAAACAAAAAGGCATACTCTTCACAACAGACGCACTACTCGCAGGAGTACTTCTCATAGGAGGACTAGCACTCCTCAACCTCCTCCTAATACACTCCCCACCAACAAGAAACATCACCATAATCACAGAAGACATCCTAAACACCCTCTCTTCAATAAAGATGGGAGATATCAACGACCCAGCCATCCAATACCAATTCGAACTCGGTAACCTCACAGACGAAAACAAATCAGCTCTTGTACAAATAGGTGAATACTGGGCACTCAACAACCCACAAAACGCAACCTATCTCGCTGAACTTCTCACAAAAGAAGTAGTACCGCCCGGATACGGACTAAACTTCTCTGTTCAGGAAACAAACGTCTCAACCCCAAAAACAGAAATAATCTATTCCCGCCCCCCAGAAAACGAAAAAACAATAGACACCCTCCTCTTTAACAGACGAATGGTCACAGGAATAAAAGAATCAGAATACCTCACAGGAAACAGTGCAACAGCACTCCTCAGCAGAATCACAAACAGAACAGAACGTTTCTACAAATACTTCGGAGGATTCATAGGACAAGGAAATATCACAATTAGAATCACAGACATACCAAAAAAAGCCACAATCATCGGAGGCATCCTTGAAGTAGATGCACTCAGCGACTTCAACATGACAATCAACGATATCGACTGCAATAAAACATTCAACGTCACCAATATAACCTATCACTCAGACCTCTTCAACATCTCCAACTGCACATTCCTACTAAACACATCAATAGAAAACAACCTCAGCATACACTTTCTTGAAGGAATAAACAACTCATTCGTCGGAGGAGGCTATCTACGATTTGACTACTTCATAGACACCCTCGCAAAAAACCTCTCTACAGGAAGAGACAAAATCTGGTTTGACGGAATAAGAGGATTCATAAACCTTTATGATGGTCTCTACGTTCCCGGCGATATCCAAAGCATGGGCATCTACCTTCACTACCGTGCAGACCTCATCGAAATCAATAACACTCTCTTCCTCAGCATCGGAGGAGGAAACCTCACCCTTGACCAGTTCAAAGCAATAGACTACACAATGTATGAATATGAACAAGAAGAAGACCCTGAATTTAAAGGAATCCTCTGGGTCGATAACATAACAACAGATGAAACAAGCTTCTACCTTAACGACTCCTTTATCCAGAAACATCTCAACTATACAGACATCAGCAACAAAACATCCCCTCTACGATTCGGATTTGTAAATCTCGACTTCGAACTCTACACCTCAAACGTAGACGCTGTACTCATTACAGATAGAACACGAAGCATGCAACAATGCGACGTACCTGCAAATTGTAGCCACCCCACTCTCTCAATCTGCAAAGAAGACCCACCCGGAACCTGCTATGCACAACGAGACAATGTAGCCCAACTCGCAGACAACGCATTCGTAGACGTTTTCCTCAACTTCTCAAAAAATGAACTCTCACTTGTAGGAACAGGAAAACGCGCAGAACCCGTCTGTGACTGGGTAGATTTCACATCCAACAACCTCACCCTAAAAGAACGAATCCATTCCTACGCAATCAACACCGGCGGATGGTGTGGCTACACCTGCATCAGTTGTGGTGTACGCGCATCCAAAGATCTCCTTGTTGAAAAAAAAGACCTCTACAAAACAAACAGAAAAAAATTCACAGACTCAGATAACGTAGAATTCAAAGGAGGAACAATCAAAACAGACAAAGAGATCAACCTTGACATCAACACAAGCAGAGTTGTCAAAGCACGACTAACACTCCTCACAAATGTAACCCCTGAAAACCCAATATACTTCCAGGTCGAAAATGAAACAGGCGTAAACGTATCCGAAGGCTACCACGACTGCGTCTACCTCAACGGAAAAGAGCTCGGCTACCTCTGCGATTCAAACGAAGTTGGCTTTGCCTCAGCACATATGTGCGAATACCCAATCAACCCAGCCTGGATAGAAAACACCACCAACAATATTACAATAACAGCAGGCACACAGGACGGCTGCATCGATCTCATAAATTCCGACCACGACTGGTGGATCCTCGACGAAACAGAATTCACAATATGGGAAGAACCCAAAGAACCCGCGAACACAACCTATGAAATTGATACACGAGAACTCCAAATAAAAAACCAACGTCTCTACCCCATAATTTCAGACCACGACCTTCTTCCCCCCGCAGACTTCGACACACCTTTTGTAATACCTGCAAACACCTTCGGCCACCTCCAGACAAACGACAGCTGGGACTGGAACAAAGACGAATACGGCCTAAGCTCAAGCACCTGCATCCGCTTCAACACAGACCCCAACAACGACAACAACCCGGCAGATTCAAGAGTGGGTCTCCTCGGTCCTCTTGACTATAACAACAAAAACCTCAACATAGTAACAGGAGAATGGAAAAACCTTCTCAACGGACTCTTTGCACAAGACTGCACAGACTCAACAGGAAACGTAACCGGAGCCTTTGGAGTAGAATTCAACATCGACGATGAAATGTACAACATCATTAAATCAAACGGCACAGCAACCATAAACCTCAACATAACCATGGGTGATGACGGAACCAACCCAAAAGGACCCTTCTGGGTCAAAGGGTCGATCACAAACACAACAGGAGACGAACATTTCCTCGGAAAAAACATGAGTAAACTCTACGAAGAAGACAACACACTCGACATCATCTATCTCCGAGAAGACTGGTTTGAAGACGGAATCCTCTCCATAGCTCAGGAAACCTACTGGCAAGAGATCTCCCACATTATCACCGGACCCGGAACCTACTACCTAAAACTCGGAGTTATCCTCAAATCCTGGGGAACAGAAAAATATCTCATCACCCAATTTGACGACATAGAGATCACCCTCGCCAACAACTCCCACACCTTCACCCTCAACCCCCTATACAACCCTGAACGAGCAAAAAGCTCCATGCTCACACTAGACATAACAGACGACCTCGACCCCTCCTACTACAACTGTATCTTTGTAAACGACATCTACATCGGCAGAATCGACTACCAACACTTCTTCAAAGACAGTGCAACAAGCTGGAGAGAAACCGCATTCGAAGTCCCTCTCTACAGCCTCAACACAGATAACAACATCGTCCGAGTTGTATCTGGAAGCCAGATAAACCAGGCACCCCGTTACGCCTACCTCGACTCCTCACAATCAGGCTGCCTCAGAGTAAACAGCAACAAAGACATCAACCCCTACACAATACGTAATGCTAATCTTTCAATCATCCATGGAACAAAAACAGAAGAATACCCAAAAGACCAAACAATGGTAGTAATGAGTGATGGAGAAGCAAACGTAAAAATAGGAGATGGAAGAAACAATCGCCCTGTAGTACAATCCTGGCTCGAAACAATCGACGAATCCTGCAATGCAAAACAACAATTCGATATCGGCATCTATGCAGTAAGCTTTGGGGAACCAACAGAAGGAGGACTCAGAACACTTAACCGATCTGCATGCTGCGACAGCTGTGATAACTTCTTCTTCAGCGACAACACCGACGAGCTCCTCGAAATCTACAACGAAATAGCAAACAGCATCATCAACTCCTCGATCCAATCCCAACTCGTACGCTTCCTTGGATCAGCATTTACCTCATCAGACCTCTTCTCAGACAGCTACATCGAAATCAACTACACACCCAGTATCAGAAACCCTGAATTTGGCGAAGTAAGCGTGGACCTCTCCATCGAAAACATCACCACCTGCAACGAACACATAAACATTCCCTCCCAGATCAGAATCGGAGAACTCTTTGGCCTCACCTATTCAGGAGATCTCTGGAACAGCCTCCTCCATGTAAACAACTCAATAGACCATACAACAATCTACAACCTCACAACCTTTGCAGAAAACTTTACCTTCCAGGGAGACCCCTTTGCAGTCGGAACCCAAGGAAATATCTTCAACCCAGACCTTATAGGAAACGAATTCACCTACCAAACAATCATCTCAGACAAACCCCAATACGAAGTAGACAAATGCAGCAAGAACAACAGCATCGTATACTCAGGATATGTACAACTCGGAGCAGAATTCTCAGATATACTCCCTAAAGCAGAAGGATGCAACTGGACAGTCGAATACGACCAAGAACACTGCCTTAACTTCTGCAGCTACCCCTTTTACAACATCACCGTACCCTCAGACTACTATGGAAGCAAACACTGCAGATACACCTTTGTAAACGTCTCTTACGACCTGGAAGACGCCTACGACCACGCCACCTACAAACTCCTCAGAAAGATCGACTTTGACACAGACAACAGAACCTACTTCCACCTTGGAGATTCAGATTTAGAAATTATCTCAACACTCGTAGACCAAATCCCCTATCTTTGGGGACCCCTTCTCCTACAGGTAAGCGTATGGCAATAAAAAAGCGAAAAAAACAGAGAAAAGCACAGATCTACTTCCTCAGCTCACTCATGTTTCTAACCTTTCTAACCATTGTTCTCCTCTTCACAACCCGAATAACTGAACGAGACAAACACGAACTCATAAAAACACGCGTACTCGCATTAGACAACTTCCTAACAGACTTTGAACGAGACGCAGAACGCGCAATAAACATAGCAGGATTCAGAGCACTCATCGCAATGGAACAATTCGTATCCACAAACGGAAGCTACTACGAAGATGCAGAAGTCATATTCATAGACGTATTCTATACTGGCACAATCAACAACACCCTCCAACCCGTCATGAACCAATCAAGCTTCCTCAACTACCTCCAACGTGTAAACCAACTAGCGAACAATCTAAATATCGACATAAATGCAGTAGTAGAAGAAGTCAAGATACGACACACAACACCTTGGGATATCAACGTAGAAGTATTCCTTGATGTTAACATCACTGACAGCTCAGGAATAGCAAACTTTTCATTCAAAAAAAGCTATAACTCCACATTCTCTATCATCAGCCTCAAAGACCCCATGTACACAGTCAATACCTCAGGAAAAGTGATCAATACCATCGAACGAACTGAATTCACCATCCTGGTAAAAGAAAACAATACCAAGAACTTATCCGAACACCACACAGAATCCTGGTACCTGAATACCTCACGCGCCCCATCCTACATCGACCGCTTTGAACCTGGTTTCCAACCCTCACCAAACGGAATCGAAAGCCTCGTCTACCTCCCAACACTCTCAGCACAATCATTAGACGTCAACCTCACCACAAGCATCGTTGACTGGCAATACTTCGGAAAACGATGGAACGAAAATATGACTGTCTGCAATGTCAAAGGAATGCCCGAACACTTCCGCATCGACAACACCACAGAAGCCATAGACCTCTACCAACTCACCAACCTCGAAGCCAACTACACCCTCTGTGAAATAAATTAAACCCCACAATACCAAACACCACAAACCCCTCTCCCGAAAAATAAACTATCCCACCATGATCTTCAACACCACAAACAACACCTGTCTAAGCAAAGAAGAAAAACACCTCTCAACTATTTTACAGAAAGCCATAGGCACCATGCTCCAAAAACCAACAAAGCCACTAATTTTCCACTTCAAAAAACCCCAAAACATAAGCCTCCATATGTTCCTTGTCTTCCACCCCCTCGACCTCATATTTCTCAACCAGGAAAACAAGATCATAGAAATCAAAGAAAACTTCAAACCATTTACACTCTACACATCCCAGAAAAAAGCAATAACACTCATCGAATGCCCACACAACACAATAAAAAAAACCAGAACCCAGAAAGGAGACAAACTTTATATAGGAGAAACCTCTAAAAAAAAGAGATAATAGATCAAAAAAAACACAAAAAAATAACAAAACACAAATTCCAAAATGAAACAAACATCCGCCTTCCTATCCATCATAGGAATCGTCCTCCTCGTAGCCATAATCTCTCTCTCCCTATCAAATTCCTTTCAAAACATAAAAAACATCGGTGGTCAGGCAGTCTATACA
Organism: Candidatus Woesearchaeota archaeon; assembly: GCA_002685855.1. Taxonomy (GTDB): domain Archaea; phylum Nanobdellota; class Nanobdellia; order Woesearchaeales. The sequence goes on from NYYS01000028.1 coordinate 15,851, forward strand.
AGAACAGATGTGGTTGACGCCCTCTTCACAGAAGTCATAAAAGAAAGAATAGCATTCATCAACCAAGACGACGACAAAAACATCCACGCAGACCTCTACCTCCCATCCGACACAACACCAAAAGCAGGAATCATATTCACCCGCGGTGGAGGAAGCGGCAAAATCCAGGCAGACAAATGGGAACAATACATGAGACGACTGGCACACGTCAACTACGCAGTTCTCTTCCCAATAGATTCCCGCATAAACAACAATCACTACAAAGACAAAGGAGCTGCCGACATCTTCTACGCAGCCACCTACCTCAAACAGACCTATAACCTAGACAAAATCGCCTGCATCGGAACCAGCCAGGGACACATCTCAACCCTCGCAGCAGTAGAAGACTACAGCATCTGTGACGCATATGTCAACATCGCAGGAGCCCTCCCCCACAAACAGGAAGACCCCTACCTCCTCCGCCCCAACCAAATTGCCCAAATCGAATCACCAAGCCTCTTTATTGTTGGCGATGAAGATCCACAAAAAGAAAACTTCCAACTCCTCATCATAGACCAGATGGACCAATACGCTCCAGACATTGCCAAACACCAGGAGATCTACCAAGGCCCTCACGGCTTTATGACACTCGAAGGACAAGACTACACACAAGAGGAATTCAACCAAGCCGACAAAGCACAAAAAGACATCATCGCCTTCCTCAAATGGCAGCTCGAAGAAGCCAAAAAACCCGATTACTACACCCCCAACTAGTTCTCCCTTAAAAACGGCTCTGCCCTGAATAACCCCTGAGGGTATACTGGCGCCCATCGAGGTGCATATTTTCACCTGGTGAAAATATTCTCGCACCGTGCCCCAGTATACCGTTGTACTCTATTCAGGACAGAGCCCTTAAAAACCAAAAGCTTTTAATACTAGCAACACGAATTCTGGTCTATAAAAAAGGGGTGTAAAGGGTGAAAAAAGGGAAACCACCAAAAAAAGTAGTGGATGATCCAGCTAAGAGCCTAAAAAACCCTTCTCAACATCTCGAAGACCTCAAAAAAACACCCATCCGCCTCGAACCCAAATCAGAGGAACGAAAACTTCTCGAAACCTACAACTACACCTCCAAAGAGATCCCTGTCACTGTAGAAATTATCAAGAAAAAAGGAGAATTCGTAAAAACCTACGAAGTCAGCATCAGCTCAGTCTCAAAAACCACAGAGTTCATCCTCGAAAAGATCAGACAAGAACTCATCAAAAGAGTAAACCTCGGCATGGTCGAACTCACTGACACAAAAAAAGAAAACGTAGTAGAAGAACGCTTCTCAGAAACCATATCCGTCCTCATCGAAAAATACTTTCCCGACCTCGACGAAGAAACAAAGAAGTTCCTCACATCCTACCTCGTCTCAAAAAGCCTTGGCCTGGGAAATATTGAACTGCTCATGGCAGACGCAAAACTCGAAGAGATCGTTGTCAATGAAGCATCAGAACCCGTCTGGATCTACCATAGAGACCACGGATGGGTCAAAACCAACATCTTTGTTCTTGATGAAGACCAAACAAAACACTACGCAGCCATGATCGGAAGAAGAGTCGGAAGACAGATATCAGTATTAGAACCTCTCCTGGACGCACACCTCCCTGGAGGAGACCGTGTCAACGCCACCCTCATCCCCATCTCAACACGAGGAAACACCATCACCCTCAGAAAATTCTCAAGAGACCCCTGGACCATCACCCGCTTCCTCAAAGCAGGAACAATGACGCCCTCTGTAGCCAGCCTCCTGTGGATGGCAATGCAGTTCGAACTCAGCATGATCATCGCAGGCGGCACTGCCTCAGGAAAAACCTCAACCCTCAACTGCCTGGCAAACTTCTTCCCCCCCAACCAAAGAATCCTCAGCATAGAAGACACACGCGAAATCCAACTCCCAAGATTCCTCCACTGGGTCCCCCTAAACACCCGTTTGCCAAACACAGAAGGCGTAGGAGAAGTAAGCATGGAACACCTCCTCATCAACAGCCTCAGAATGCGACCCGACAGAATCATCGTAGGAGAAGTCAGACGAAAACGAGAAGCAGAAACCCTCTTTGAAGCAATCCACACCGGCCACTCAGTATACGCCACCTTCCACGCCAACAACGCAGAAGAAGCCCTCCAACGCCTTACCAATCCCCCCATAGACGTCCCCCCTATCATGATGCCCGCCATCAGCCTCATCCTCGTCCAGTTCAGAAACAGACGCACAGGAAAAAGACGTACCTTCCAGGTAGCAGAGATCCTCCCAGACGCATCCCCCAACGTCCTCCTCCAATACGACGCCAAAAAAGACAAACTCGTCGAAATAAACAAAAGCAAAAGCCTCATCAAAACCCTCAAAATGTACACCGGCTTCACAGACGCAGAGGTTGCAGCAGAACTCAAAGAAAAAGAAGGCATTCTCAACTACATGATTAAAAACAACATCCACGAAGTCGACGCAGTCGGAAAAGTCGTAGCAGAATACTACACAGATAAAGCCAACCTCTTAAAAAACGTAAAAGCCAACAAACTTTTACAATAATACAATGTTCATCTATCGCCGCATCGCAAGAAAGATCCCTTCTCTAGACTTCAAACTAAAACAAGCCGGACTTCCTGATACCCCTGAAGAATACGTTAAAAAAACATCCATGACAGCACTCTTTCTCACACTCGCTCTCTTGGCAATCATCTACCTCTTCATCCCCAAAGCAACCATCATCCTCCTCTTCCCCATCCTCTTCGGAATAGCCTTTGTCTACTTCCTCAACTATGTTGACCTCAAAATAAAAAAAGCCGACACCTTCATCAACCAGGAAATAGTCTTTGCCGGCCGCTTTCTCATCATCCAGCTCGAATCCGGCGTACCCATGTACAAAGCATTCATGCACATTGCAAAAAACTATGAACACGTAGGAAAAGCATTCGGCTCCATTGTAGAAAAAGTCGACCTTGGAACAGCAATGGAAGACGCACTCTCAGAAATCATCGACCAAACACCCTCCGAAAACCTTAGACGAATGCTATGGCAAATACTCAACAGCATCAAAACAGGATCAGACGTCACCGAATCATTAAACATCGTCATCGAACAAATAATACGAGAACAACAGATAGCCGTAAACCAATACGCCCGCAAATTAAATCCCCTAGCCATGTTCTACATGATGGTAGCAATCATCGTACCCAGCCTGGGAACAACCATGCTCATCGTAATGAGCACCTTCATCGGATTCAAACTCACCCTACCACTCCTATTTACCCTAGCAGGAGTCGTCGGCTTCATCCAGTTCATGTTCCTCTCAATCATCAAATCAGCACGCCCACCCATGGAACTCTAATGACAAAAAAGAGAAAAAAAGGAAAGAGAACAGCAAAAAAACCCGCCAGAGCACCAAAGAAAACACCCATAAAAAAACCTATTTCGCAAAAAAACAAACCCCACAAACACAAACCTGGAGAAACACACATCGAAACAGATTCTGGAGAACTCCACCCAACCCTCTCCCACCACCCCCTAGCTGCCCCCTTCGAAGACCACCCTCCAACAACACAAAAAGGCAGCATCAGCCACTACGACACCCACACCGTCCAACACTCAGATAAATCCCACCTCAGCATCTACGACAACCACAAAATAGCCACAGCCCTCAAAAAAGGACACCTCACCATAAGAAAAACACAACAATCAGACACAACACTTTCAGACAACAAAAACACACCACAACAACCAACAGACACCACGCATCCACCAACCACACCATCACAACAATCAGACACAACCCTTCCATCAAAAACCACCCTCAAACCAAAAAACCCTATCAACGTAATCCTCCTCAGCATCTTCACCCTCGGCATCTACCTCATCTACTGGTACCACTACGCCAACAAAGTATTTGCAACAAAAAACAAACTTAGTCCTGGTAGGCAAACACTTCTTTTCGCCCCCTTTATCTACGGAGTCCTTTTTCTCGTTTCCAACTTTCCCTTGCTCGGAATCCTTGCACTCCCAGGAATCATAAGCCTCTGGAAATTCACAACCCTTGTAAAAAAAGCCGACACAGGTAAATACCCCCAACCACAAATCACACAGATAATCATCTGGATCGTCTTCTTCCCCTTTACAGTATTCAAAACACAAAAAATACTCAACAAACTCATCGAAGAACATACGCTTTCCGAAAACATATCCAAAGCCAAAACCATCCGAGCAAAAGAAGCAGAACTCTTCCACACTAAGAAAAAAGAAAAACCAAAACGAAAAAAAACCCGCCATCTCCTTCGCACCTTTCTAGACAAAGCAGGATATGAACACCTTGAAGAAGCAGGCATAAAAAAATATATCTTCCAAACAGGAATCATCCTCTGCGCATTCCTAACATTAGTTATCCTCGCAATATCTGCATTCACAAAACCCGGCGTCATCGGCCCCCTTGTATTAATCCTGGCAATCTGGACCGTACTCTTTTCAGCCCTCATCATCATCGGCTACATTGGAATATATCTATTCCTCGATCTAAAACTGTTCAAACGAAAGGTCGAATTAGAAGAGGTCCTCCCAGATTATCTTCAACTAACCGCAGCAAACATCTCCGCAGGCATGACCATCGATCGAGCCCTATGGTACGCCATCCGTCCACGTTTCGGAATCCTTGCCAAAGAGATCGAAGAGGTAGCCAAAAAAACAATGGCAGGAGAGGACTTAGGAAAAGCACTCACCGCATTCGCCAACAAGTATGATTCACTCATGCTCAAACGATCAGTTTCTCTATTAATTGTAGGAGTAGAATCCGGCGGAGAAATCGCATCATTACTTAATAAAATTAGCACAAACATCCGTGAGATACGGTTATTGAAAAAAGAGATGGCAGCCAACGTAACAACCTACGTCATCTTCATCGGCTTCGCCACTGTAGCAGCCGCACCCTTTCTCTTCGCCCTCTCCACAACCCTCCTGGTAGTCATCCAACAAATCATCGGCGGAATCGGAGGCGGCCTCGCCCAAGGTTCAGGAGGCGGAGGCATGCTCAGCTTCCAGATCGACGCCTCAACAGTAGACATTGGAACATTCAAAATGTTCTCCATCCTACTATTATCTATAACCTCTACCTTCTCCGCAGCCATCATCTCCACCATCCAGAAAGGCAATGTCAAATCAGGAATACGCTTCATCCCCATCTTTATCATCACAACCTTCATCCTCTACCTTATTGGGGTAAAGCTGTTGGGATTGCTCTTTGGCGGACTACTCTAGAACACAACACCCTAAAAACCCCTTTTAAACCAAACTAATATATCAACCCCCCCATCAGTATACAAAAACCTATATAAACCGAAACATTTAAATACTAGAAACCCCGAAAACCACCAAATAATCCTTAAAAAGAGTGTGTCGAGGTGAACCAAATGTTTAAAATAAGAAAAGGACAGGCCGCCATGGAATTCCTAATGACCTATGGATGGGCCATATTAGTAGTGCTCGCAGCCATAGGAGCCCTAGCCTACTTCGGAGTACTAAGCCCAGATAATATTTTACCAGAGAGATGTACAGGACCAGCAGGGCTGGACTGTTTAGAGAAGGCAAGTATTGATGCAACAGCAGAAACAGTAGGAGTTGCTTTCAAACAGAATTTAGGAATGGATATTGAAATAGATACGACATCCCTTGCATCATTAGGTCTTGCGGCAACAGAAGATTGTAGTGGTACAATGGCTTTCACAAAATTAACAATTACTCCTGTTAGTG
>NYYS01000029.1 GCA_002685855.1 Candidatus Woesearchaeota archaeon
ATAATTTAAATATTATTAAAAAAGATGTTAGTGAACTCAATTTACTTGAATTATTTAAAGAAAATGAATGGGTTATGGTGCACGGTCTAAAGAATCAAATTCATTCTTTTAGAAAAAAACTTTCCTTTTTGAAATTGACTAGAACCCAAATAAATAACTATGTGAATAGAGATTCTTTGCCTCTGCCGTATGCCACTTTATTACTCAAACAAGAGAAAGTTGATAAAAAAAAGCTTTTTATTTCAGCAAAAAGAGATTCTGTGATGCTTCCAGCAGTATTGGAAGTTAATGAGCGCTTTCTTAAAATTTTAGGCCTCTATGTGGCCGAAGGATATTCAAGAAAAAAAATGGTTGGAAAGGGATATTATCAAGTCTATATTGCTGCAGAAAAAAAGGAAATCAGAGAGTTTATCAAAGCATATTTTGAATCTGATTTAGGATTAAAACCGAGCGAAAACAAGAAAGATCGTGTGACCTATTCAAGTAGAATTATTTATGATTTATTCACAAACCATTTTTCTATGGGATCAAGTGCATATGAAAAAAGAATGCCCCGACCTTTTCTAAATCTACCTAATAAAAAATTAGGATGGTTGTTGTCGGGCTATTTTGAAGGTGACGGTTCTGTTACAAAAAATGATTTAAGAATCACTTTTGATACGGTTTCTCCAGGTCTAATGAGAGATATTGAGTTTATCTTAGGTCAGCTAAATGTTTTTGTGAAGTATAAATCATACACAAAAGAACCAGGAGATAAGCTTAAAGAGTTTTATTTTAAAAAATTGAGAAAAGTCCCTCTCTTTACGTGTACAAAAGGTACGATTCAAAGTAAATTTATGAAACTTATGTTTGGATTTGTTTCTTTTATTTCACAAGAAAAACAAAATCGTTTTAGAAATCTTGTTAATAATAAAAAATTTAGGAATCTATTTTTAAAATATGATGAACACTATTTTTTTGATAAGATTATTTCAATTTCGATTCTTTCCCCAGAAGTAACGTATTGTTTAAACACAGAAAATAATTTTGTGGTGGCAAACGGTCTACTAACTAAACAATGCGATGGTGATGAGTCTTGCTTCTTTTTACTTATGGATGCTTTTCTGAATTTTTCCTCTTCCTATCTTCCGAGTAGCAGGGGAAGTACGATGGATGCGCCGTTGGTATTGACCTCTGTGCTGAATGCGGCAGAGGTTGATGATATGGCCTTTCACGTCGATACTGCATGGGAGTATCCGCTGGAGTTGTATGAGGCAGCGCAAGAGTTTAAAAATCCTTGGGATGTGCAGATTCCTTTGCTTAAGGATTATCTGGGGACTCCAAAACAGTATGAGGGAATAGGATATACACATCCGGTTTTTAATATTAATGCGGGTGTGCTGTGTTCTGCCTATAAGCTTTTGCCGAGTATGCAGGAAAAACTCGGGGGGCAGATGGAGCTTGCAGAAAAGATACGTGCAGTAGATCCTGTTGATGTGGCTCGGTTAGTAATTGAGAAACATTTTATACGGGATATTAAGGGTAATCTGAGAAAGTTTTCAATGCAGATTTTTCGTTGTGTTCATTGTAATGAAAAGTTTCGGAGGCCGCCTTTGATTGGGCGGTGTACAAAGTGTGGGGGAAAGATTATCTTTACGATTTCAGAAGGGAGTATTGTGAAGTATCTTGAGCCGAGTCTGAGTTTAGCACGTAAGTATCATGTTTCTGATTATTTGCAGCAGAGCATTGAGTTAACGAAACGAAGAATTGAGGTGTTCTTTGGAAAGGATAAAGAGGTTCAGGAAGGACTTGGGAAGTGGTTTGGTTAGTTTTTTTTTATTTTTGCGATGTAGGTGCGGGTGTTGATTCTGTGGATGGTTGTTGTGCAGTTGTGTTTTTGAAAGAGGGTTCTTAATGTATCAGGGGGGTAAAAGCGACTGTTCATTTTTAGAAGATTGTTTTCAAAAAACTTAATCATTTTTCCTTGAAATGACGTTGGATCAAATTCGATCATAAGGAGTGTGCCTTTTTTCTTGAGAATGCGAAGAATCTCTTTAATCGATTGGTCGATGATCTTTTCGTGATCTTTCTTTTTGTACTTGTTTGTAAGGTGGTGGAAGCTGTCGACACAGGTGATGATGTCGAAGCTGTTCTTTTTTAGAGGGTTTTTTTGTAGGGTTGCACGTATTTTTTTTATCTTTTTTGAGGTGATCTTTTTTAACATCTCTTTTGAAGGATCTAGAACTGTTACGTTGTTGCACTGTTTTAAAAGAATTTCTGCGATGAGTCCGGTTCCGCCACCGATGTCGAGGATTTTGTCTTCTTTTTTTGGTTTGGCGATGGTTATTATTTTTTTAGCAAAGAGTTTGGGTTTACCTGAGAGTTTCATTAGTGGATGAAATATCCAGGCGATTGAATCGAAGACTTGTTTCATTCTTTTACGAGAAGGATTCCGCTGTTGGTTTCGTGCATATGTTCTTCTGAATAGTCCATATGGTCAACAACCAGGTTATAATGAACATTAAAGTGTCTGAATCCGTTATTAGGAAAATTGTTTACAGGTCTTCGTTCTCTAAATCTTCCGCTGTAAAACTGTTCCCATGATTCGTGACCAAATATCCGTTCAACAGGGAATATTTCACTTTTTCGTAAGATGCGTGCATTATCGCATCCTGATTTTTCCGGATCAAAGATGAGTTCAATGGAGTGGGGACTTTCGGTGTTGGGAGATGCTCTCAGTCCAGAGAGTGCAAAGGGAAGCTGTTTTGGTTTTTGTATTCTTCCTGATTCTTTGAGTTGTGCATAGAGAGAATTTGCATGTGCTCGATGAGTTCCCAAGGTTCCATATAGTGCTGCAAAGATTGGGAAGGAAAGATCGTCAATATCAGGGATGGCGTTCTGATGATAGGCTTCAAAGATATCTTGTGGAAGTGCGGTTCGGAATGGTGCATCAAGGAGATCAAGTTCTGAGTTGAGAGCTGCCTGGTAAAGTATGTTTTCTTTTGGGAGGGGTTTGTCTTCTTCAATCTTTTCAAGATCAAGTGTGAGGGGGATTGATCTATACTTTTGATTGATGCGTTCTGCGATCATACTTCCTGTGATCTCTGCACCAAAGAGTTTGCCGGGATGAAGGAATTCGAATGCTTTTTCTGTCATTTTAGAAGGGAATGCGTTCTTGTTTATATGTCTTAGTGAAGAATTTCAAAGGATGAGAAGTTCTGAGGGGATTGTTCTCGTTCTTCGCTCTTGGTGATTTGGGTTGGGAAGGCATCTTTCAGGGCATTGATGAATTGGGTGAGTTGCTCTTCTTCTCCTTCTGCCCAGATTTCAACGCGGCCGTCCTCTCGGTTTTTAACTGCGCCGTTGATTTCGAATTCGTTGGCAAGCTGTTTTGTTGTGTAGCGGAATCCTACTCCTTGTACATTTCCTGAGAGAAAGAGGTGAATTGCTTTCATTATATCTTTGCATAGACACTATGCCTTGCACCGCAGGCCTGGCATCGGATGTAGTAGATGTCCCCTTCTTTGAAGAGTTTTGTGTCGGGCTTTTGGCATTCTTTGCAGAAGAGGAAGGTGTCTGCATATTGCCGGATCTTGTCGTTAATACGTTTTGCAGGAACTTTGCTCCCAAAGATTACGACCTTTTGTTTGAGTTCTCCGGGTGTTGCAAGTTCTTTTAATATGAATTTGAGAAGGTGCCGTGGTTTTCTTCTGAGGTGGGTGGCGATCTGATGAAAGTTGGATACGATCGTCTTGTTTCCCTCTACATGGCCTCTGACGTTGGGTATTTCAAAGCGTTCTGTGGTCTCCTTTACTTCTGGGAGTTCTGTCTTGGCTTTGTCGAGTAGGGCTTCATAGTCTTGCATGGCTGGGGAAAATGCTTTTGGTTTAAAAAGGTGATTGCGGTTGGTTTATTGGTTTGTTTTTTTCTATATTGTAATTAATTTTTTTTAAGACCTGTTTGTGGGTGTGTTAGGTAAATCACGAGGCGCGGCCTCGCCTGACATAGCAGTAATTCAAATCAGATCACTCGCTTATGAAGAATTTTAAAGCCTGCCTTGCAGCCTTCATCCATTCTTATTTCACTTCCAACGTGTTCACCGTCTTTGCACATAATGTACTCTGTCCCTCTGCAGTCAATAGGAATGGAGAAGAGAATGGCTGTAATTGTGTGGGGTTTAGTAACGTGATTACAGGAGATTTCTTTTGTGTATAATTCGTCGGTTTTGGGATTCTCACAGAAGCAGCCCAGCAGGGTCATCGCGCTGAATTTTAATAAAAAGATGTTCCAGAAAACATTAATAATGATCAAAACAATTAGTATTGTTAGTATGAGTTTTGTTTTTGACATCTTTTATAATTCTATTAATGGGTGTTTTTATAGTTTACGAAAATCTCTGTTTTTGAGAATATTTAAAAAGACAGGTCTTTATATTAAGCTACTGAGGTGATCCTATGAAATATGTTGGTGGTATTACGGAGTTTGCGTTGGGAGCTGAGGGAGCTCTTCTTGTGTCAAGAGACAGAGGTGTAATGCTGTGGGATTAGTCGTTTGGGCAGAGAAGAAGATAAAGAATTTATCTTTGTGGGATTTTTCGATTCTTAAAACAGCATTTATTCTGTTTGGAATCATTGTAGGAGCATATATCTCGGACTTTGTTCGGAGCTATGTCTGGCATTTCATTGTGGTGTTTTTAGTGCTCTATGCTGTGTTGTTGTATCGGGTGCTTAGGTAGGTGTTGTCTTGCTTCACTTATGCAATTGTGTTTTGTTATTGCTGATATGATTTAATTGCTTATTTTTTTTTATATTTGAATAATTTATTGTATCTCTTGTGGTCTACAATGTCTAAAATAAAGCAGATTATCTCTAATTGATCTCCTTTGATTGTGTATAACATTCTCCAATATCCTGTAAGTTCAACTCTCCACAAGTTTGAAACATTATATGTTTTTGGAATTTTTCTTTTTTCAATGTTGTCGCCATAAAAAGGATTTAATTTTATGAGCTCTTTTTTCTTTAGAATGGACCGCAGGAGTTGTATCTCTTCAGTGTTTTCTCTTCCTTCTTTTATCTGTTTGCCTACTGCTTGGTTTAAATGTTTGAATTCGCTATCTGCTTCATCTAAAAGAATAACTCTAACCTTCCTTTTCATATTTCAGTTCCTTTTTTAATCAATTCGTTTAGTTCTTCTCTTTCAGAAAAAATCCACAGAACTCCTTTAGTTCCAATAATGATTTTTCCACTTAACTGTAGGTAGTTTAGGATAATAAGGAGTGTTTGGTGCATCACTTTTCGTGGTAAACGTCTTTTTATCTCTGCCACGCTTATTAATTCTCCTGTCTCTTTTAAGAGTTCTTCTACCATGAGAACGGTGTTTAAATTAGGTGCATGACCTAGTTTTTCTCTCTCCAAAAACTGTCTTGATTGAGACATTTTGTGTTGCCAATTAATATAACTTTATATCAAATAAGCATACGAATATATAAATCTTTCGGTTTTTAGATGGGTTTAGATAGCTCCTACTATCTGTCCTGAATAGATCTGAAGAGTGCCTTTGCTGCTTCTTCAGGGCCGGTTATCTCTTTCCCTTGTATTCCGAGCTGTGTTCTGAGCTGTCCGATGAAGAGGTTGTTTTCAAACATTGCATCGAAGAATTTTTTTGCAATGGTTTCATGCAGTTCCTGGTATTGTGGCGGGCCGAAGATGTTTGCAAAGTAGTTGCTGACGAGTCCGGTTGTTGTTGTGGTTCCTTTTGACATGACTGCGCCTTTTTTGAAAATTTCAAATGCGACTTCTTTGTCTATGAAGCGTTCAAGATAGGGGTTTTTGTCATCGATCTTTTCGTAGTTGTTTGCATAGAGAAAGTAGTCAACTGTATACCCTCTAAGCACCTCTTCGATATTTGTGACAGGGAGTACTGCACGTGCGTTTATTTTTTGCGGGCTCATGATGATCGATCGATCGAGGTTTCCAAATGCAAAACCTGGTTGAAGATCGTCTAACCGGACAAATGCGCCGATCTCTGTTCCGTAGGCAATGATTTTTCCTTCTTTCATGTCGAGAGAGCCCATATCGTCAAAGATGATGGTCATGTCACGGATGTATTCTTTTCCCAAGATGCGGAATGCTTCGAGTGATTCTGATTTTCCTGCTCCTGAATCTCCGAGGATGATGACGTTTGCATTTCCTCCTTGTTTAAGTTCGATTGAGACCATTGCTCCATGGATGGGCATTCTTCCTTTTTTCATTGCCAGAATGTTGTGGAGGGTGAGGATCATCTTTTTGAGGTAGCCAAAATAGCCGAAGTTGTCTGAGCAGGGAACAGCGCCGAAGAGTATCTCTTCTTCATCGTAGAATATGGTTGGCGAACACGATGCGTGGAGTCTGTTTTCGGGGAGACCGAATGCATAAACCGCATCAGGTTGTTTCTTGAGGTCTGCATTGTTTGCGAGTTGGAAAAGGTTGGACAATGCACACCCCAGTCCGATGAATTTATTGTGAAAATAGACATGAATCAGGAAGTCGCCCACGATTGCAGGATAGCACATCCATTCTCTTTGGTCAAAGATGTATCCTTCTAACGGATTTGATTTGACACGTGTGAATTGTCCTGTTCTCTTATTCATGAAGGGATCGATGATTAATGGTGGGTTGAGCAGTACCTGTCGTATGAACGGAACGTTTTTCAGATTGGAATGGTTTTCTGGGCAGGGCCATTCTTTTTTTACTGCGATGAGTCCAACCTGGAATCCTGCAGATAGCTGTCTGTAAATAGTTGGGTGGTCTCCAGTAAGGTTTTCGCAGACATCCCGATAGGCCTTTCTTACGAGGTCGTTCATGAGAGAGATGGTGTCGTTGAAGGTTCGGTAGGGGCGTTCATCAAAGTTTGCTCCGTTTTCTGAAAGACAGACAAGATATCGTTCGTAGTTTCTCCAGTAGTTATAAAATTCCTCGATGAGTTGGTGAAAGAGGTATGTTTTGGTTAGTATCTCTTCAAATTCAGGACGATCTTGGATGATCTCCTCTTTTGTTTTTTTGTTTAATGCCTGCATGATCTGGAGAAA
>NYYS01000030.1 GCA_002685855.1 Candidatus Woesearchaeota archaeon
TACATTTCTCTATCTGTCAACCCACTCATATCAACAAATGCTCTAACATTATCCTCTAAAAAACTTTTTCGCAGACCTCCTTCGACATCAGTACCTGATTCATAAACATCATGAAGTGTATAATCCTCAGAATCCGATAAAGGTTTATCTAATGACACACTATTAAAAAAAATCCTATTAACAAAACGGACCTTCTCATGCGTAAGATCTACCTCTTCAGCAATATCCTCATCACGTATAATCCCTTCCTCACCACCAATCAAATTTCTTCTTGCTCGGATAATTTTGTAATAGTGGTCCCATTGAAAGGAAGGAATTCGAATCATCCTTTCTTCATCCTTTATTCCTTTGTAGATTTTTTGATAGATCCATGCATGTGAATAGGTCGTGAACCTTCCTTTTTCCGGATCAAACCGTTCTGCACCCACCCTCAAACCCTGATTTCCAAACGCAATAAGATCCTGTCTCTCCAAAGAACGTAAGGGCAGAGCATGATACACCTTCATAGCAATAGAAATAGCATATCTCAGGTTATGAATCTGCAAAGCCTCAACAGCCTTAAGATCGCCCTCCATAACTCGACGTCCTAACCTCGTCTCATCCCTTTTTGTCAGAAGAGGAATTTTTCCAACTTCTTGCATATAGGTACTTAAACTACCCAAATACTCATCAGATGCACCATTGAGAGAGCCATTACCATCGGACATTAAGAAAAGAAACCAATTCCTATTTAAGTGTGTTATCCTTAAAATCAAGCAATATTCATCAGCTTTACAAAGGCCTCAAACACCGGCTCCTGTGTTGAAAACCTAAAAAAACGCATTCCCAGGCTCTCACACGCCTCCTGTATCTGACCTGTATGATGATCTAGCTCATGCAGATATCGTGACCGAAACCGTGAAGATATAAACGTCTTTATGCTAAAATCAGACTCAGAATCCTTTAAAAACATATTCCCATACAAACTCAGGTGAAGCTCAGATGGATCCAGAATCTGGATAATAACCACATCATTCTTCTTAATCCGATGCAAACTTTCACGAATCTCCTTAATATCAAACAAAAAATCAGAAACAATAACAAGAAGACTCTTACTCTTAATCAGCCCCTCATATTGATATAAACAACTTCTCAAATCACTTTGGCCATCTATCTTTAATCCGCCCAAATGATTCAAAACAGTAACAAGACGTGCCCGGCTCTTTTGGGGACGGAACACCTGCAAATCATTTGCAAACGTACTAATCTCAAACTTCTCATTATTCTTATGCGCAAGATATCCAAGACCCAATCCTAACATCGCCCCATACTCGAACTTCTTTTTAGGAGTTCCAAAATCCATACTCTTACTCCTATCAATAATCACCCGTAAAATTAAATTTCTTTCTTCTTCAAACTCTCTAATAAAATATTTATTCGTTCGGGCATAGGCCTTCCAATCAATATGACGAATATCATCTCCCAGAACATACTCTCTGAAGTCCTTAAACAGAAGACCCTGACCTAAACTCTGACTCTCTCGTGAACCCTGATACTGGCTTAACACTTTCTTCTTCAATACCAGATTGAAATGATTCAACTCTTCCAGAAAATCAGTATCTATAGTCATCCTTTCAAGATCTCCTTAATTACCTCATCCGTTGTTTTACCTTCACGTTCAGCCTTAAAACTAAGAATGATCCTATGCCTCAAAATAGGAAAAGCCAACTCATCAATATCTGTTTTCGACACATACTTCCTTCCCTCTAACAAGGCCTTTGCTTTCGCAGCAAGAATCAGATTAATACTCGCACGAGGAGAGGCTCCAAATTCAATTAACTCTTTCTTTGTTCGTGTTTTATGAACAATCTCAACTGCCCTCTTCTTTATATCATTCGCAATAGGAACCTGCCGCGCCAGCCCTTGCAATAAACGTAGGGATTCCTTAGAGAGCAAGACATTCAGTTTTCCCTTTGTAACATGCTTTGTATACTTCTCAACAATTGCCAACTCCTCCTCATAGGTTGGATAATCCAAATTAATTTTCATAAGAAAACGGTCTGTCTGAGCCTCAGGCAAAGGATAGGTACCCTCCTGATCAATAGGATTCTGAGTCGCCAATATGAAAAAGGGAGTATCAAGCTCAAATGTCTGATTTCCAACTGTTACCTGTTTCTCCTGCATTGCTTCTAATAAAGCAGATTGTGTTTTTGGAGTTGCTCTATTTATTTCATCGCAGAGAACAAGATTCGCAAACAACGGACCCTTTTGAAAACGAAATTGCTTTTTTCCATCAACATCTTCAATAAGATAAGTCCCAGTAATATCAGAAGGCATCAAATCTGGCGTTGACTGTATCCTACTAAATGAAAGATCCATTACCTGTGCAATCGTCCGAATCAAGGTTGTTTTTCCTAATCCGGGAAAACTCTCAAGTAAAGCATTCCCATCAGATAAAATACAAATCATCACCTGTTCAACTACGGACTGTTGCCCAATAATAACCTTTTCAATCTCTTTATGAATGCTTGAAAATGTAGATTTCAACTTTTCAATATTCTTAACAGCAGCAAGTGTTGCTCTTGAATCATGTTTTTTTTCAAGATGTCCGGGTACAGAACTACTTTTTGATTGTGTTTTTGTTGTTGAAATCTTCTTCTTCCTCAAATGTATTTTTCGTACAGGCATTTGTTCCACCTCATTTTAAACCTAATATCTTTAGATTGTATTCCTTTGCAAGTTGCATCTCTTTTGGTTGTTTTTCATCACTGAAACTTTCAGATGCAGCATAGGCATCAACAGGAAAATCATAATTTCTTGCATCTCGATTTGCTTTTTCCTCATTAAAAATTGTTTCTCCACCACCCAACTGTAAGTCCAGCGTATCTGTTCCTAAAATTGCAACACTTTTTTTCCCATACAGGCCGCTATCATCAGAAAAATCAACATCCTCTATCTCTTTTCCTGCATCAAACCGCTCCCCGCCAACAAAAATATCAAACCCTCCAAAAGGAAGATCGATTTTCTTTACATCAATAGAATAAGGCGAAGTAATCAGTACAAACGTACTCAAGGTTGCAATAATCAATACCTTCCCTATAACACTTTTAAAGTCGAGAAGACTCCCTGTGCTCACAGATTTTATCTTATTAATAAGCTCATCAAATAGTGCAAAGAGAATAACATTCTTCTCATTCACATTATCCCTTGCTGTTCTTAAAATCTCCTTGATCTGAACATTATGATCTTCAATTGTCTTAAGTCGAATATGTTTCATATCATAAAGTGTTCCCGCAATAAAATAACATAGAGCAGGAACTGCAGCTATAAAAACACTACCCTGAAAAAAAGAAATTATAAAATAGATTCCTATAAAGATTATAACAGCATTCAGAAAACTATTAAAAAGAATGATCTTAAAAAGTTCAAACCGCAATTCTCTAAATAATCTTTTTATTTGTTTCATCTTAACAAGCCGATTCATTCCCGTCAGGGGTTCGTTCCAAACAGCTTACTTCACCTTCTAGTAAATCTATAGTGTCATCCCTATCATCAATTTTATCTTCCAATTCATCAATTGTTTGATTGTATTCTGATATATCCTTATTCAGTTTCTCAATATCAAGCCCTAACCGGGAAACCTTGCTCTTTTCACCTTCATAAAAATTTTCAAACTTATCTCTATTCTGCTCACATTCAGTAATAAGAGTCTCCTTTGTCTTCAACTCAGTCTCTTTTACATCAAGTTCTGACTCTTTCTCTTCATACAGCTCATCATATTTCTTCACACTCTCTTCTGACGTATTCAATACCTGTATTGTTTGAACCAACTGACTTCTGAAATTCTGTATCTGCTGTCTACACGAAGAAAGGTTCTCAGAAGTTGTACTAAAATTCTTGCCAATTTCACGAATATTCTGTTGGTAAAGAACAGTACTAACAACATAGACTGTTAAAATAATCACTATAAGAAAAAGGATAAAAACATTTAGATGCGTTTGTAAAAAACTTCCTTTTCTTTTCATCGTAATAATGCATCCTCCCAAAATCTTCTAAATCCTAGTTCAACTAAAAATATCATAAGTCCGACACCAAGCACAATCCATGCATAACTCACACGCTTTATCTTCCTTCTTTTGGAGACACTTTTAACATATTCAACTATTCCTCTGTCATCCTCGGGTTTAAATACTTTTCCTCCTGTAGAGGAGATAAATTGGTCAAAATCAGGATTTGGACCTGTTCTTGCATATTCAAGCTCATAGTTCACAGAAAAAGGCCTTCCAAAAAGTTCATCAAATCCTCGTTCTAAAGGTATAAATCCCGCCCGATAAAGATCCTTTTCAATGCGAACAAATTCGAGATCACGAGCCACAGGAACTGCGTCAGATCGAACCATAATAAAACTTTCTTCGCCAATCCGGGTATCAGGGATATGGACATAATTTTCCTTTTTCCGTTCAGGATCTCCCACAATCCAGTTAATTGCTCGAGAAACGAGCCGTGAGTTCTTTGAGTCAAGGAGTTCCCCTAAACTACTTCCTGAAAAAACATTAAATGTTGCTACTCTTCCAAGCCCGTAGCGCCATACAGAAAGAGCAGGACTTCCAAAATCAGTGCTAATCAACATCTGAGCATTCCTTTTTGGAACAACCATATTATATCCATATAGAACCGCAGAAGGATCCATATTCTTTGTAATAAAATGATTGCTATCTAAAACCATAAGGTCTAACGCTTCGCCCTCCCCAACCTCTCCTAAATCACCAAATAAAAGTTTAAATTTATTTGTTTCATCAGCAAGAAAGTAGAACCCTTTTCCTTCTTTCGCAACATCCTCCAGAAAATTTTCATTGATATTCACACGTGTTCTTCCAACACCAACACTGTGAACCTTTATGCCAGCATCAGCAATATAATCAATAAGTTCAAGAGTATTCTTCTTATTATTAGAAGCAAACCCATCGCTCATAACAACAATATTACTATCCCCTTCTAAACCTACAAGAAGATCATACGCCCCCTTCAGCCCTTCATCAAGTGTACTCGCACCCTCTTGCGCTTGAATCCTAGAAATTTTATCTTTAAGTTCATCTTTATTTGTATAGAGTGGATTCATCTCAGAAACCAGAAAAGGCTTATCTGAAAAGGCAATAACACCAACACGATTACCCAATGCCAACTGATCCAGTATATCAATTGTCAATGCCTTTGTAATATCCATCTGACTAACTCTATCCTTCACCTCCTTCACAAATCCCCCTTTATATTCAATACGGCTGCCTGAAGCACTTCCAGATACATCAATAACCAGAACAATATTCGCATTTCCTCTCGTATTATTAGCAATTCCATACTCTACGGGAAGAAGCGATTCAAAAAGACTCCCTGTGTATTCTCCCTTGTTAAATGAATGTGAACCCCCTACAACAAGCATACCATTTCCATCCACAAGAAACTCGGTAAGATCTGTTAATCCCTGAAGTGAACTTGCAGCTATATCATTCACAATAACCGCATAATATTCATCTAACGACCCTGAAGGAAGACTCTTTACAACCTCCAGATCATACAACTCCTCAAGAATACTTTTCAACGGATCAGTTTTCTCAGAAATAAGAAGGACTTTAGGTTTTTCAACAATATGTACAGTCTTATAAAAAATATTGTTCATAGAAAAAGCATCATCCCCTTTAACCTCAACCTCTATCTTATGATCACCCTCACTAAATCTCTGACTAAGCTCATTCTCTGAAGACGAACTAGTCTTGTCATAGAGCACAGCTCCATCTACACTAACAGAATAAGAAACATCTTTTGTATTAAATGTATTAAAATGAATTGTGTACACATTTTCATAATCACTCACCGTCTTGCTAGGCCCATAAATTGCCACTCCAACATCCTGCAAAATACCCGTCAAATTAATTGAACTAATTGTAACATTCAACTCAGAAGTCTTCATTAAAACATCTCCATATCCAAAACCTCCTGTACTCTGACCATCTGTAACCATCAATAAATTTGTATTAGGCTCCATATAGGATACAATACCATCACCAATCAGACTGTCTGTCCCTCTTCCAATATATTTTACAGTTACCGGAATCTGTTGGCGAAGATCATGAACAAGTTCTGAAACAAATTCAGTATCAAATACAGTCATGGAACTTGAATTATCTACCAGGATAGTAACCCTAGGATCACCCGGAGTTTCAACAATTTCATCCCTGAAGGGATAGGCAATAGCAAGAACAATACAAGAAAAAATAATCGCTCGACTGATAAAAAGGAGAATCCTAATCTTCCTTCTTTGAATAATCAGCTCCTTACTCAAATATGATGTCCTAAACAATGTAAGAAAACAAAAAGCAGCGAGAAAAAGAAGCAGTACAGGAATAAAAAAAAGAACCCATCCATGTAAAAGCATAATCTGACTCATAGGTCACCTCTAATCTTAAGATAAATAAGTTCAACAATAAAAACGATAAGCGCCAATAACAAAAACTTATCCGTAACTTCCTTTGGCACTTTTTGCATGATAGAATCTCCTTTTTCAGACCTTTCAGAACTTAACGAAACAGCCCTCCCTACATCCGACTCTTCACTACTTAAAAGATTAGCAGCTATTGCCCGTTCAGGAAATTCATAAAAACCCATCTCTTCTAAAGGAATCTGTTGACCTATAAGCGCCCCACTCGGACTTTGAACTTCAACACGCTCAGGAAAAACATAGGACACACCAGTCTTAACATTCAACTCATCTGTTGTCTGATACGCAACAAGATGTTCAATAATACGCTTCCAGAAAATAGGATAATACAGATTTGTTTTAAAATCAGAATCCTCATCCATAATTCCATACCAGAAAACTTTTCCACCTTCCAGATTTCGTTCAAAAATCAAAGGACCACTTTCCGTCCATGCTAACTCAACAAGATCATCTGCGTCTTCCAACACAAAATGCCCAAAAACAGTCCCAAAGATAATATCCTGAGTCAGCTCTGAATCAACAACAGAAGTAACACTTGAAGCCTCTTCATTCAAAGAGATATAAGAAGTTCCAATAAGACTTTCAATATCCATCTCAAACAGAGAAGGTTGCGCTGCAATAATCAACCTCTTTCCTTCCTTCACAAACAGTTCAAGATCCTTTAGCGTTCCAGGCAACACCAATTCAGGATCTACACCTGCAAGCACAAGAATATCTTCATCAAATTTCCGTGGAACCTTCGGAGGAGTATAATAGGTAAGATTTACTCGAGGAATTAGCGACAATGCAGTATTTATATACAGAGGAGGATCATTTGTAATAACACCTACATTAAACACCTCACCTTCAAAAGAACTTATATATGCCTTATTATCAATAAGAAAACCATCATTCTCCTTGATTGAAAGAACACTCTTCCCCGGCGGAGTTGTAAAAGAGAACAGCTCAGTGCTCTTCCCCTGTATAGTAATACTCTCTTCCTTATCTCCTATCAAGAGAGTAACACTCTTTTCAATATCGGCATAATTCTTTATCCACGCCTTTGATCCACTATCCTCAACAACAAGATCCACAATACCAACATTCTCAACAAACCCATTATAGCTCACAAATTCAACAATCGCACCCGACGCAGTAAGAAGGTCTCTGGCACCCTCAAAACTATCAACAGTCGGATCAATAAAATCAGATAAAACCACAACTTTCGCATTTCCCCTAACAAAATCAGAAGCCATAATAAGAGCATCATTCAAACTCCCCTCTGTATCACGAGGACGAAGACTCAGCAACAACTCTTCAGCCTCCGTAGCCTCTACCTCATCACCCATCAACTCAGGGATATCACTCGACACAATAATCGTTGTCCGTACCCCAACCCGTTTTAGAGCCTCTTCCTTAACTGCTTTAAACCGGGAACCTCCTTCAAAATCAGCCTGCATACTTGCTGTACTATCCAAAATAAGCACAGTTCTTGTAGTCAGCGCCTCCTTTGATAGATTAATAAATGGTTGAGCAATAGCAAAGGCCAGAATCAAGATCAACAAGAGATGAAAAAAGAAAAGAACATTTCTTATCAGCGTCTGAAGAAAACTATTCTTATTCGTCATCCCCTGCTCTTTGATAAAAAACATCAATGCAGGCAAAATCCTCTTTTTAGGAGTTGGCCTCATAAGATACAGCAAAAGAAAGGGAATAAGCGCCAAAAGAGCATATAATCCTGTACTATTTAAGAAAAACTGCCCGATAAGTTCACCTATAGCCACCATTCATTCCTCACAAACCTTTAAATTATGAGAACAACCTATTTAAAAACATTTGTTTTCTACCAGTGTATAGACAGGGTCTAATCTAGGAACATAGTGAGTCTGTATTGACCCAGGGTTATTGATAGTTTGCTCAGAAATCACTAATTTCCAATACCTGTGCCTCTTTTTTAGAAAGAGATAATCGAACCCGATCTCTATTCTCTAGTAAATAAACCTTCTGATCATTATCTGATGTAAGACTCATAGGCCCCCTAACCACCTTCAACTCAACACGATCATCTGACTTTAATGATAAAGGCATCTTCTTTATGGTAGGATTATTATACGCAATTCTCCAGTCCCGTTTAAAGGATGATCTAGTAATTGAATGATAATAGCCCGTACTGCCAAAAACACCACTTGCAACAATTCCATCACCAATCACAGGGTCCAGTTCCTTTCCATTAAGGAAAAGTTGAAATCGAGCAGCCATGTAAGGATAGGTATTTCTAATAACACAGTCATTCGTAGAAAAAAGTTGTTTCCGTTTAAACTCAACCAAGATCTTCTTATATCTCTTAATAACAAAATTCTTTTGTTCTAAAGCATCAATCATTTTAGAGAGACCTTCAGAAGAACATTTAGTACAAATCTCAGAATCCCTGATAAGAATCTTAGGAACCCCTGGATACCTGCGTTCTGCAATCAAAAACGTCCCATCACCTCCAAGAGAGATAACCAGACTAGGGTT
Source organism: Candidatus Woesearchaeota archaeon (assembly GCA_002685855.1). Classification (GTDB taxonomy): domain Archaea; phylum Nanobdellota; class Nanobdellia; order Woesearchaeales. The sequence continues at coordinate 8,969 of NYYS01000030.1, forward strand.
CTTATCCAACTTCAAATCAAATTTATTAATATCACGAAGAAGCTTCTTCTTCTCATCACTATTCTTTGCAACAATGCCTAATCTAAACCTCATTCAAACCCCTTCTAATGATCATAATCATCTATTCAAACAAGCTATACCCTACTATAAAAACCTTTTCATCAATTCTCGTCAGGCCTCAGTTCATTCCAAAGATCCAATTCAATCTCACGAATTAATCCCTCTCTCGCCATCAAACCAATACGCTCATTCTCAAATGCTCTCCCCTTATACTCAGCTTCTTCAGTAATACCGTTCATTCTAATGCCCTCCCCCCAAACACAGCCTATTGAACTATAATTAAAAGACTATATAATCCTGATCTCTATTCCCTAAAAAACAGCCTTCTAAATTCAAAAGTTATTTAAGCATTAAACGTATTCTTTTATACTGTGTGGGGATTGAAAAATAAGGTGAGACCATGAAACACATACTCATAGCCCCTGTTGGAGACAATATCGAAGCACTATTTATAGGAATACGAGAATTCAATATTGAAAAAGTCTATCTTCTCTCTCCTCAGGAACGCCTGGACGATGCAGAAAAAGCAGTAAAAGATCTTGAAAAATTTAAAATACCTTGCCAGATCATTCGCCTTAAAGGAAACCTTCTTGAAGAGATGTTCCGTGTTGTAGGAGAGATAAAAACAGGAGAGAAAGACAAGAACATCATTGTAAACATAGGCACCGGAGATCGCATATCACAATGCGCTGCCCTCTCTGCCTCATTCGTGAACGGACTCAAAGCATTCGATGTAGCAAATAACGAACCCCTTATGCTCCCTGTTCTTCGCTTTGAATACTACAAACTTCTCACAGAAAAAAAGATGCGCCTCCTCAAAATCCTCAACCAGGAAGACTGCTACAGCAGCCTCGAAGAGCTTGCAAAACGATCCGGAATGAGCCTCCCCCTCATCTCCTACCACGTCAACGGCAACCTCAAAACAGAAGGCCTCAAAGACCTCGGCCTTGCAGAAACCCACATTCACAAAGGAAAAACCGCCCTTACAATATCCACCATGGGTAAACTTCTTGTCAAAGGGTATGTGTAAGCATTTCCAGTCTGAATTTATCCATTTGAAGGTTCTGATTTTTCGATAAGCTTTTAAATCCTTTAAAATTCCACGACTTTAGTACGAGGATACATTAACCGTGAAAAGAAGCTCTAGACGTTGGAAAAAGAAAGGACAGATGCGTTGGAAATGGCAAAGAAAACGCATGAAAAAGGAAAAACGTAAACGTTCCAAGATCTAGATCAAACAGTAACCTTTTTAAAGAAATCGATGTTTCTCGAATGTGCCGCAAGGCATTATGACCGCCAATGTGGGAACCCTCAAGCAACGCTTCGAGGTTATTTCTAACAAATAACTCAAGTTCCAGAAGCTCTGAATAGGAGCATCTGTTGGTAGAAGAACAAGGCAAAACCCAAATTTTTCCTTAAAGTCTAATAATAACGCAGTACCCGTTGATCCTGCGGGAGATTGCTGCTATTGGGATTCGACTAAGCCATGCAAGTCAAGGGGTTGCTTCGGCAACACCGGCAAACCGCTCAGTAACACGTCGATAATTTACCCTTAGGTTAGGAATAACTTCTGGAAACTGAAGCTAAAACCTGATATGGAAATTCTACTGGAATGTGTTTTTCTATAAACGCAAGGCCTAAGGATAAGTTGGCGGTCGATTAGGTTGTTGGTGAGGTAAAGGCTCACCAAGCCTATGATCGATAGGGGCCTTGAGAGAGGTAACCTCGAGA
>NYYS01000031.1 GCA_002685855.1 Candidatus Woesearchaeota archaeon
AACTTTATATAGTCTGCCTTCCTATAAGATCCTACGGGGCAAAGAAGAGGGCTAAATGAAACGGAAGGTCGTAAAGCACGGTCCATCCACCTTAATCGTATCACTTCCTACCAACTGGGTCAAAACATTTGGTATAACAAAGGGAGATGAACTTGAGGTAGAGGAAAAAGGAACAATTCTCTTAGTGTCAACTCAAAAATCAAAAAAAGGCGGAATAGCCGAAGTAGAAATAACCGGGCTTGACAGAACATCACTCATCTTCCTCATTCGAAGCCTTTACAAACGAGGATACGATGAAATACTCCTTCATTTCAAAAAACAAACACTCATCTATCACTACGAAAACAAAGAACGCACCATACTCTCTGTCATCCACGAAGAACTCCACAGACTCTCCGGCCTTGAAGTTATCCAGCAAAATGAAAACCTCTGTCAGCTAAAAATTCTTTCAGAAGTATCCTATTCAGAATTCAACAACGTCCTGCGACGCATCTTCCTGCTCATCATCGACTCATTAAACGATCTCACCAAAGCAATACAAACAAAGGACCAATTCCTTCTAGAAACAATAGAAGAAAAACATGACACAATCACAAAACTCCTCAACTACTGCATCCGCGTACTAAACAAAGTTGGCTATAAAGAATATCAAAAGACCTGCTTTGTTCAACACATCCTTGCACAACTCGACAACCTTATCGACGTCGAAAAAAACCTTGGACGCCTAAGTCTCGAAATCAAACCAGAACTCTCCAAAGAAGGAGAACAATTCATGCAAAACATAACCTCCTCCTTCATCCTCTTCAAAGATCTCTTCTACAAATTTAATAACCAAACAATATTCAACATAGATCAACTGAGAAACAAAAGCTTAAACAAAATAAAACAAAATTCCTCCGAATTCAGAAAAAAAGAACTTATCATACTCAACCAGTTTTTCGAAATATCAAACATTATTAAAGACTTGATTGAATCCCGAATGGCACTAGAATACTAACCCCTGCCAAAACGCTCCCTCTGAAGCACCGCACCAATCTCCCCCGCTATCTGACACGACCCATTTTCTATAGCATCATCATCAAAAACAAGATCAAAAGAAAATCTCTCCCCTAGATCTAAATATTGACTAAGCTCTGCACGAGCAGTTGAAAGAGTGTGTTCGACCGAACCCTCTCTTTTCCTATGATAACGCTCAACACGTTCAGCAGAAGGAAGAAGCAAAACTCGCTTCATCCTAGGATATAATTGAGCCATCCTAAAAAAATAATCAATCGTTTTAATCGAAGCAAAAACCTCCCTCCCATTTTGCAACGGCTGAAGAAGCTCATCATTCCGTATTGCATACCAATTCCTTTGTTTACTCTGAAAACTAAACAAAAAACCTTCCCTTCTATCAGCCATACTATTCTCATCAACAAAATAATGTTCAACACCATTCCCCTCGCCAGGACGAGGCCTACGTGTAGTATCACTCACAACATGATGAACATAGGGAAACATCCTCTGCAGCTCACGAATCAAAGTTGTCTTTCCTGATGCTCCCGGTCCTACAAGAGACCAAATCTGTGGATCCCCCTCCTGAACATCTCTTTCAATCCTCTTTTTTCGCTCATCAAACGTACTCCTCAGAACCCCCTCTCCAACACCCAACCCCCTTCTCACATACAAAGGAAAAGAACCCTCTCCCACTCCACCTTCAACCCCTTTAAGATCTACAACCATCTGAAGATAAGGAGAATACCGATGCAATTGTGTGGCCAGATCACGAGCACATTCCACCTCTTCCCTCGTAGCAGGTTCAAAAAGAACCACACCAATATTAAAGCGAGGATTAAGCAAATACTCGACAATATTCTCTCCGCCAAAAGAAACCGAAAAGAGATTCATATCTCCCTGCTTGTTCTCTCTCCCTTCCTCCTCAACATCCAGCCCATCTCGAGACCTAACAACCACCACATTATGTTCATCAGTATAATACGAAGTTCCAAGAATCCTCTTTCTATGTTCCTCTATTAAATCTATCAGATTAAACGAATCAGCTCTTGAATCACACTTTTCAAGAAACGAATAAAGCCCTTCATGCATCAATTTATGCGTCTCTCCTAAGTGCTTATAATTACTATGAATAATAACCGGAATTTCTCCAGAAAACTGCTCATGAACTCGTCTAAACAGATCCTCTCCTGCCTTTTCATTAGATTCCATCCTATTATCCGTAATCACCATATCCGGACAATCACGAACAATTCCTTCATACGCCTCACTCGGACAACTGTAGAGTGTGTGCTCATAAGAATAAAACGATAAAAGAGATCCCAAAAAGTCAAGAACCCCGGGATAATCTTCAACAGCCACAATATGATAGCTCTCCTTCCCCATAAAGGAAGAAAACAATGCTCCTTTTTCTACTTTTTCCTATGAGTATACATAAATCCTACAAACGACCAAAAACTATTTAAATAGCTCTTTTCTAAAAAGTTTTAATCATCTTGGGGGTGAATAGTGGGAAAAATATCTATAGACACACCATTGGCAGAGCTAACGCTCCGAAAGTATGAAAAGCCAGAAACCTATACAGGAAGAGACCTTGTCAGAAAGTTCTGCCTATCCATAGGACTCCTGCAGCCAGGCGATAGCAGGGACGTTATTGTAGACATTCTCCTTGTTATGCTTGAACATCAAACCTCTATGAACTCAAAAGAGATAGAAGATGCCACAATAAAAAAAAGAAAAGAGCTCAAACTCCCCCTCCTCGGCATCGCTCCATCCAATATCCGCAGACAACTCCTTCGCCTTAGAGACCACTTCATCCTTGAAAAGATCAAAAACACCTACCGATTCACAGAAAACACAAGCCTTACAGAGATATTCTCAGAAAAACTCGAAAAATACTACCTTACCAGCATCCTCGCCCGCATAAAAGAATACGTAAAAGCCCTTGACAAAACGTTTCCAAAGGATACAAAATAACCTTTTTATATCCCTGTTCATTCTCATATCCATGTACGAACCACACGAAGACTCCTACCTCCTTGAAAGCTGCATCCCTCTCTATGCAAAAGGAAACGTCCTGGACATGGGAACAGGCTCTGGCATCCTTGCAGCAAAAGCCGCAGAAACAGCCGCCCATGTCACCGCAGCAGACATCGACCCCGAAGCAATAAAACATGCAAAAAAACTCCACAAAGAAAAAAACATCACATTCATCCAATCAAACCTATTCACTACAATCACAAAAAAATTCGACCTCATCATCTCCAACCCCCCCTACCTTCCTAACCATCCACAAGACAAAGATATCGCTCTCGATGGAGGACCTCAAGGCCACGAATGGATACAAACCTTCCTCAACCAAGCCCCAAAACACCTCAAACCCAACGGCATCATCCTACTCCTCTTCAGCAGCCTCTCCCATAAAAAGATCATCAACACCACCCTAAAAAACAACAACCTCAACCATAAAGAGATCAAACAACAAAAACTCGCATTCGAAACCCTCTACGTCTACAAAATCTGGAAAAAATGAAAACCCCCTTTGCAAAAGGAAAAAGAAGCAACGTCTTCCTAGAAAACAATATCATCATCAAACAAATAAAAAAAGACACACAAGCAAAAAACGCACTCCTCTTCGAAGCACAATTTCTTAAAATTCTCAACAAACACAACATCGGACCAAAACTCCTATCAGCAACCCCAACAGAAATACACATGCAATACATAGACGGAATCCGCATCGGCGACTACCTTCAACAAGCACCAAAAAACAAAATTAAAAAAACACTCCTGCAGATATTCAACCAACTCAGAACACTCGACAAACTCAACATAAACAAATTCGAACTCACCAACCCCTACAAACACATCATCATCACAAAAAAAGGACCTGTACTGATCGACTTCGAACGCTGCCGCCACACCCAACACCCAAAAAACATCTCCCAATTCATCCAATACATTCAAACAACCCGCGTCCAGGAATGGCTCCAAAACAAAATTACCCTCCCAACCAAACTCAACAAAAAAGCCCAAACCTACAAAAACAACCCCACACAAAAAAACTACAACGAAATCATACACTGGCTCCTTCCCTTTTCAGAACAGGTCTACACACTCTGCAAACAAATCCCCAAAGGAAAAATAACCACCTACAAAGAAATTGCTAAAAAACTCAACACAAAAGCCTACCGCGCAATAGGAAACGCACTCAGAAAAAACCCCGACCCCCCCATTATTCCCTGCCACAGAGTCATTGCATCAGACGGAACAATAGGAGGCTTTATGGGACAAACAACAGGCAAGCCCATCCAGAAAAAAATTACTCTCCTAAAAAAAGAAGGAATCCCCTTTGAAAAAAACAAGATAAAAAACCTTTCCGCCTATATCCACATATACTAACTACAACTTCTTCTTCTTGCTCTTCTTAATCTCCTTCTCCAGATTCAACTCCTCAAGAAGCTCCTTATACCTATTCCTAATCGTGACCTCAGTAACGCCTGCAACATCAGCAACCTCCCTCTGAGTCCGCTTCTCTCCATTAATCAATGCAGCAACATACAACGCAGCAGCAGCAATACCTGTTGGACCTCTCCCAGAAGTCAACTCAACACTCTGCGCCTGCTCAATAATCTCAACACTCTTACTCTGCGTCTCTGCAGACAACTTCAACGCAGAAGCAAACCGCGCAATATAATCAGACGGATTTGAAGGCAATATCGTAATACCCAGCTCCCGCGTAATAAACCGATACGTTCTGCCAATCTCCTTCTTCTCAATACTCGAAGCCTCACTCAACTCATCCAGCGTCCTCGGTACATCATGACGCCTACAAGCCGCATACAACGCACCTGCCACAACAGACTCCATAGATCTCCCCCGAACCAAACCCTTCTGTACAGCCAACGTATAGACCCGAGAAGCCTCTTCCTCAACACTAGACGGAAGCTTCAAATAACTACTCACCCGCTTCAACTCAGCCAAAGCCAGCTTTAAATTCCGCTCAATAGCCGTACTAATCCTCTGCTGCCATTTCCTCAATCGAAAAAACTTATTCTTATTCTTTCCACCAAGACTATACAGATCAGACTTCCTACCCACATCCGTACCCAAACCCTGATCAAACTGCGTATAGGTCATAGGAGCCCCTGTCCGCCTCTTCCGAGCAGCCGCATCACTATCAAATTCACGCCATTCCTGGTCAAAATCCACCATCTTCTCCTCTACCACAAGGCCGCAATCCTTACAGATTACCTCGCCTTTCTCTTTATTCCAGAATAAGTTTATTCCACCGCACTCAGGGCATTTTTTAACATAGGTCATGGTGGCCACCTCCGTTAAAGCAGCGCTTTAAGGGAAAATTTTTTAAGAGTTGTTTTGACATACAGCGATGATGACACAATCTTTATAAACAGAAGGTGTAACTAATATATAAACCTTTCGATTTTTCACCTGTTTTTTAGAGAATAAATAGAGAATAGAAAAGAAAAAGAAGAAAAAATTCCTTATGGGCGAGGAAGAAGCGAAATCAAACCCTGATAAACCCTATCTACACTATCTGCCTCATCAGGGGTCATCTCCCTTCTCAAACCCCCTATGTTATTCGGATCAAACCCTGGTTCTGTATCTTCACTTCTTACCAGATCAAGCACGACATTTGAATGCTGAGGAAAGGTTGCTCCGACATCATAAAGCTGAACAACCTGTTCAACCGTTTGTTTATCTCCATCAAGATCATAGAACAGTGTTTCAGGACCAAATTCGATCCCATAAGGAGATGCATGGATCTTTAACATAGCAGGATTTCCTATGTTCAGAACAGCTGAAGCCTTTTCCATCCTAGTTTGATCGTTCTCTCTTCCATCGGATCCAGAAATAATATGGGCAGCAATTCCCAACCCTAAGACACCCGCTCCTAACAATGTACCTGTGATAACTATTCTATCAAGTTGTCTTCTATCAAGTTGCCTTTGACCTTCCTTTCTTGGTTTAAGTTTCATTTTATATATTCCTCCAAATCTATCTAATATACCCTTTGACATGCATCTGCCCCCTCTCAGCCTCAAGATGCCGTGGCACAGGAGCTAATACGACCTTTTTTCTAACCTCGGCCTCTTTATCTCGGCTTTCCTTTCCTGTTGAATCATATTCAAGATATGCCTTGGCCTCAACCATTTTATCAGGATACGGCCCAACAACAATGCCGGCTTCAAACCGTTCATACTCTGCAATAGACTGAAACGCTCGAATAGCGGCCATAGCAGCCTCTAAGCCGGTTTCAGCTCTATTTTCCCTTCCAAAACCAGTTAGATAGTCTTCACTTACCTCTAAACCATCAAGAAATAACCTATCATCAATATCGCATCCATTACGCTTGTATGCTCGCAAACGCTCAAAATTGTCCTGTAAGAACTCATTTGCCATACAAAGAAGATCTACACTTCCCTGTCCAGGTATATGTCCAATTGAAATGGCCCGTTCTAGACCTTTAAAATCAGCATCTACAAGCTCTTCAACAGCTAAATTACGTCTTCGATACGCTTCTCGATCAGCTAATTCTCCAGGTGTAAACTCACTAATATGCCGTTCATAGACGAGAAGGGCTGAAACCCCTGAATCCACATCCTCTACCATTTCTGCGAGTCTACCAACATCAAACTCCCCACTCTCCATAAACTTTAAATCCCTGTCTTTTGGCAGAGCAGCTATATCAGAAAACTTAGAATCAAGGTAATTTAAGGGTTTATCTCCAAATAGTGAGTCTTCACCCTCATCATATTGAAAAGCATCATGGTTCTTATCCAGTTTATTGTCTTCTATTCTTCAAACCCTCCAATTTAGTTACTACTATTCAATAATTAAACCTATATTTAAACCTTTCGATTCTGAACACTTTTTCCGGCGACATCCATCCACCCAACAAAAAATATCCATATAGAAAATAATTCATAACACAACCACCCGCCCCTTCCAAAAAACCCCTCACCCATCCAAACAACACAAGCCAAATCACAAAACCCCTCATTCCACCAAAAAACACCAAAAACACCTCAGTTTCCCACGATTTCCATTCTCAGCCCCTCAGTTTCCATATTTTCCATAAAAAAACAAGTATAGTTTCCACCATACTAATAGCATGATAAGCGCGTCTGGCATCAAAACCAGACAAGCCTTACGCGAATTAACCTTCCGTAAGATCACACACAGACGAGGATGACCCTACCATCCATTCACCCCACTCATCCACCATCATCCTCGCCATCATACTCACCATAAAACGAACGGAGGTGAACTACCATGAATAAAGCAATAAAACAGGTCTTTGCAATCTTTGCAATCTTTGCCCTAGCTGCTGTTCCTGCATTAGCAGAATACGTTGAAGGAACCGGAACGCTTAAGGCAAGAGGTAACGGTTGGATGGACGTAGAAGGAGACGGAACTGTTACCATTAGAGGTACAGGTATCGTTAAAGTTGCTGGAGCCGAATCCACCTTCAAGAACGGCTGGGGAACCAGTTGGGAAGAAGTGGAAGGAAACACAACCTATACCTTTTATGAAGGAGACGGTAAGCTTGTCCTTGAAGGAACAGAGCTTGTCATCAACTACGAAGGTACAGGAAGAGTTAAGGCAACAGGTACTGGATTCTCTAACTTTGACGGAGAAGGATTCTGGTACACATTTTAATTAGGAAAATCAGGGGCTTCGGCCCCCTTTTTCCACAAATAATTTAAAAGAAAGAAAGCAAAAACAAACAAAAAAAGCAAGAACAAAATAAAAATAAGTAAAAAAAACACAAAACAAAAAGATCAACAAAAAATGATCGGAGGAACATAAAATGAAAAAACTAATGGCATTATTCGTCCTCGGTCTCCTTTTTAGCGGCCTGGTGCCTGTAGCATCAGCAGCTACCCTTGGAGAACAAGATGACGGATGGATTGACGAGTACAACAGACATAAAGCACACTACGTACAAATGAAAGAGTTTTACAAAGACGCACGACAAGACTGGATCACAAACAGAAATAAAGTGCGAGAGTACAAAGCAGAAGGCGGAGAAGCATTCAAAACTGCACAACTTACAGCAAAAGAAGCAGGACAGGACTACCTCATTGCAGCTGTTGATTTAATCGACTCAAAGCTCGTTACAGTAATGTTTTGGGGACAGAACGAAATCGGCAACGAACAAGATGTCAAACAGATAACAGACGAGATCGAAGAGCAGTTAGAAGCACTTCGTGAACTCAAAGCAGACATCGAAGCAGTAGACCTTGAAAGCGAAAACGCAGCTGACGAACTTGAAGACTTAGCTAAAAAAGTAGAAACACGATGGGACGCTGTTAAACCCATCTATAAGAGATGGCTCGGACAGAACCTTGCATGGAGACTCCAACACGTCTTAAACAGATTTGACAGCTTAGGAGACCACCTCCAGGGAAAACTGGACACTGTGTCTGTAGATGACCCTTTGTACCCTGAAATGGAACAAGACCTTGAAGAGTACAAAGAAAATGTTGCCCTTGCTTGGGAAAAATACGAAGCTGCAGTAAGTTCGTTTAAAGCAATTAGAAGCGAAAGCGACATGGATAGACTCTACCTGAACGGGAACGACTTCCTCAAGAATGCAAACAGCTACCTTGGAGACGCCTACCTGAACTCAAGAGAACTCATCCAGAGCTACAAGCAGTCACAGGAATAAACCCCTAGGAACAACATTCAGGCCGAAAGGCCTCTTTTTTTCTTTTTTTAATTCACTCCCTTATCCCCTATACTATGCTTCAACAGTAAACTATTTAAAGACTAAAAAGAGAATTCTTTCATGGGATTCTGGAACCAAAACACAAAAGCTCAAGGCTTCAGCCTCGACCTTCTTATCGCAGTCGTCATCTTCATCCTCATCCTAACCGTCTTTTACTCCCTGCTTTCAGGCTCAAAAGACCAGGACACATCAGGACTCGAATACGAAGCAGATGTCCTCTCCTCACAACTCGACGACGCCAGCAGCACAGATCCCACCTACGTCATCATTAAAAAAGGAGAGATCGACCCAGAAGAAATTGAAGCTCTGTTTAATGACATCCAATCAAACTATGAGACCGTAAAAGAAGATCTTGACATAAAAGGAGACTTCTGCATCTTTCTCCAAGACCAGGAAGGAAACCTCATCCCTGTAGGACTAAAATCAAGTGCAGGTAATGAAAAAGTTAGCCTTGGTGAAGATGATTTTGGTGATCCTATTAAATGTAATGAAAATATTATTTAAGGTGCCTTTCCCATGAATCTCCCTCTCTTCCTCGCAATCATCGTAGCCCTTCTTGGATATCCTCTCGGTCTCTGGTTGAAATCATCTCTTCAAGACGAAATAAAAGAACTACAAACCTGGCTTATTGCATCCTGGTACCTTATTGCCGCAGCAGCAGCATTCTTCCTCATCCTTCAAGGCATCTGGTGGTACAGCTTCTTTATTGCAGCACTCATTATCTCATACCGCTTCCTTCACAACTCACAACCCTGGCTCATCACCGTAGACATACTTTTCCTTTTCTCACTCTTCCTCCTTCCAGAACAATCCCACCAACACATCCTCCTCTCAGCATCATTCCTACTCAACAGCCTCACCGCTATCCTAAGAAAAGATAACCCAAGAAAAGGAAAACACACAAAAAAAAATTAACAAACAAACTATACTGTACATAGCGATGCATCCCCACCCGTTCTTGACCCTCACGATAACTACACGGAATAGGTCCATGAATAAACAGATATGGATAAAGCCAATAGATCCCTGCCTCATCAAGACTATCCAGCACCAGATGCATAAACAACCCCAACACCAAAGCCAAACCATGAAACGGATTTACCACCCAACCAACCACCCCTCCCAATAACAGAATTCCCCAAATCGAATGCAAAAAGGTCCTTGGATAAAAACCAATCTTCTGCCACCCCGTTAAACGACGTTCAGAACGACTCCAGCTATCACTAGCCTGAGAATAGGCTGCCCCCAGAAAATGATCCACATCAAGAACAACTGCCCCTACGATAAACCACCACACACTCAAATCAACAGGCATAATCCAGGAAAACAGCACCCAGAACACCAAAGCAAAGATAATATGGCTAAACGAATCCATATCCCAAGAATAAAAGAACAATTTAAATACTTTTAGAATTCCTCAAAAACAACTCAATGACAGCGATTCTAGCATGGCAACTCGATCAGATGGCAGCACTCGCCACAGACCTTCTAACCTTTACTATACCCTTTAACTCAGACACACCCCGATATCGCCTTTCAGAAAAGATACTCTCAACAACCCATGATCACCTCCTTCTCTTTTCAGGTATAATCCGCAGCGAGACAATCAGAGACCTCTGCTCAATCACCCTCCAAGAACTCCTCACAACCGACCTCCGCCCCTACCACGACCCCCACAAAATGTCTGTCGAAATTCTCGCCCTGGATCCAGCCGAAAACCAGATCTATACAGGCGGAACAAGATCATCTTGCTTCGAAAGGATCAACAAAGGAACCTTCATCTACACAGACAGCAGCAACGACAGATGGGCCCCCATCGTCCATCAACAGATGGCAAAATTCTCAAATAAAAAGACAGACATCTTCAGCTACTTCACCTCTCTCCTTGAACAACTCGCTGAAAAAGACCCTGAAATCCAGGGCCACGCAACCTATATCCTAAAAGAAGGAAACCTCTTCAGAGTCTCAATATCTCATCCACCTACAAACGGACTAGCCGCAAAACCTTTTAAAGCCCCCTTTCCCTCCCAACCTCGGGCCCCTGTAGTATAATGGATAGAATAGAACCCTGCGGAGGTTCAGATCTGGGTTCGATTCCCAGCAGGGGCGGTTTTTTGAGCCATTGATGGGTCTCCCAACTTTGTTGGCTTTATCCACGGCAGGGGCGTCTACATCACTTAATGAGCTACAATCTTAGCTAATTGTGTGTTCATATACCTTTTTGGACATATCTTGTGCTTCTTACACTACGTAGTCCACATAAAGATAAACATAGTTTCTGCCAACATCCAATGTATTGAGTAATTCTCCTGTGTAGGCATCAATAACATAGATGCGTCTTCCTTCTGATTCATGAGCATAGATCTGGTTGTTTAAAAGGTTGATAGCTCCTGAGCCAGTACTAAAGAAGTCGATGTAGGGAAGGTCTGCTATAACTTCGGACTCTCCTGTGTATCGGTCAATATGTCTTAACTCTAGTATTTCATAGGTAACATAGTCCCAGGTGATCCCTACTAAGTCACCACTACTTGTAGTAAAGAGCCCCCAATATGAATCATCTATCTCTGCTTTGGATAAATATTCACCTGTAATGCTGTCTACGATCATGAGGTGATCTAAGCTATGCAAGGGGGGTTGGGGTCGTCCATAGATGATGAATTGATTTTGATCATTGTCTAGTGCGAGAGCATGGCCTGCATGTACCGCGTTTGGTCCATATACCGAGGTAATATGTTCTACTTCTCCACTCACAGGATCGATGTTCAAAAATTCTGGAACGAATTTATCACGAGAAATCTCTTGTCCTTCTCCCGGTTGAGTAGGGCGATATCTTTCAATGATGTAGGAGCTGTTAGTGAATCCTCTTAGATCATCAGCATCCCCGGGGCTTTCGTCTCCGCCTGCAGGAAAGTTCATGTAAACCTTGATGCCGTTTATGGCTACAAAATCTCCTTCGCTGTTGAGGCCGGTTAAGACTCCTCTCTGTCTTGCATTCCGATGAAAAAACTTGGAGGGAAAAGATGAAAATGGAATCAAACATAAACATAGAGTTTTTAGAACAACTCTCTGAAATGGTCGAATCAGGCCAACTATCAAGAGAGGAAGAAGCATTTCTAAGAGGGTTAGAGTCCGTTGATTACAATTAAGGACTCTTTCCTTCCTAAAAACACGCAGAGGAATCAAATGGAAAAAAATAATGATAAATCTAACAAACACCAACAAAAACCATCCAAAAGAACTCAGCCGACAAGAAAGAAAATCAACCTCGTCAGATTTGAAGATATCTTTATATTTGACAGGGAAGAAGAAGACAAAATATATACAACAAGATCACAAAGTTCATAAAAAAAGTAACCCTTAAGGAACAAAAAAATTCTCATTATTCCAAACAAAATCAGTAATGCTAAAACTATCTGCCTCCTAAAGCGTAAAATATATAAAGAAATATATGAATACGTAGATATAGCTTTGATCATAACAGTTATTTTTTAAGTAATTTCATATGTGTTGGGGGAAATAGATGAAGAATAAGAAAATTTTCAATGTTTTTTTTAGGGAAAAACCTGCAATGATGATGGTAACCCTGCTCAATTCTTCCAATGATATCTATGCATCCTCTCTCGCAAAAGTCGTTGACTGCACCTACAGTCATGTTGTGAAAATACTCCAGGAAATGCAAAAAGCCGGACTCATTCTCTTTGAAAAACAAGGCAGATTAAAAATCCTTAAACTCACCAAGAAAGGAGAGGATATTGCCAAAAGCATCGACATGATTAAGACAAACATCTAATATGAATCAAAAACTTCTTCTTGAAAAAGTCGACCAATACATTAGAACAGAGATAGAAACATACGGCGTACCCGCAATCGAAGTGTATGAACTTCCCTATCCAATAGCAGATCATTTAGCCACAAAACTCAAAGCAGATCCTCTTATTGTCAAACTAGGAATCCGTCTTATGGATTGTAAGCTCAGTGAAGCCATGAATATGAACCGACTTCAGGAACACGTTAAAATGAGCGTGCAGGCTACAGAAGAGCTCCTTAAACAGAACAACTGTCCTCAAAAAATCATAAAGCAAGTTATTACATGCATAAAAGAGCACCACAACACAAAATGGTCTTCCAAAGAAGCAGAGATCTGTGCAAACGCAAACTGCTACAAGTTTCTCACCCAAAAAGGCGTGTTCCTCTATATGCACTCACTCGGAAAACGATCAATGCGCTACGACCTTGCCTTGGAACTCTTAAAAACAAAAATTGAAGAAAAATGGAAAATCCTCTCACTCCCCACCTGCAAAAAAGAGGTCTCTCCCCAATACAAAAAGATCATGAACCTAATCAAGAACGCAAAACTCACTTAAACTTCTTCACATCTATATGTTCTTTATCTATAGAAATCTCAATATCATCATTCGCTCGAATAGCTGAAATCTTTGTTGCAATCTCAGGAAGTAAGATCCTCGTACCCCGGAAATCCACTGTTGTAATAAGCTTATGCTGCTCAGTCTCCAGTTCAGCCATGATCTGGGAAGACTTTTTCTTATTCTTTCCCTCAACAAACAACTTCGTTTGATGAAACAGATGCGCTGCAATCTTGTCAGCAACATCAATCTTTGTAGCATCAGTAATACCCTGAAGCCCTGGACTAATATTCGCCTCAATAACCAACGGTCCCTTTGCAGACTCAAGAATATCCACTCCGCAGATCTCAGAATGAATCGCCTGAGCAGTCTTAATCGCTATCTGCTTTGAATACTCATCCAATTGAACCGGCTCAACACTTCCGCCCTGATGAACATTAGCACGCTCCTCACCCTCCCCTGCCTTGCGCTTCATACTCGCAACAACCTTATCACCCACAACAATCGCACGCAGATCAGTCTTGTCCGTATCAATATACTCCTGAAGAATAAACGGCTGCCGCAAAGCCACAAGCGCATCCAGCATACTACTCGCACTCGCATAACTATCTGCAACCAACACGCCCTTGCCCTGCGTACCCTGAGGAAACTTCATAATAATAGGAAAATTAACCTTCTTCAGCAAAATCCTTGCACCCTCAATAGTCGAAGTAAGATAGGTGCGTGGCATAGGAATATTTTCATTCTGCAACTGAAGATGCGTAAGCAGCTTATCATGAGCAATAGTAAACGCCTCAGGCTTGTTCGGCATAAAACAGCTCTTATGCAAAATCGTACTCATACTCGTCAATATCGGCGCATAACGAAAACTCCCCTTTGCATAGATACAATCATACTTCTTCAGAGGTTCACCCTTATGCAATACCTCAGCAGTCTTTCCACTAATCGTGATCTCCACATCCTTTAAATTCAGAACATCAACATCCTCAAAATACCTCTTTAATGCTTTCGCTGTCCATTGGCTGCTTACACTTTCCAAACTAATAATTGCCGCTTTCATCGTTGCATAGGGTCGATCAAGAACCCCTTATTCAAAACATTCTGACCAATAAGCACAGGATACTTCATATGGCTCCTGTCAGCCAACGTGAACGTCTCCTTAATCTTCTTCTTCCGAATAACAACCTCAACCTCTATCATCGGCCGAAGCTTAACACCATGCGCACTCTTCACAAGCTTGTTCTGAACAACCGGCCCCAACTTCAATTTCGAAGCCAGACTAATATCCATACTGCTCTTTGTCGCACCTGTATCAATACGAGCAACTAACTCCTTCTGCATACTATTTTTTCCAAGGACAGAGATCTTCTCTGTCAATCCAATAATAGTCCGATCACCTATATCTTCTGGGGTCATTCTGTTTCTGCCTCAGGTTTCATAAAAGGAAATAGGATAACATCACGAATCGAAACAGAATCCGTCAACAACATCACCAAGCGGTCAACACCAATACCCAGACCACTCGCAGGCGGCATCCCATACTCCAGCGCCCGAATAAAATCAGTATCCAACCGCTGCGCCTCCTCATCAGACTCCTTCGCCCTTCGCTTCTCTTCACGCTCCCAATACTCCTTCAAAATTTGAGGATCATTCAACTCAGAATACGAATTCCCAAGCTCCCACCCATTAATATACGGTTCAAACCGCTCTGCAAAACGCGGATTATCCTTCTTAGGCTTTGCCAATCCACACGTCTCAAAAGGATAATCATACACCATCGTTGGCTGAATAAGCTTTTCTTCAACCAACTCTCCAAAGATAAACTCCATAGCAATCCCCCTATTATAACTTCCTTCATAGGACAGACCCTTCTCCTTAATAAAACCCTGAATCTCATCATCACTCAGCTTCTCAATATCAATACCTACATACTCCTTAATCGCATCAACCATAGTAATCCGCTTCCACGGCCGCTTAAAATCAATCTCCTTTCCCTGAAACCTAACCTTCGTCCCCCCGGTAACACGTTTTGCCAAAAACTCAAACATCTCCTCTGTAAGATCCATATTCATCCTATAATCTGCATAGGCCCACATCGTCTCCATCAATAAAAACTCAGGATTATGCGTCTTATCAATCCCCTCATTCCTGAAATCCTGCGAAAACTCAAAAATCTTATCATACCCGCCAACCAACAACCTCTTCAAATACATCTCGTTTGAAATCCGCATAAACACAGTCATATCCAACGCATGCAATTTAGACTCAAACGGCTTTGCACTCGTACCCCCATAAATAGGCTGCAAAATAGGAGTTTCAACCTCAATAAATCCCCTCTTCAATAAAAACTCGCGAATTCCCTGAATAATCTCCGCCCGCTTCATAAACGCCTCCCGAACCTCAGGATTCATAATAAGATCCAGATACCTCTGCCGATACCGAAGCTCCTTCTCCTTCAACCCATGAAACTTTTCAGGAAGCGGATGCAACGACTTTGTCAAAATCTCAAACAACCTAACTGCAATCGTCAACTCACCGGTCTTTGTAGCAAAAACACTCCCCTCCAAGCCAATAATATCACCAATATCCAGCTTCTTCAAAAACTTATAATTATCATTCCCAAGATCATCCTGCTTAAAATACAGCTGAATCTTTCCTGTACCATCCCGCAACGTAATAAACGTAACCTTTCCCATCCGCCGCAACATCATAATCCTGCCCGCAGTCTTCACAACATCAGGCAAACTCTCCTCCTTTTTCAGATGCCCATACTTCTTCTGAAGCTCCCCAGCAGTTATTTGCTTATCAAACCGATAACTATACGGATTCTTTCCAGCCTTTCGAATATCCTGAAGCTTCTCCTTCCGTTCCTTGATAAGCTGATTATCCTCTTCCATAAACCGCACAAAACAGGGGGTTCTATTTAAAGTTTGTCACCCCTGTCATCATAAAACCCCTTATAAAACCAAACCTTTTTTAAGGGCACCAAACCCCCCTATAAAAGGTGGTAGCATGAAGCGGATGGAAGTAATAGACCTTTTTGACGTAAAATATGACAGAATGTCTGATAAGATCAACGAAATATTAGTTGATATTCAGCAGAAGGGCACAGTAGTCGACTTTAAAGTCCTTGGTTCAGCCCTCAACAAATGCGCGGTCTTTATCCTCTATGAAGAAGACTAAAGAAGTGACAACTTCTCAGTAATCTTGTCAATATCCTTCTCTTTATTAGGGCCAATACTCCCTACAGTTGTAGTCCCAGGCTCAACAACCGTCCTGCCGGCATCAGTAATCAATGCCGTCGTCATCCCAAGATCCTTTGCCTGCTGAATATACCTATACAACTCCCTCTCATCCTCCACCTTCAGCACAACCTTCTTCATCCCCTCCTTCCGCCACGCCTTCACATCAGAACTCGGAGCCCGAAGCACCGCCTCCACACTTGCATGCGCACACTGAGCACCAATCTTGCCCTTAGGCAACCTAAGATCCTCACGAACAAGAATAACCTGCTTATACGCAGTCTTTGCCACTGAATCAATAATTCGCTTAAGCATCCTCTTCCAACACTCCTTTCTTTTATATGTTTTTCCACAAAACTTAAAAACCAATCCCTGTCCTCAACCCTACGCCTCTGTAGCTCAGTGGTACCCGCCCAGACAAAATTCTGAGCAATGCACCAAAGAGCGTTACCTTGGTAACTTCAAGCATGCTCAAAGAAGTAGAGCAAGCCAACGAAGTTCGAAGAGGTAAAGGTCCCGAGTTCAAAGATGCTCTTCTCAAACAGGGAAGCACTGAAAGTCTCGGCAGAGGCTCCTTCTTTTTTTTCAGTTCAAAAAATTTAAATACAACCCACCTCCCCCACCCTCCATGAAAATAGGCATCATCGGATCCATGCAGTTCACAGAACAGATGCTCGAAGCCCGCGAAAAACTCAACGAATTAGGTCACACCGCATTTCTTACAGATCTTCACGAACCCTTCCTAGGAAAAACAGACCAGGAAAAAGAAGAGATCAAACTCAAACAAAAAAACGAATTTGATGCAATCAGGGCATTCTGGAATAAGATGCAGGGAGCAGACGCAGTACTCGTCATGAACTTTGACAAACACAACATTCCAAACTACATCGGCGGCAACACCCTCATGGAAATAGGATTTGCCCACGTCCTCAACCAGAAAGTATTCCTCTGGAACCCCATACCCGACATCTCCTACTACAAAACAGAAATAGAAGCAGTCAAACCCATAATCATCGATCAGGACCTTTCTAACATCCAATAACAACCGACAACTATTTAACCCATAAATAAAACAAACATTAATGGCACAGGAATCACACGGACTCCATCACTATCATCGAAGGAAAAGAATTCATCAAGGCCACGAATCCTACCCCCATCCCGATAAAGCAAAGCGGTTCATGGACCAAGCCATCTACCTTGTCGGACTCCTCGGTCCCATCCTCACACTCCCCCAGGTCATGATCATCTGGGTCCAGCAAAACGCATCAGGAGTCTCCCTCGTCTCCTGGATAGCATACCTCGTCACCGCCTGCTTCTGGCTCACCTACGGAATCATGCACAAAGAAAAACCCATCATCTTTACAAACTCAATCTGGATCATGCTCGACATCCTCATCATCATCGGCATCATCATCTACCGGTAACCTTTTAAACCAGAAAACCCCAGAAACAAGATGTTCATCTTCGTCATAAACTGTGGCAGCAGCTCTGTAAAGGCAAAACTCTTCAAAGCAAACTCCCACACAAACGAAATCTGCTCAGCAAAAGTCGAAGCCATCGGACTCCCCCGCTGCACCCTTTCCTTCTCTTCCAAAGAAAAAAGCCTCACCGGCCCCCTCAACTGCAAAAACCACACAGAAGCAATCGAAAACATCCTCCACGGACTCCAAAACCACAACGTCCTCAACAATCTAAAAGAAATTATCCTGGTAGGCCACCGTGTGGTACACGGTGGAGAAAACTACACCAATCCGACAATCATCACAAAAACCGTTCTCAAAACAATAGACTCCCTCTCCCTCCTCGCACCCCTCCACAACCCGGTCAACATCAAAGGCATAGAAGCCGCACAAACATTTCTCCCTCACGCAACAAACATCGCAGTCTTTGACACAGCCTTCCACCACACCATCCCCAAAGAAGCATTCCTCTACGGACTCCCCCTCGAATTCTATGAAAAACAAGGCATAAGAAAATACGGCTTTCACGGCATCTCCACAAAATACGTCTCAGAAAAAGCCCGCCAACTCTCACCAAACCTCTCAGAACTCATCGTCTGCCACCTCGGAAACGGATCCAGCATCACTGCAGTTAAAGACGGAAACAGCATAGAAACAAGCATGGGCTACTCACCCCTTGACGGCATCATCATGGGCTCCCGCTCCGGAGAACTCGATCCCGAAGTCGTCCTTCACATCCTCAGACAAGGCACATACACCGTCGACACACTCACAGAACTCCTCAACAAAAAAAGCGGCCTCTTTGGAATATCCGCAGTCTCCACAGACATCCGCGACCTCAAAGAAGCAGCAGACAACGGAAACAAACGCGCAGAG
>NYYS01000032.1 GCA_002685855.1 Candidatus Woesearchaeota archaeon
AAACCCAATTCCCTTCTGGATAGCCCCCTCCTGACCCAAAGGAACAGCAGAATACAACACCTTACAAACCTGTTTACACTCCTTCAACACAGTTTCATCAGAACACTGCAAAACCAAAACAGGATCAAGCACCCCAGAAACATCCTTCACAACACCTACAAGATGCTCTCGAAGCGAATCATTCCACAACCCAGCATCCTTCAAATACAACAATAGAACAAGCAGAGCCTTCACCTTACAACCCCCAACAACAGCATCATACCAATCACCACATCAATAATCAAAACCTACCAACTCCCTCACCCCTATCTTCAACACTAAATAAAAAATCACACTTCAATGTTATACTTATCAAACCGCTTCTCAAACCGTCGCGCAATCGGATCCAGCAGCACCTTCATAAACGCAGGCAACCGAAAATAAATCCACCGCAACACAACCTTCACATTCAGTTTAATATTCGCCTTTGAAAACCTTGTAAACCGATCATACTCAGACACATCAAACTTCCACTGATTAAAACTCACCAACTCCTTTGCTGTTCCCTTCCGTGCAAGCGCCTTTGGCTGAATCTTTGGATATCCAATAGAAACAAACGCAATAGGAGTATAATGCCACGGCATCCCAAGAATCCTTCGCATCGTTCTCCTCGTTGGTAAATTATCAGCACACACACTACCCAAACCAAGCGAAGTAGCCGCAAGCTGCATATTCTGAATACACGCCGAAGCACTTTGATAATGATCCATATACTCAATATTATCCGTACGATTCGAATAACACACAAGAATCAGCAACGGAACATTCTTAATATAGTAAGCCGTAACCTCCTTACAGATCCGGTCCTTAATCTCCTGTTTGTCAATAACAAGAAACCGCCACGCCTGACGATTGCAAGCAGACGGCGCCCACATCCCTGCCTCAACAATCTTATACAGATACTCCTTCGGCACCGGCTTCTCAAGAAAATACCGCACACTTCTCCGCGTAAAAATCGCCTCAGAAAGATCAAGCGAAGGAAACCCATACTTGTTAACCTTCCCTGTCTCCGCAACCTCCCCCTCCTTAAAATTACGCACAGCCTTCTTCATAACAAGATCTTCATCAAGCGGCTTCACACCACTCTCACTACCCGGTAAAGCACATTCCGGCCCTGTACAAACCTTTTTTTCAGCTTCTTCACTCATTTCCTCTTCTCCAATCCTCTGATAACATCAACAATCCGTTCTGTTGCTCCCCCATCAATCCTAAAACAATGCTGTTTTATAAACGTTTCTCTCGCCTTTCTCCTCTCAGCACTATCCCGCTCCTGAACAGCCCTTTTAACAGCCCTAGCCAAATCAGAAGCATCATCGATCGCATAGCTGATATGCTTCTGCACAAACGGATTCTTTATCCCGCCCGCCTCAATAATAATCAACGCCTTTCCAAACATCACCGCCTCAACACCCGTAGTAGAAAAATGCGTAACAACCACATCCGAAACAGGAAGAAGATCAGTAAACGAAATATCCTGCATCACAAGAATATTCTTTGCATCCTGCTCATCCACCTTCTCCTTATACGCTGATAACGATTCCCGAGGATGCACCTTGATAATCAATTGATACTCTTCATCCTTCATCGCTGAAACAATCTTTGACATCATCGGCAAGGTTTCATACTGCGTTGTCAACACAACAACAACTGCATCCTTTGCAATCCCCAATTGTTCCCGCAAACCATCATCCCGCTCCTTTATCTCAACCGAATCATACCGCGGCTGCCCCGTAGGAACAATCGCATCCTTAGGATACCTTCCATCTGATTCCAGCAACGCCTTACCATACGAACCATAACTCGCAGTCAGCGTTGGCAGCGGACGCCACACCTTCCCCTTCCGGTTCAATTCACCATACCCAGAATAATCATACTTGAAATGATTTGGATAGATCATCCCATGCTGAATAGCAAGAACAGGAATCCCCTTTTTCTCAGCAGCAAGAATCAATGCACGCGCATAGATCCCTGTTTCATCCGCCAATATCAACACACTTGGATCATACGCTTCAATAACCTTTCTTGAAAGATGAACATACCTGATAATTTCCGGTAGCAACACCTCAACAACCAACCTGATCTTATTCCGAAACTCCTCTCCATACCCAACCCCCTTATACACCAACGACCCCTCAAACTCCTTTGAAGAAAAAACCTCTTTCAACAACAACCGCGCCTCTCGTGTTTCCTTTCGAATCGCCTGCTCAACTTCCTTACCTGAAAAATGCTCAATCAGATGCGTATGATCATTAATCCTTACCTTCTTCAACATCTCCCTAGCTGTATACTTGCTAATCGGCTCAAGCTCAACAACGTTCGCCTTCCCCAACGCCTCCAACAATTCGGAATACATCTTGATCTGCGTTCCCTTATCCCGATGCGTAATATCATAACTATACGTCATAATTAATGGAACATCTGCATACACCTTGTTCCCATATTTTTTATCATTCAGATGACCAATCATCCTTCGAAACATACGCTTGCTTTTCAGCACTGCCTTAAATGCAGAAAAAAAATGCCCCTCACGCGGTCGACCCACCTTCTTCACAGAACACCGAACATCCTTCTTTTCACAACACTTCCTCAATAAACTATTAAATACAGGATCCTTCACCTGACTCTGAACAAAAGAAGGCTCTTCCTTCTCCAACACCGCAGAAAAAATATCGATCAGCCGCACAATCTCCTTTATCCCATAACAACTCCTTACAGTATTATAATAGAGATACTGATCCACAAACCACCACAAAGTATACTCCCCAAACACAAGCTTTTCCCGAAGCCTCTGCTCCTCTGCCCACCTCTGAAAAAAATGCAGACTGTTTGCAAACGGATCATATTCTGCAAGATCCTTTGCCTGCTTCCCCAACAGCCCCCTTCCTATATACAACACATCCTTCTCAGGCCTAGAACCAACCCGGTCAGTAAAAACGATCTTCATACACTCTGAAGAGCCTTTTCATTTATATATCCTTTGCCAGAACTAGATCAATCCCTGTCTATCCACAAGATAGTGCATCCTACTACTAAACGTCCGAGCAGCATCCCTTCCCCACCTCTGAGCCACATGAAGAATAATCGACCCCACGCCGTTCTCAATCAACCCATACCTTTCATCTCCCCCGTTAGGAACTCCTCTAATAAACAAGATGTTCTGTTCAGGGTTCCCCACACCGTTAAATCGCTTTGTCATCAATGCACGTAGCTCACGAAGTTCATCTCGAACATAGATCAGATGAGCATGCTCCTTCTTTGCCGATGCACTCCTCCTCCAAAGACGTTCAACCTCTCGATACCCCACCGGAAGATCAACATGCGTCACAAAACAGCTCAGAAAACTCTCCTCTGTGTCACGACAGATCCCTGAAACATGAACATCCATCTGTCCTTCATAGCCCAACTCTTCTGAGATCTCATCATACACATTCCGCATAATAAGATCTCTCGGATCAAGGTCTATCGTCGAATAATCAGAATTAAAATCCAGAAACCCTGCAGGAGAAAGATAGGTATTCGGCAGATGCTCTCCCTTCCGGTGCCCAAACACAGAATAGCCATCTGCTGTTGTTGTCACATGAATCGTGCTCAGCACGTTCAACGTCCTATTCAATCGATGATAGGCCTCTGAAGAAACCGTTCCTTCAAGTCTTCCTACCTTTGCCTCCCGCATCAGCTCCCTCTTCAGAAAGTACTGCTTAAACCGTGTTCTCCCTGTCTTAACCGTTCCCTTAGGAGTAATCCCTTCAAACGTAGGCAAAAAGTTGTTCCTAAAACTTGGATTTCTGTCAAACGCCTCAGAAAGCTCCTCTAAGCGCCCTTCAAGCACTTTAGGAATGTCCTTCTTCTTTACCCCTCGTACAGCAGGGTTATACGTAAAATCCATATCCTCAATTCGAGTAGGCTCTTCCGGCACATATTCCAGGACGATCATATATCACAAGAACCCCTGCCCATTTATAAATCTTACCGATCTTTACCACTTCAGAGAAGTATCTAACGATATCTTTATAAATATCCCTCAGTCTCCCTAACAAAGAGAATGACACCCCAAACCCCCTCTAAACCAGACATAAGAGCTTTCATCTTCGACTACGGCAACCTCCTCATGAGCTTCGACTACAACCTCTTTCTAGCAAAAATAGAACCCTTCACACCCCTCTCCATCGACCAACTTCACAGAAAGATCTACAGCCCCGGCACCCTCAACGAACAGTTCGAACTCGGCCACCTCACCGGAAGAGAGTTCTTTGAAGCAGTAGAAAAAGAATGCCAACTCAGAAGAATTTCCCAGCCACAGTTCAGAGAAGCCTACTCCCGCATCATGACACCCCTCCCCAGATCCTACGCATTAGTTGAGGAACTGGCAGGCCAAGGCTACGCCTTGGGACTTCTCAGCAACACCAGCCCCTGGATCTACGACGACAACATCAGGATCATGCCCATCTTCCCCCAATTCCAGGCAATCTCTGTCTCCTTCAAAGTCGGCCATAAAAAACCCGCAGAAGAAATATTTCATGACCAGCTCGATCAACTCGGACTACCCCCTGAAGAATACATCTATCTTGACGACCTTCAAGACTATGTAGATGCAGCAAACCGTCTCGGCTTCAAAGCCTACGAATTCAATCCTGCTGAGAACCCTGCTGCATATACAGTTCTAGGAAAAGAATTAAAAAGAGATTTGGGAATTAGGCTTGAAACTCTTGGAACAAAATAACTATTCCTTCCCTGCCTTCGCAATAAAATCTGGCCGCTTCCACCGCACCCACAACGTCTGCGGAAGATAGAACAGATTCCATCCATACCCATAGATGATTCCCCACACAAAAAAGAACAAAATGCGAAACAAACTAAACGTTCGTAAATTCTGGTTTCTCTCTTTCCGCTTTGTATTCATCATTCGATACGTTCTCGGATTCAGATAATGCACAACATCAAACACAGGCAACAATAAAATCTTCCAAAAAGGATAGTTCCCAAGAACAAACTTGTTCTTCGCCTTCATCAAAACAGGCAAACTCGAAATCCGCGAAACAGGACTCACCTTGTGCAGCATCGCAGTCCGCCCTGTACACACAACACGATACCCTTGCTTCAGCACCTTCCACTCAATATCCTTATCCTCTCCCATATACATATAGTAATCATCAAACCCGCGCGTCTTCAAAATAGACTCAGTCCGGAATATCGCATTCGCAGTAGCAACACACTCCACATCATGCAGTTTCTTATCATCAAGATCAAAATACACAGGAAAAGAAGCACCATTATTCTTCAACTCAAGCCCAATCACCTGCTTTCTCCGCTGCGGATGAATCTCTCCCCCAATCACACCAATATCCTTATGCTTCTCAAAAATCTCCAGCATATCCTCAAGAATATGCGCATTCAACACCTCAGTATCACTATCCAACACCCACGTATACTCCCCCTTCACATGATACAGCGCCAGATTCCGCGCCTTCGGAGCACCAAGATTCCTGTCATAACAATAGAGCCGAACATCAGGATACTCCTTCCTGATCATCTCCACACTCCCATCCTTGCTCCCATTATCAACAATCACAACCTCAAACTTCCGATAGGAAAGCTTCTTCAGACTATCCAATAATGCCTTCACATCCTCCTTCCGATTCCAGGAAGGAATAATAATAGATACCAGACCCTTTTCAAAACTTTTCATACGAAAATGAACAGAAGATTGTTTAAAAAGCTTTAGATTTTATTCAAATAATCTACATCTTTAACTCTTAACCCATCAGATTCTCAAAGTTGAACTCATCAACAATCGTCTTTGAATTCACAAAATACCTCATCCTCTTATCCAGGAACTGAAATCCATACAAGAGTTCAATAGCTCTTCGCAACTTCATCAACTGAAAAATAGTACTATCATAATAAGAAAGTCTCTTCACCTTTTTCAGAAAATACTCTCTCAAAATTGGATGAGAATAGAGATCCACATACAGAGTGGCAAGATCATACAAAGGAGTATCTTTTCGTGCCTGTTCAAAATCAGTAACAATGATCTTTCCCTTATGTGTCTTACAATTATTAAAGGTAAAATCACCCTGTGAAAAATTCTTTTCCAACCGTATCAACTTCTTCTTGTTCAACTCAAACACCTTCCGAATCAATGCATAGTTCCTAATAATCTTCTTCCTTTGCAGATCGCGTGCTCGCAAATAAACATTCAACAAATAGTTTTCATAATCACGCGGAAGTAGATGCCTCACATGCGCACCCTGCAGATCACGACAGAACAAACGAAACAGCCTATCAATATTCTTTTTCGTCTTCTTCATTCGTGTAAACAAACAAAACTCAAGAACCAGAACCCTTTCCTTTTCACTCTTTCCCACAAACCCCACCATGTCAGAAAACCCTCCTTCAGAATAACAAAGCATCTCGCAACGCATATTCTCAATATCTCCCTTTCTCCTTCCTTTCCTCACCTTATACTGCTTCACAAACACCTTTTTCCCTTTATAGAACGCAGTAAAAAGATCATGTTTGCTGAGAACAGCAAACTCCTGGATATTCTCGAGATCTGCAAGCACATCCTACTTACACTCTTAAGATATAAAAAAGTATTGATTGAGTATTTTATAAATACAAAAACAACAAATTTATTAAGGAAAGAAATGGATAACACCCATGAAATATCGATCGTTACGCCCAGATCAGATTATTACATTAAGAGATTACCCTTTGTACAATCAGCACATTCTAAGGATATACTTTAGAGTTTTTTCAAAAAACCAGGGGAAAATACTACCTCCTGTTCCCGTAATACACAAATCCCTCGGAATACCTTTGATAAAAAGCAGAACTCCCTCAGCAAAAAAACATAATCAGCTCCTATCTACTTTTTTAGAAAAAAATCCTGCTGCAGAATACTTTCTTCTGGATGGAAGCCACAAGACTACGGCTGCGACATTATCTAAAAAAAAGATCTCTGTTGTCATAATGGAGACGGACAAGGATTTTAAAGTAGCAAAAAAATTAATCAAATCAGGAGAAATTTTTGGCTGGCATTCACCGAAAAATTCCATTGATGAGGCCATTAATGAATTAGCTAAACATCACAGAGGTTCGGAACGATTTCTTACGGTTGAAGACAAATCAAAACTCTTAGTTAAGAATAAGGATGTTCCCAACTATATTATCTCCTTTTTTAAGAGCAGGAAATAGGTAGAATGGCTCACACAGCCACAAACCCGTAACCTTTTTATACTGCAATCCATCATCTCATTCATGACAGACCAATCTGAAGGAAAAGACGATTTCAACCTGAAAACCATAAAACTACCTCTTTTCCTCAAAAAACACTGGCCCCTTATTCTCCTAGCTTTCATCCTCCTCTTCGGCTTCTACCTCAGAAGCTATCACCTCGACTATCCTGCGGTCGGCTACCATAACTGGAAAGAAACACACTACCTCACAGAAGCAAGAAACTTTGAACGAAACGGCTTCTTTGACAATGGATTCTTTATCCCCCAAAAATCCTGGAGCGGACTCGGATTCACCCAGGACGGACTTCACGCAGACACCTTTCCCATAACATCGATCCTTGCAGGAATAATGTTCATCTTCTTCGGATTTGAACTCTGGGCAGCACGCCTCCCCGGACTCCTCCTCAATGCAGGAACAATAATCTTCATCTACCTTCTTGTAAAACGATTATTCGACAGAGAAGATCTCGCTTTAGTATCTGCATTCCTCTTTGCAATAAATCCCTTATACGTCTTCTTCAGCCACAACGTGCAATTAATGAATCCCGCAATCTTCTGCATGATTGCATCTGCCTACTTCTTTGTAGTCTGGTCAGAATCCCTCCAAAGAAAACACCTCTTCTGGGCAGTATCCTTTCTCACCATTGCAACCCTGGCAAAATACAGCTTCTTTGTCATCGTACTACCTATAGCAGCGATTCTTCCCTGGAAAAAACTCCTCACAAAACAGTCCTTAATAGAACAATGGAAAAACTATGCAATCAGCATAGCAATCTTTGCACTCGTTCCCCTCTGGGTTCTCTACAACGAACTCGTCCTCTCGACTTCAATAAGCAACCAGACCCGAGTAGTCGGCAACCTCGTCTTCCAGAAAGCATGGTGGAATATGTTCAAGATCTACACCATGGACAATCTCACTATTTTTGGACTCTGGCTTTCCCTTGTAGGGCTCGTATTCCTC
>NYYS01000033.1 GCA_002685855.1 Candidatus Woesearchaeota archaeon
CTTTGGATGGAGCTGATGTGGGCGCGAAGTGCATCAAGCTCACCTACGACACGGACATTTCGAACAGGGTCGCCCCATGTTACGGGTTTTCCTCCTATGCATTTAAGTTGTTCTTTGGCTTTGTCATGAGTGAATTTATATTTCCAGTAAGTTCCTTCAAGTTCTGCAGTAAGGAGTTCACCCATGAGAGGTATGTTGTGTTCTTGATGGGAGTAGGTTGCAAGGGTTGTGAATATCTTTCCTATTGATGCTATTCTTTGGTCTGTTGGGTGGCGGTCGAGATATGTCTCAAGGGTTTTCGGTGAGAGGTTGAGTCGTGAGAGGGATTTATCTACGAGGTGGACTTGTATGTTTCGTAGTATTGCGTCTTGTGAATCGAGTTCGTAGGGATAATTAAAAGAGGGATCACTGACAACGTGTTGAAGAGAGGTAAGTATTTTTTGCAGTTTTTTTACGTTTGTTGTATGGGTGAGGAGGTGTTCGATGATTTGTTCTGATTCTGGTTCCTGGTCAAGGGTGGCGAGTGCTGCATAGATGTTTCTCTTAATCTCTCTTCCCTGTCTGAAGGAAGAGGTTGCTGCGAGTTTTTTGAACTGGCTTTCTGTTTCAGGAGAGCAGCCGATTGAGGAAATTGTTGCTTGTATAGGTGCAGGCAGAGGAGAATCGATGAGTGCAGGGAGTCCTTGTTCCCGGATGTGCTGTGCAATTCGTTCCACACTGCGGGGTACGCGAAGTTCTCTGTCGAGGGTGTAGAGTGTTTCAACACATTCTGTGTAGAGAGCTTCAGCCTGTTCAGGGGTTAGGGGTGTTTGTACTGCTCTGATGAATGGTTGTGCTGTTTGTGATGTGAAAGGAATGATTCTTGTATCGGTTTCTGTATAGTTATTGAGTCTTTGGTGGGTTGTGTCGAGCAAGGCTCTTGTTGGTTGATCGGCTGCTGTAGTAAGAAGCTCGAGGGCGCGATCAAGGTGGGTTGTTTTCTGTTTAAGGAATTCTATTTCATTGAGAAGTGTTTGTTTTTGGGTTCTTTTTTTGTAGTGACGCGATGTAAGGAGAGTTGTCCAGCTGTTTGCGATCTTTCCGGGGAGATCATCTTTTTCGCCATCCACGCTCAGTGCTGCGAGCAGTCTTTTTGCAGCACGTTCGCTTGCATGATAGGACTGCATGATCTTTGTGATGTCTGATCCAAAGTGTGCAAGTCCTGCTTCGAGTGGGTGACCAAAAATGTTTCTGTTAATTTCAATATCGAAGTGGATTGGATCATAGTATTCTCCTCTTTCTAGGATTTTGACGATCTGATTGAGAACTTCGAGCTGAGAGATCTGATATTCTTCTCCAGGGGTATGGAATCTTTCTATGTCATCATCTCCTGGATGAAAGACTAAGCGTTGTTCCATTCTTTGTTCCATTCTTTGAGCCATACGCATTCCGAGTTCAGGCATTGCTATCACCTTCTGGGGCCCAGGTTGTCATTTGTTCATGATAGTCTTTAATATCTGTTGCACGGAACTGACTCCAGTGGTTCAGCCTACTTTGACGGGAAAGAAATGATCTGTATTGTTCTGGTGTGAATGCGGGCTTTACATCCATTATTCGCGCAAAGACCCACCCTCTCTCCAAGTGTCCTTCTGCAAGTTTTTCTGCTGCCTGTTCTGCTGCCTGACGTCTAAGGTCGGGATCGGATATTACTACGGGGACATGTGTTTTATAGGGGTTTTTGTTAATGTTAGGGGAGTATCCTGTTCCAAGCGGAAAGAATGTTTGCATTTCAAATTTGAAATGGATAGATGTAACTGTAAATAGGTCTCTTTCTATCGTTCTATACACTCTTTCTTGTTCTTCGGTTTCAAAGGGTTCTTCAAAGGTGTGGCCAAGTATATCGACTGCGACAGAAAGATCTCCCATAATGTCGTCCGTACCTTTCGCTCGTGTGATCTTCTCTCGAATGACCTGTTCTTGATCGGGTGTTAAGGATACGCACCCTTTTTTTGAGAGGTTCTGAACAAGCTCTTTGTGTTGGTTGCTCAAAGAATAATACTTTTTCTCAACAATTTCTTCGACGCAACGGGAGACATATTCTGATGGAAGGACTGCACCAATTCGATCAAGGATGATGAGGTCTCTTTTTTTATCCTGTTCACATGCTGATTCAACATAGGGTTGAATATCAGCAGGTTCAGGGGGGCATCCTTCTTCGTGAAGACGACGATATACATTTATTTTTTGACTTGTTTTCGATATGGTGGCGACGAGGTTTCTCACTCTTTCGGACGTGATAGGGGTACCTGTAAGTCTGGATTGAAGGATGAATCTCGATGATCTTCTATATGAATGAGGTTCAAGGTCAACAAGCATGGAGTCTATTGTGTCAGCATCGAGCTGAAATTGAATTCCTCTTTGTTGAAGGTAATCTCGTGCATCTGTATAGCTACTTGGATATGCCTCAATTTTACAGTTTCGAAGTGCAGCGATCTGCGCATCTTTGGAGACAGGAATGCCTGTTTCCTGAACGAGGTCAGCAAGGGGGATGTTGCTTCTTCTGTCTCTGTCATTGTTAACAGCCTGGACTAGGAGGATGTGAAGAAGATGCTGGTAGGCGTGTTGCATGGTTGGTGCGTCTTCGAAAGGAATGTCGGGATGGGCTTTTTTAAATTGTTTTATTTTTTTTATTGTTTCGTTTACTGTTTTTCTAATGGCTCGTTTATGGTGGTGATAGAGAGCTCTGTTGTTAATATGTCCTGCCTCCAGGGGAGAGGTGGGTCCATGGTGGGACCATCCGCTTTCTGAATGATGTTGTGTGACAGAGAGTAGTCCTGAAAGAAAGTCTAGACCGATAAGTCCGGGTTGGAGGGAAACCATTCTGTCGGGTACAGGGACTTTGTAGTCTTCAAGAAGGCCATAGGCTGACGCTATTCTCTGTCGCGTATCACCTGCAGCCTCTTGTACAGGACCTCTTTGATCAATCTGAGAGAGTGCGGTTTCAATAGTTTCGAGAGCAAGGCTCTGAAGATAGGAGTCAGATGGTCTGTAGGCGCAAGTTGTCTGAAGAGCATTAAATGCTCGTCTTGCTTGTGCTAGAGAGTCTTTTGACCGTAGTTTTTCTTCGAGTTCTTGTTGATCTTTTCTTGAGATCTGATGTGTGTATCCTGTGGCATCTGTGAACTGAAGAAGGGCATCCCATGATTCATTTCTGATGAGCTCTTTTGCAATAGCTTTGGCAGTTCTTGGTTTTGGTGTGACTTGAGTTTGTTTTGCCATGAGGCAGAGGGAATTTATATCTTCTGCTTCATGAAGCTGTTGATATGCTGCCTGGATGTGGGAGGGAGGGAGTTTATGCTCTGATTCTGTATATAGCAGTCCAAAGAGAGGGAGGTCGTTGTGTTCAAGGGCCTTTTTTTGCAGTTTTCGGGTAAGAGGTTTTTTTGTGTGAATGGGAAAAAGCGTATTAAATCCTGAAACGATGTTCGTAGGATTAAAGGGTGATTCTAGTTCTTGATAATTAATACAAGGTAAAGCATTGACTATCTTTTCATCAACACCTTTTAGTGTACGTGAATCGACCTCACTCAAATCAACAAGTTCGGCGAGAAGTTTGAGATGGTTGGAATAGTAGGTGTCAATCTTGTTCATTATTATTTGATGAATAGATCCTCCTTCTTCATGAATTTTTAAGAAAGGATTGTTATGATTATCTGGCTGAAGTGCATCTAGTTCTCTGTCTGTAACAGATTCTATTGTTTCCGGAGATATGGGGATTCCGGTTTCCTGAAATATGCGAGATTCAAGTTCAGTACTGAATTCTCGATATCTATGTTGACCTATTGCTCTTGTATAATATTCCTGTACAACATCATCTGTGAACATTGTGTCAGGAAAGCTGGAAGAGATTTTTTTATAATCATCGCCACCATGATCTGTCTCACGTTGAAGGGCTTCAAGGAGGAGGACTTGTTGTGTGTGATCGTCTAATTTTCCTTCTCGAGAGAGTGCAACGATCTTTTCCATCGCATCCCATTTTCCTGATCGAATTGCTTCTGTTGCATAAGGTGCAAGGTCGCTGAATGAAGGTCGTACTCCAAGGGTTCCTGCCAGGTTGCGTACAAGTTCGAGTCTATATTGCTGGAGTGTTGAAGAGGTAACCTCGGGTTCTTCATCATATTCGGGATCGTAGTCGCTCTGAGCTTTAATAAGATCTAAGAGGTTTTCTTTTTGTTGAGGACGTTCTTTTTCAAAGTGTTTTGAAAGGAAGTATTCTGCGAAGAATCTTTCCAGTAGTCCAAAGCGATTTCTTTTTTGTCGCAATAGCTCTTCCAGGCATTCGGGAGGTGTTTTCATTGTAGTGAGGACTGAATGGGTGTTTATATTGGCGAGAAATGGGGTTGGATTTATAAAAGTTCTGAGGATTTTACCCTTATTTAGTAGTGTTTTATAAAGCGCAATATTTAAATAATATTACGTACTTTTACGTAATATGGAAATAGTTGGAAGAGTAAGCAAGGGAAGCAGGATGGATCAGGTCTATATTCCAAAACAGAGGTCAGGGTTTGCTGTAGGTAGTTATGTAGTGCTGAGATCTCTAGTTGAACCTCTGGAAAAGAGGTCGCTTTATTATTATCATGTTAATGATCTTGAGCCAGTGAAGGTGACTATTATCCAGCGTGTTATGGATGAGATTGAACAGAGTAGTGGTGGCTGTGAGAATTGTATTGTTATGGGTTCGTTTTTGGATAAGGGTTTTTTCTTTAATGATGTAGATGTTCTTGTTGTTGATGGAGTTGAAACAGATAGGAAGGGAATAGAAGATCGATTACGAAAGAGTCTGGGGATTCGTGTTCATCTTCATGTTCTAAGCCAGAAAAAACTGAGGCATTGTTTATCTGTTGACCCGATGTATCAGGTTATGTTGAGTAGATGTGTGACTCGAAAGAGGTTTTTGTATAAGGTAAAAAAGAAAGTTGAGTATAAGGTGTTGGATCTTTATCTTTTGAAGAGCGAGGTTCTTATTGAAAATTTTGAGTTTCTTTCAGGGAATGAAAAGTATGATCTTGTTAGAAATATGATTGCCATAGACCTTTTCTTGAAAAGTGACAAGGTTTCAAGGAGTAGTGTAGATAAGGAGATCGAACGAGTTTTTTCTGTTCGAATAAGGGATTTGAAGAAGAATCTTGTTGAGAAAAGAAGTTTTCTGAAAATCTTTCGAAAAAAGTATGAGAAGACTTTTAATGCTGTCTTGAATCATTCGAAGAATGGTTCAGAATAGGAAGAAGCTTATTCAGCTTTTGATTGGAAATCTGTCAAATTATGTTGTCCATGCAGTTCTTGCAGAAGCGATAGAGGATGATGGCATTATGGAACGGTATCGGAAGGAAGGTCTTACAAGTTTTCGTCTTGCAGAGGGTTATCGGGAAAGAATACATCCCAAAAGAGAGGTGTTTTCTGGTAAAGATGTTGTTCATATTCGTGTATGTGTAGGGCAGAGGACACGGAATGAGTTGAGAAAACGGATTTGTAGAGGGTATGAAGGGATTGATTTGGGGTTGGTTGAGGTGTATGTTGAAAGAGCCCTTGTATTGATAGGAATTGTTTGAAAGTTTTTTAAAGAAGGTCAGGTTTCTTTTTTTTATGGATGCCTATTTTAAAGAGTTAATATCGCTTATTAAGGAGCGAGGTCCGAGTAAGGAGCAGTTGAGTCGGTTGAAGATTGAGTTGTGTAGGAAGTATGGGCGGAAGAGTATTCCTACAGATATTGAGGTGTTGCTGAATGTTGGAGTGGAGGATCTTGATCTTGTTCGAAAATTTCTTGTGACTAAGCCGGTGAGAACGCAGTCTGGTGTGGCTGTTGTGGCGGTGATGACTGCGCCGTTCTCTTGTAAGCATGGCAAGTGCACGTTTTGTCCGGGGGGGCCGGGGAGTGTGTATGGGGATATGCCTATGAGTTATACGGGAAAGGAGCCGAGTACGATGCGGGGGGTGCGGAATCGGTATGATCCGTATCTTATTGTGATGAATCGGCTGGAGCAGTATGTTGTGCTGGGGCAGAGTCCGGAGAAGGTGGAGGTTGTTGTGATGGGGGGGACGTTTCCGAGTTTTGATGTTGGGTATCAGACGGATTTTGTGCGGGGGGTGTTTCAGGCGTTGAATGATTTTTCTGAGTTGTTTTTTGATGGGTCGGAATTTTCTGTGGAGCGGTTTAAGGAGTTTTTTGAGTTGCCAGGGAAGGTTGCTGATGCGGGTCGTGTTGAGAGGATTCATCGGAAGTTGAATGTGTATGAGGGGAGGAGGAAGGGGAGTTTGGAGGATGAGGAAGGTCGGAATGAGCGGAGTTGTATTCGTTGTGTTGCGTTGTGTATTGAGACAAAGCCTGATTGGTGTATGCGTTCTGAGATTGATCGGATGCTTGTGCAGGGGACGACGCGTGTTGAGTTGGGGGTGCAGTCAGTGTATGATTCTGTTTTGAAGGGTGTGAATCGGGGGCATAGTGTTGAGGATTCTATTGATGCTACTCGGTTGTTGAAGGATAGTTTGTTGAAGGTTACGTATCATGTGATGCCGGGGCTGCCAGGAGTTAGTGCTGAGGAGGATGAGGCGGGTTTGTTGAAGTTATTTTCTGATCCCAGGTTTCGTCCGGATGCGTTGAAGGTGTATCCGTGTATGGTGATGCCGGGGACTCCTTTGTGGGAGCAGTGGAAGCGGGGGGAGTTTGTTCCGTTGAGTACAGCTGAGGCGGCTGAACGGATTGCGCGGTTTAAGCGGATTATTCCGAAGTGGTGCCGGGTGATGCGGGTGCAGCGGGATATTCCCACATATCAGACTGAGGCAGGTGTGGATCGTACTAATTTACGGCAGTATATTGAGAAGGTGATGAAGGAGAAGGGGTGGAGGTGCAGGTGTATTCGGTGTCGGGAGCCGAAGCAGGATTCTGTGTTTGAGGATGTGCAGGTGTTGGTAGAGGAGTATGATGCGAGTGAGGGGAAGGAGGTGTTTATTAGTGTTGAGGATGTGGAGAAGGATGTGTTGTTGGGTTTTTGTCGGCTGCGGATTCCTTCGAAGCCGTTTCGAAAGGAGTTTGGGTTGAAGACTGCGGGGATTCGGGAGGTGCATGTGTATGGGCGGGCTGTGGGTTTGGGTGGAGAGGGGGAGGTGCAGCACAAGGGATTGGGGATGCGTCTTGTGCAGGAGGCAGAGCGGATTGCCCGGGAGAAGGGGATGGAGGAGATGTTGATTATTTCTGGGGTGGGGGTTAGAGAGTATTATGAGAAGAAACTAGGGTATAGGCGGAAGGGAGTGTATGTTTGGAAGAGGTTGTGAGATGGTTTTTTTAGAGAAGTATGAAGGGATTAATTGATGTTAAACCATTACTGTGTTTTGAAACTTTTTTAAAATCATTATAGGCAAGAGAAACTTTACCTTATTTCAAACGTAGCATCTGTATATTCTATTTTCAAATCTTTCAGCAAACGATAACAAGATACAGAAACTCCGACAATCAAACAATCGGTTAACTTTTCTAAATCAGGATCATCTTCACCCCTCCAATCATCATCAAGACCCTCACTGTCAGAGATTGATTCTCTAAGTATTTCCTCATCATCTATTGGAACTAGTGCCGAAAGAAGAACCCCATATCCTTTTTCTCCCTGGTAGCGTCCTGCGAATGCTCTTATTGGTGTCCAATCTACACCCGGATTTGTTAGGTTAATAGTTCCTGCATCAATTTTTTCCTCATCATCTGTAGAGCATGTGTCAAATGGTGGAACTTCTAAACCTCTGTAAATTTTGAGCATTTGTGTTCCATCTACTTCAATTATTTCAGGAATGCCTTCTGACATGCGTTTTGCATAGAGCGACTGAAAAGGGAGATACTTATATTCTACTCGCCAACACTCCTCAGAATCAAGAAATGCTGTATCTGAAAGAGTTCCATCTTCATCACTATAAATATGGAAATATTCACAGACGTGTTTTAATATTAACTTTGCGCCAAATAAGGTTTCTGTACCTACCTGCTGAACATATTTTTTTGCATGAATTATAAAATCAGACTTAAAGTGTGGAAGGGTGTCCTGTACAGAATATCTCTCATCATAAAAAGAACCCGTGATATACTCTTCAAGACCTTCTGTTATGGCATCTTGAATCTCTTCAACTTTATCTCCAACAATCTCCCTGAATTCTATTCCTACTTTCGATCTAGCTTCAGCTATTTCTTTTTCTAGAGAAAGAACATTTTCCTCACTTATTTCATGATTTGAAATGCGCTTAGCCAGATCGTCTTTTAATGCCATAAAATCAAAATTTTTATTCTATTTATAAAACTTCCTATTTATTACCATTTTTAAGTGATGAAATAAGGAAATATTTATAAAGGATTTAGGGCTTCTTAGAGGATGTCAGAGCTACTTAGACGGATTCATGAAGAGTTTCCCGGGTTTGAGGCATTTTCTCTTGATATGTCTCAAGGAGGGTTTCATACAGATTGGTTTCCCCTAGGCAAAATTCCCCTTCGAAGAGACTCTCTTCGGATCACGATCATTCCTGGTGTGTTTGTAAAAGAGGGGTTTATCGAACACCTTATGCGTGGGGGTTCATTTGATGAATATCTGCGGGGATCGCTGGATTGTATGGTAAGTGGTGTAAAAGATGGACTATTGGTAATTTTAAATGAGGATGAAGAGGCAGAATACACTCCGGAATCGGTTCCTCAACTTTTTATTGGTGATGTAGCAGAATCAGAGGGATCAAAGGTGGTTTCTGCACCTGTTGAGAAGATTATCGAGGTGTTAAAGACTCTTCAGGATACAGGATTGGAAGGCTATCTTGCGGATTGTTCTCGAACTGAATTAAGGGGAAGAAAGAGGCTGCAAAGGGATGCACAAATTGTTGCTGAATTTTTTGAAAGGGATCGATTGTATATAGATGCAAAGGAGTTTTTCAGGAATGCTCCTCTTAGTTTAGATATACAAGCGCTGTCCCCTCACGACTTTAGTGTATATGGACAACAGCTTATTCTTGAAGAGATGCGTAAGACGACAGGAAGCCCGGATGTTAGTATGCGACTTGCTCAATTTTTTGGAGGGTATGGAGTATTTGAATCCAGAGCAGAGTTTAAAGATAGGACTCATGAGGTAGCAGCAGATTTGAGCATGAAAAGGTTTAGGTTAGGAGAGGATTTTTATGAAAATGTACGAGATGAAATGTATCAGCTGGGCGGTCCTTCTTTTATGGAAAAACTTATTCAACAAATTCAAATTATTGGAAAGGGTCAGGATCATTTTCTTAGTGCTGATCTTGTGTTTTCTGACTGTCGTTCTAGATATAGCAAGGGTTTGGTTAAAAAAAGATTCCTTCATGAAGAGGTTGCATTGAATGTTGCTCCTGCTCTTTTACATGACACGAAATTTTTAGAAGCCACAATAAAACATCAACTTGAAGTAGTCAAAGAAGGGTTGTTTGATGATGATGTTTCAGGAACTTATACGGATTGTTTTCCTGTACAGGGATCTGATAGAAGTTATTTTCTGAAACGGTTGAATATTCGACGTGTTCGTGGAGCAGATCATGAGCTTGTTAGCGCTTCACAGATTCGTGATAAAGGTTTGTATGTTCCTGAGGGTTTGGGACTTGTTGTTATTGGTTCTCTTCCCTATCTTGTGTTTGAACATGTTTCGAATGCGATAGATCTTTCTGGGATATATGGGGAGAATGAGGAAGAACGAAGAAGGCTTAATGCAGCAAAACAGGAACATGAGCCAGAGATCTATCGTTTGTTAGGAGGTTATGTTCAGAATATGTTTGATTGTGGTGTCAGGGATGAGGATATGGCTTTGCGTAATTTTATGGTGGAGTTTGGAAGAGGTGTTGAACGTGTGTTCATGGTAGATTTTGAAAAGACAACGATCCAGAAAGGGGGATTGAGTGAGCTTCAGCGGGCTAGAACCTTGGAACAGTTTTTTGAATTGAATGTGTTGAGTGATGAGAGGAGAGGGTATTTTCTGGAAGGGTATTCTCAGATGTAGTTAGTGTTCTTTAAGGAAGAGGTAGATGATGGGGATGATAAACATGGCTATTGCGGATAGTTTGAATGCGGTGTTGATGGTGTAGAGGTCTGCAAGGTATCCTATGATGGGTGTGCAGATTGCGAGTCCTAATCGTGCGAAGAAATTATATGTTGAAAGCACTGTAGCTCGTTTACTGGACTGTGCTTCTGCATTGATGAGGTGATAGATGATGGGATTTCTGAGGCCGAAGAATATTGAGGGGATTGCCCAGAAGATTGCTGCTGTGTATTTTGTTGAGAGGGTTGCGAGGAGGAGGAAGAGGGGTGTTCCGATTGTTGAGATGAGGAGTGTGTTTTTGTTTCCTATTTTTTCTGATAGTGAATGGGCGAGGTAGTGTCCAACCGAGGATAATGCAAATATAGATGCGGTGATGATTCCAAAGTAGACAAGGGGGATCTCTTTGAAGGTGAAAAATATAGACATTAAACGGTGTAATGATTCTCCTAATCCCCACAGCAGGAATCCTGCAATGAAGAGGATGATGAGTTGGTAATCAGAGAGAACAATTTTTAGTGATTCTTTTGCATGTTTGAGGATGTTTTTGTCTGTTTCTTGTTCATAAGATGGTTCTTTCAGGAAGAATGTTAGGATAAGGACAATTATGATTGGAAGCATTGACACAACTACAGGAAGAGATAAAGATATTGTTGCGAGAAATCCTCCTATAAGTGATCCTGCTGTTGCACCAAATGGCCAAAGAGCAGAATATGTTCCAATTATTTTTTTATAGTGTTTTTCTTTTTTTTCTTCTTTTAATGTGTCGTAGATGAGGGCCTGGTCTGCCCCGCTTGTAAGGCTTTGGGCAAAGGCGTTAAAAATTGCGAATATGATAAACACGTATAAATTCCTACCAAAATAGAGGAATGTGAATCCAATGAGTGCAGAGATATTTGCAATTATGATTGTTTTTTTTCTTCCAAAAAGATCTGCAAGGGCTCCTGTAGGGATTTCAAAGAGTGTAATGGCTATCGCTTGTGTTGAAAAGATGATTGCAACATTGGTTATGGTGAAGAGATGTGTTTCGAGGTAGAGTGCGATGATGGGGAGGAAGAAGAGGAGTCCTCCAATTATGTGGATGGCATACATTAAGGGAATGTTTTTTGATTTTATTCCTGCTTGTTTGAGATACATAAAGGGGTTTGGGTTTTGTTTAGTTTAAAAGGTTTATTGGTTAGAGGAATTGTCTGGTTTGGTTGAATTAATTACAATATAGCTAATAATTATTGGAGTAAGGGATAGGTATAAAAGAGGGGGCATATCTGCAAGTGAATGGCGGCGTATGAACCTATTCCAATAAAGGAGTTGAAGATCAAGAAGGGGTTTGAGGAGAGGTATCAAAAGATTCTTGGGGAGCGGTATGATGAGTTTCTGGAGTGCAGTACGAGTTATATTCGGAAGAGTATTCGTGTGAATGGGTTGAAGATTGGTGTGAAGGAGTGTGTGAAAAGGCTTTCAAAAAATTGGGTGTTGGAGCCGATTCCTTGGTGTAAGGAGGGGTTCTGGATTACGCATCGTAGGGAGAAGCGGTTTGATATTGGGAATACGCCGGAGCACCAGTTGGGGTATATTTATGTGCAGGATGCTGCGAGTATGTTGCCGCCTGTTGTTATGAAGCCGAAGAAGGGGAGTGTTGTTTTGGATTTGTGTGCGAGTCCGGGGAGCAAGACGACGCAATTGGCTGCGATGATGGAGAATCAAGGGGTGTTGATTGCGAATGATGTTCAGGGGAGCAGGATTAAGCCGCTGGGTATGAACTTGATGCGGTGTGGGACGACGAATACTATTATTACGCAGATGTCGGGTGTTGGGTTTAAGAAACATGAGGGAAGGTATGATTTTATTTTGGTTGATGCTCCATGTAGTGGGACAGGGACGGTTCGGAGGAGTTTGAAGACGCTGCAGATGTGGAGTCCAGGTCTTGTGAAAAAGATGGCAGGGATTCAGAAGCAGTTGTTATTGGCAGCTTCTACTGCGTTGAAGCCGGGCGGTGTGCTGGTGTATAGTACGTGTACGTTGGAGCCAGAGGAGGATGAGGGGATGGTTTCAAATATTTTGGAGTTGACTGATTTGGAGACAGAGGATATTAAATTG
This sequence comes from Candidatus Woesearchaeota archaeon, assembly GCA_002685855.1. Lineage (GTDB taxonomy): Archaea > Nanobdellota > Nanobdellia > Woesearchaeales. Next base: position 12,150 of record NYYS01000033.1, read on the forward strand.
GATATTGTGCGGAGTGATCCTGTTGTTGAGTGGGAAGGAAAGGAGTATGCTGATGGTGTTCGGAAGTGTTTGCGGATCTATCCCCAGGATAATGATACAGAAGGTTTTTTTGTTGCGCGGATGAGGAAGAAGAAATGACGGAGTGGATGTTAGATGATAAGAGGATGTTGTTTGTTCTGAATCCTCATGCAGGAAAGAATGGGACGTGGAGGAGGGCGGATGAACAGCGGTTGTTGCGGTTGGCAGAGGATGTTACAATTCTGAAGACGAGTCGTGCAACCCGGACAAGGGAGGCGATTATTGGTATTGATGATCTTGATCTTATTGGTGTGTATGGGGGGGAGGGGACTGTTGGAAATGTTACGCGTGCTATTGTTGAGAAGGGAGTGGATATGCCTCTGGGGTATTTAGGAGGTGGATCGTTTCATGGTGCGTGGAGCAAGGTGACAGGTGTTACGAATTTTGAGCAGGGCATGAAGGCGTTGCAGGCTGGAAAGAAGAGAGGGGTTGATCTTTTTGAGATTGAGACAGATACGGGTGAAACAAGGATAGGGTTTATGGCGGGGTTTAGGATTGATGGGATTATCTCACGAAATAGATATTTGCTCAGAAAGAGAGGAATTAATGAACGGAAACGAGCAGTGATTAAGGAGGTGTTGGGTTATGAGTCTGCACACGTGTTGTTGAAGGGAACGGATGTGAATGTTCTACGGGGTGATAGGTCCGGTATTGAAGAACGGCGTGGTGAGGGTAGGACGATAGCAGATCTTAGTGAAAAGATGTTGGAGGTTGATTCGATGATTGTGAGTTCTTTTCCGTATATGAAGATGAGGGGGAAGGAATGTGTTGAAGGGAGTTGTCTTTATGCCACGCTTTTTTCTGCAATGGAACGTCCTCAGCGGCTTACTGCCATTAGTTTCAAGGAAGGATTGCCTTCACGAAGATTTCCGTCTTATCAGATTGTGGCAAAGAGGTTGGAGGTTACAAGTTTGGCGATGGATCGTCCGCTGCCTATTATGGTAAATGGGACTTGGTTTGATACAGAGGCAAAGAGTTATTCTATCACCTTGTTGTCTGAAGCAGTTGATGCGGTTGTGAAGTAGAACTCTTTTATTCTTTTGATGTTCTTGAAGTGCTTATTGGGGGGATGTTTTTTCTACTGCGTTTGTTAATCGTTCTATTGCGTCCCAGGATTTTTTTTGTTTTTTGTTTGCGTGATCGATGAGATAGCTGAGGTAGTCATCAGTGATGAGTTTCTGTTTGTCGAAGACGGGTGTGGAGAGTTGTTCTGCGCTGATGAGTTCGATGTTGATCTTTTTTCGTGTAGAGAAGATTCCTGATCTTCTGAAGCCGTTTTCTCTTGCTTTGTCTACTATCTGTTGTGCTGCTTCGAGTGTTTTGGCGCAGATGTGGAGGATGACTGACTCTTGTTTGAAGAAGATCTTGTGTTGGCCGTTGTAGGTGTTGAGTGTTTGTTTGAATTGTTCTGGGTTGGCAAGGTCGTGGGTGATGATGAGCCAGTTTGCAAAGCGTTTGTCGTTTCCTTTCTGGAGTTCGAGGAAGGCGACTCGTCCTGAACAGGAGGAGAGGGTGAATAAGCAGGGATTTTTGTTGATGATGTTGCAGAGGTTCTGGATTCTAGTGTCTATTGTTCCTTTTTTGGATTTATCGAGTCGAGAAAGGATCTGTTCTTTAGTGTCTTCGAAGGTCATTGTATGAGAAGAGGCCACTAGTATATATAGTTTTTTTAGGTTTTATTATTCTGTTATCGTCACAACAGGTTTATATAGGACTGGGTTGTTGATGTAGAAAGGTGGTGCTAATGATTGAAGATAGAGAAGAGATAGATTCGTGTAAGGATGCTTTGGATTATTTAGAGGGAGAAGGGGTTCGTTCAGTGAAGTTATGATTTCCTGATATTCTGGGAAGGATTAACGGAGTTACGGTTCCAATGAATGAGGCAAGGGAGGGCCTTGCAGAGGGTGTTGGGTTTGATGGGAGCTCTGTGCAGGGATTTGTGCGGATTTTTGAGAGCGATCTGGTGTTGCGAGCGAAGCCTAAGACTACGTTTATAATCCCAGATCTGTACAAAAGAGATGATGGTGTTGGAGGGATGTTTTGTGATGTGTATACTCCTGAAGGTGAACGGTATGAGGGGGATTCTTTTTCTGTACTTGAACGACAGGTTGAACGGGCACGAGAGAAGGGTTTTCATTCTGTGAATATGGGTCCTGAGTTGGAGTTTTTTTTGTTGAAGGATGATAGGCAAGGGGATGTTCGGGAAAAGTTGCTGGATCGCGGGCATTATTTTGGTGAGGGGGCGGATGAGTATGGATGGGTTCGAAGAGAGATTGTAGATTGTCTTGAGGATTTGGAGATTCATGTTGAGGCAGATCATCATGAGGTTGCTCCATCGCAACACGAGATTAACTTGAGGTATCTTCCTGCTTCTGAGATGGCTGCAACTGCGATGTTGTATAGGTATTTGGTAAAGGAGGTTGCGAAGAGTCATGAGTTGTATGCTACGTTTATGCCGAAGCCGTTGCAGGGACAGAATGGGAGTGGAATGCATGTACATCAGAGTTTGTTTCGTTCTGAAGGAGAGAGTCAGAAAAATGCGTTTTATGATGAAGAAGGAGCGATGCATCTTTCGAAAACAGCTCAGCAGTATATTGCAGGGATTTTGAAACATGCCCCAGAGATTGCAGCTGTTACGAATCAATGGGTGAATAGTTATCAGCGGCTTGTTCCGGGGTTTGAGGCTCCGACCTGGCTGGCGTGGGGACAGAAGAATCGGTCTGCACTTGTGCGGGTTCCACAGTACAAACCTGGCAAAGAGAATTCAACAAGGATAGAGGTGCGGTTTCCTGATCCTGCGTGTAATATTCCTCTGGCGTTTGCGATGATGATTGGTGCGGGATTGGAAGGGATTGAGAGAGGGTATGAGCTTCGTGATCCAGTTGAGAAGGACATCTTTCTGCTAAGTGGTTTTGAACGGGAGGAGTTGAGTCTTCAAACGTTGCCAGGAAGTTTAGAGGAGGCTACTGCACGGATGGAGAGTAGTGAACTTGCCCGAAATGTTTTGGGAGATCATATATTTGGCAAGCTTGTTGAAAACCAGAAGATGGAGTGGAGAGAGTACTGGCTTGAGGCACGAGGAAGGGATCGCGAGGATCATCTTGTGACACGGTATGAGCTGGAACGGTTGTTGCCTGTTCTATAGATAGAAAAAGAGAATTCTTCCAATTATCTCGAAGATCTTTCGGAATTTTTTGGAGTACACTTTTTAAGAACTTTCTATACATAGTTAAACACCAACGTTGTTGGTGGAGGAATAGCTATGGGAAAGTTTTATTATGCAACAGTACGTGAAAGAGTTCCGACACAGGAAAGGGCTGATGAGGAGGGATTACAGTATCTTGAAAAAAGGTTGGATCCTGAAAGTCATCTTGATGGGACTGTGCAGGATTTATTGAATTATCTTCTGTCTTCTGAAACAGATAGTTTGAATCCTGAACCGTATGATACGACGCAGGAACATGTGGGAGCGGTAATTCGAGATATCTTAGAAAAGCCTTCCTTTGAATATAGTATCTTTGCATTGGAACGGAGTTCTGATGGACTGGTGGAGGAGGAGGATCTGAGTAAGAGGGTTATTGATCTTGAGGGGACTGTAGGAGAGTATATGGAGCGGTTTGGAAATACAAGAAGTTTCACTCTTGGATCGGATAATAGTGTTGAGGCTCGCGGGCTGGACATCTATCTTTATGAAAATATGATCGGTGGAAATGTCGATTAAGATTCCTCCTACTTTTCTGGATGAGATCGCTGCTTCAAATGAACCTGTGTTTTTTTTCCAAGGGTTTGTTTATAGTTTGGATTATGGGGAAGTAGGTTCTGAAGATGCAGGAATTCGTATTGGAAAGAAAAGGTATGGTGTGTGTAAGGGGGATTCTTTTGGGTGTTTGGAGAGGCGTTATGTTGAGCAGTATCGGAAGCAGTTTCAAGAATTGCGTAAAGAAAAGGCGGGAAGATTGTTTCAGAAGCTTTTTCATTTAAAGGATGAGCTTGAAGATTTGTTGTGTGCTGAAGAGAGGGGGTTTGACCTAAAGCAGTTTGTGTTTGGTTCTGTATATAGATCTTGGCAGGCGAAAGATAAAGGATATCTTTCAGAGGAGGTTGATTTGAATTCGGATCAGGGGTTTGAGAATGTGAATCGGTTGTTGTCTGAAACATTTGTGGAAGAAACTCCTTTGGAAAAGGTTGTTGATATTCCTTATTTGCATTTTCAACAGCGAGTGTATGGTGTTGAGTGTGAACAGGAGGGTGTGTTTTGCTTGGGGGATTTTGTTGCAGGAATTGATCATTTTTTTGATGCGTATAAACGGATGGTTACAGATATTGTGGAACGGGTGATTGAGCGCAAGAATTCTCTTTTAGAGGATCGGTTACGGGGTTTGGAGGGAATGAGGCGACGAGTTGTAGGTGAAAGGGAGGCTTTGAAATTGAATGGGTGTGAGCGTGAGGGTGTCGGGTATACAGAGATTGATGGAGAGTTGTTTGTTTATTGTGTTCAGGAAGAGTTTATTATTGAGAAGGATGGTAATTTTTATCTTTTTCCTGAGGTAAAGATCGGAGTTCCTGTTGCGGTGAGCGGCGAGGGAATTGATATTCGTGGGAGGGCGAAGTTTCTAACGTACGACTATCATCATCCTTTTAAGACCGGGATTCGTGGGCAGTTTTGTTATTCTTCGTTTGATCCTATTAATACAGGGAGAGTTCGGTCTGGACTTCGGAAGTTTGGTGAGTTTTCAGAGGATAGGATTGCAGATTCTATTACTGAACTTCTTTGGGTGGGAAAACAGATTGTGACAAAGGGGTTGTGGAAGTTGGTTCATCATCCTTTGTCTCCTGAGGTTTTTCCTGAAAATTATCTTGCAGAGGGGAGGAGTGAGGCAGAGCGGATTGGATGTGAGATCTATGTGAATAATACTCCTTTAAGCATACAATGAAACGAATCGGATTGCGTGATCAAAGGAATGCTGAAGCATTTGGCGAGGAGAATGCTGAACGACTTTTAGATGGGCGGGTTGCTGTTGTTGGTTCGGGGAGTCTTGGACAGCTTGTGATGGGTTCTCTTGCAGGATTGGGAGTGAGAGGGATGTATAGTGTTGATGATGCTGTTGTTTTGGGAAATGAGCTGGAGCCATTGGTGTTGGAAAAGGAGAAAAATGCATCGAAGGTTGAAGTGATTGGAAGAAGCGTGAGAAAGATTAATGAAGATGCAGAGCTTAAAATTTCCTGTGGTAGGTTTCAGGAGTGGCAGATTCGTTCGTATTCTCCTCAGGTGGTTGTTGATGCTTCTAATGATCCTATGAAAAAGCTGAGATGTTTTGATTATTGTGTTGATTATCGTGTACCGTTTATTTCTGGTTCGACTGATAGATATAAAGGGCGGATGGTTGTGTTTCGTCCTTTTTCTCGTCTTGTTGATCCGGGTCTTCGGTCCAGGATGATTCGATCAGGATTTTTTTTTAAAAATGAGTTGACTTTGGATGCGTATGTTGGGAAGGAACAGAGTGGTGTCCCGAGCGGGGTTGTTGCGGGTCTTATAGTTGATCAGGTGAAACGTGTTCTTTTGAATGAGGAGAGAGGGGATATTTTTGAAGAGATTAATTATAATCTCTATTCGAGGAAAAGGTTTGGAAGGAATGATAGTATTGTAAATTGCTTTTCTGATTATTCAAAGTATACTGCTGTTGTTGTAGGGGCAGGGGCTCTTGGGAATTTTGTTGGGATGCAGTTGGCTTTGTTAGGGTGGGGGAAGGTTTTGATTTATGATGATGACAGGATTGAGGCGCATAATAGGAATAGGCAGATGATGTTTCATTCGGGGAATGAAGGGGAGATGAAATCACGTGTGCTTTCTGAGCGTATGCGTGCGATTAATGCGAATGTTGCTGTTGAAGGATATGAGAAACGGTTTGTGTTGGGGGATGGTTTTTCTGGTGCTGATCTTGTTTTTTCGTGTGTGGATACTGCACGGACACGGTATGAGATTAGTAAGCAGGCGTTGCAGGATGAAGTTCCTGTTGTTGATGGCGGTACTACTGCGAGGAATGGAAGAATCAGTATTTTTGTTCCGGGTGAGACCTCTTGTTTGAACTGTCAGAATAATTTCAAAGAGATGGCAGATCGTCGTGAAAAAGCGGAGCAAAAGCGGTTGAGGGAGGGGGGATGTCTGTATGCTGAACGTAGTGTTGTTGTTCCGAATATAATTATTGGAAGTGCGATGGTGGGAGAGGGGTTAAAGATTGTGTATTCAGGAAAGCAAAAGGGGATTCTTGAAGGAAATTTTTTTTATGAGAGTACAAGGAAAGATCGTCCTTTTTATCTTGGACCGAGAATAAAACTTGGAACGGAGGAATGTATATGTTTGGATTGAAACGAGGAAAGGGAAGTGTGAAGAATGGTTGTGGTGAGACAGGGGCAGGTGAGGGTAAGGAGGTTAAGATAGATGGAGAGGATGAAGGTGGAGAAACAGGAGGGGTTGAGAGGGGGGAGAATTCTGAGACTAATGATGTTGTTCAGGAAGATGTTGGTACAGGCAATAACGGGGGAGTGGTTAGGCGAGAGGGATGTGATGTTTGCGAGGAAGATATTGAGGTGTTGAAAGAGGATATCCGAAGGTATAATGCAAGTGCCCAACGTGTTGAAGAGGCAGAGAGACTTAAGCGGCGTGTTGTTGGGTGGTATAATCGAGAAATTGAAGGTGAGGTTGATCGGTATCTTAAGGGAGATGAGACATTTTTTCCGGAATCTTTTTCTAGGATCGATCTGGGTAAGGAGGCGTTTGAGAAGGGTTTGAAAGCGGCACGACGGGTGTGTGAGATCGCAGAGCGACCTGTTGAGCTTTATCTTAATACAGAGGGAAGGAAGGGCGTTATTGAGGATGTTTGTATTGCCACACATCAGGAAGTTGATCATGGATTTTGCAGAATAATGCGAGGGAGAAATGGAAAGGAGTATGTTCGTGAAAATGGTCTTGATGATGTTGGTTGGATGCATAGTCATTGTGACTTTTCAACGCACCATTCGGATACCGATGACAGGAATACACTTCGTCGTCTTTTCAGAGAGGGAAGAAAAGATGTGCATCAACCTTTTGGAGATGGGACTCGTTTTACAACCCATTATTTTTCAAGTGTGGTAATAAATACTATAGGAGGGGCTCCTTTTGGCGCTGTTGGTATGGGATATTTTGTGTATGATCCTGATACGTATCGTCCTTGTTTTCGGTCGGTTATTCGAAAGAATGTTCCTGTTCGACTTGTTAATAGCGGTAGTGTTTCAGATTTTTCTGATCTTGACGGAGAGATTGTTGATCGGGTGGAGTATGAGAGTAAAAAAGTTCGTTTTGATCAGGGAATGGTTTCTCTTCCTGCTAAACAGTTAGAAGAGGTTTGTTTGGTGTTGGATAGGTGTATGCGTCAGTATGCTGATTTTTCTTCGGAATTGAAGGAGTATCAGAGACGAAATGATTCGAGAATGTTAGAGATTAAACAGATTCAACAGAGGTTGGTTACTACAAAGGAGTTGCTTGACCAATATGATGTGTAAGAAGAGGTTTAGGAATCTGAAAGAGGTTTTTGCAGAGGGTCCTCTCTATATTTCGGATAGGAAGGGCGAGATTTGTAAGGATCTTCTTAGTGGATATATTCATGAACGTGTTGTGTATGCACAGGAATGTGGGCTGGAGAATGTTTTGCGATCATCTTTTCATTTTCGGGGGAGAGAGAGGGTTAAAAATCAGAGAATGTATCAGAGTGTTGCGTTTGATTGCTATCTTTCGTTAATTAGGAATAGGGGTGTGGAAAGGTTGTTGAGTAAGGTGAATAGTGTTCCTGATTTGCAGCAATGTTTGTTAATTCAGTATATGGTTGATGAGGGAGTACCTTTTGTTAGACAGAATAGGATCGCGTCTGCATATAATGAGATGAAGGTAGCACATGTTCAGATGAAGAAGAATGAACGTAGGAAGAGGTATCTTAGGGTGATTGATGATCAGTTAAAAAAGGTAGAGGGGGTGTTGTATAGGTATGATGGGATTCGTCCGGGTTGGGAGTGGAGGAGGAGAAAGATGATGGTGGATGCTCGGATGAAGTTTGAGAAGGGTGTGCGTTTTGCTAAGGTCGGGTTTGCTGCATGGCTGGTGTTGTATGCTACTGCTGTGGGATGGGATTTGATGAATCTGGGTGAGAAGGTTGTTGATAGGGATAATAGTGAACCTGTTGTTGTGGTTCGTTAAAGAAATCGCATGAGTGAGACGAGTGATTGGTATCCTTTTTTCATTTCCTGTAAGGGTGTGAGTCTAGCACGTGCTGAAATTGTTGGATGAAGTATTTTGTGGTAGGCTGTGTTGACAAATAGTTCTTTTTCTTCTGGATCGAGAACAGTGTCTGGGAGAAGGATAAAGGAGCTGTCGTGATGACGACCTGCTTCTTTTTGTATTCTGAGAATTCCGTCTGCCTGTTCTGTTGTTAGAGGATAGATAACATCTTTTTGATCGCGTTGTGGAAGATAAGGGGTTAGGTCACTTACTGCTGAGGGATCTTGAAGAGTTTTTTGTGCATGGTCTAATGCTATTGCTTTTGCAACCAGGAGGCAGATGGCCCCTTGAGTAAAATCGATCTGCATCTCTGTAAGTCTTCTTCTTGAGTCAAAAACAAAGGCCATTGGATCGTGTGATCTTGGAGGTGGTCTGGGTGGGAATCGAACAGGGAGTTCTTCTAGATGAGATCCCCGTACATAGGTGGGGTTCATTGATTTGTATAGGGGTGGTGCGTTCATTAGGGTGTTAAGAAGTTTATTTTCTTGCTTTCTCTAGTTTTCCTCCTCGCAGTGCTTGCAAGGATTGGTCGTTGACTTTGATAACTTGCCAGCGGACTCCTGGGATGTCTCCTTTTGATCGTCCCATACATCCACCGATGCATTCGATCATTACTTCGTCGTGTTCGTCTACAAGTTTGGTGGCTCCGTCTCCAGGGAGGAATGCTGTTACCTGTTTTCCATTTTTTACGAGCTGGACACGGACACATTTTCTCATTGCTGAGTTTGGTTGTTTTGCTTCGAGTTGGACTTTTTCGAGGACGATTCCTTTGGCTTGGGATGTTCCTCCGAGCGGGTCTGATTTGGCTTTGAGGCCGAGGACTTTTTTGGCATACCATTTATACATGCGTCTGGAGGTTGATCTTCGTTTTTCCAGCTTTCTGGCTGCATTTACTCCTGAGGACTTTTTAGACATAGTTGGGGGAGAAGCTGGGTGTTTATAAAGCTTTCTGGTTTGGGTGGTGGGGTTATTAGGGGGTGCTTAATTGTTTTCTATATGGAAGTTTTACCGCTTCGGGCCTCCCTCCGGCCTAAAGGCCGGAGTACCTACCGGCCC
>NYYS01000034.1 GCA_002685855.1 Candidatus Woesearchaeota archaeon
ACAGTAGTATCAGTGTGATGCTTTGGGATGGAAGGGAAGTGTTCTCAAAAACACCTCACACACCCTTTTACCTCACACACCCTTTTCCCACCTTCCTCCCTTCATCACACCGATATTTCTATTTAATCAACGTGGCCATGATGTCTTGAAAAAAAATCTCTTTTTCTTTATAGAATACGGATTCTCTTCCAATAAAATAGGTGTAATCTCCTTTAAAGGTGAATGTGTACTTGAAGTCGCCCTCTTCAAATCCATCAAGGCCTCTGAACGGGATCTCTTTTGTGAACTTTCTTAGCGCTTTTTTTAGAAACTCAAAGGTTTCATCAATGAAGTCATCAGAGAGATCTCCAATGGTTTGACCTTGATAGGACATACACCAGACGGGTTTGTTTTTTAGAAAAACGACCTCTCTTCCAGGCGCCCAGGAGATACCCGCATAGGAATCATGATATCTCCAATCGCCATCGATAAAATCGTAGTCTTTGTGTTCGGCCTGGATGGGTTTTTTACATCTATATTTTGATTTTATCTCTTGTGGGGCTGCATAGGTGTTTCTATGTGCTTTTGCTATGAATCCCAATAGTTGTTTTTTATTCATTTTGGAGAATTTGTTTTATGAGCATGTTCTGATTACCTGAGAGTATTGATGAATTCTTCATAAAAGGTTTCCATGTTGAGTTTATGGTGGAAGAGATAGGTAGCAAAACGGATAATGATGAATATGATTGCGACAAAGAGGAAGAGGAATCCAAGGTCTGCTGCTCCCATGTCGAAATAGAAGAAGCTGAATGCTGCACTAATTGCAGGGGGATGGACGACGTTGAAGAAGAGAGTTAGGAAGGAGCTGAGAAAGACTGTGAGGAAGAGGCCGAGTTCGTAGGAGAAGCCGATTTGGTTTTTGATCATAGTGATGAAGACCGCGCTGGCAGCTGCTAGGAAGTAGGAGTAGAGGATGGTGTGGAGTTTTGTGAGGTGATGAGCGTCTTCATGGGCGAGGATTATTGCAGATCCTCCAACAGATGAGAAGAGGATAATTTCAGGAAGGGAGAAATTGAAGAAGAATGTTGTGAGTGCAAGTCCTAATCCTGCTACCAGGGCTTGGATAAATTTTTTGTGCCAGAGCAGGCGTTTCTGGAAAAGTTTGAGCAGCATAGGGGTTCTGGGGAGGATGGGTTTAAAAAAGTTATGCCTAACCAGGTGTTTCGGTTAGCTCATAAAAATGAATCTGATTCTTTTCAATGTCTGTGTAGGCTAGGATGTTGTCATGGACTGCCATTGAGCGGAATGCTGCCCATCCCCCGGGGTAGTTTTCTGGGTAGACGTGGGTGAGAAAGTCTCCGTGTAAGGGTTCTTGTCTGTATGCCTTGATTGATTGGGCAACTTCGTCGGAGGATTCTGTTACGGCGTAGAGGATTCCGTTTGAAGATAGGCAATGGTTGCTGGGTGTTGATCCTCTTTTGAGTTGTTCAGGTGCAAAAAAGGCTAGGGGATTTTTCAGTGCCGTATCTGACAGGCTTTTATCAACAGCAAAGATGTTGTTGTTTGCTTTGAAATAGAGTTGATTTGCATGCAGTTGGATTCGGGCAACGTTGTCTGATTGGTTATCCAGTAGTCCTCCTGCTGGATCGAATTCAAGATGGGATCCTATTTGTCTTTTTCCGTCGGTTGCAATGATTACATTAGCTGTGTTTCTATGAGACATGGACGGCTGTAAGACAAAGTAAAAGGTTCCATTGTCTTCTTCAACCTGGAGATATTGGAGGTCGTATAATCTTGATCCCAGGGAATGATCAAGTACACTTTCTGCATCCTGGAATCCTGATTCGTTATCTGTGAGTTCTTCAAGGTCTTGATTGTATCTTTGTTCTCCGCCGTTTATGTAGATGATTTTGTCTGAGCCGCAGAAGATGGATCCCTGAAAGCTAAATCTGTGTCCGAGCGCACCTTTAAATAGTCCTGGTAGAACGGTATCGATAGAGGTTACAATTCCTGGACGGAGATGGTGGAGTTGAAGGATCATTGTACCAGATAGTGGATCGTCTTTGCCAGGATCGATCTTTCCTCCGAGGACTGCGAGTCTTCCTTCTGGGGTAAAGGTTATTGCATAAGGAATGATGTCTACTGTTTTTGTTAGTTCGGGAAGGAGTTTTGGAGGAGGAAGTTTGTGTTTTTCTGTAAGTAGGGAGTGGGCGGCTGTGTGTTGTTGAAGGTTTCTTCGATATTTTTGAAGGTTCATGGAGAAGGCTTGTTGAAGGCCATCAATACCTTGATACAGAGAGTCTTCACGGGTGCTGAAGGCAAATCCGCCGCGAAATATTGAATCCATACACTCAAGACCATAGTCTGTTTCTTCAACAGCTCTTAGGAGTTCTTCACGTGTTAAAGGTGTGCCTTTTGCTTCTAGAAGGCCCATAAGGATTTTCGAATCATGCATATAGAAAAGGGTTTCTTCATGTTCAGGAATGACAAAACCTTTTTCTCGAGCAGTTTGAAGATAATCCTCTGTTGTTGTAAAGAACATCCTGATTGCTTTTTGTTTGAGTGTGTCGTTGAGTTCTGCTACTGGTGTTCCCAGGATTGTTCCTACTCTTTCAAGAGATTCTTTTTCCTGTTGTAATCTGTAGCCAATGCGGAATACAGGCATATCTTGCATAAGAGGGTCATCCATTTTGAAACTTCTGTTGAGAGGATCATAAAAGATTGATGAGAGTTCTTCGCGTTGGACTTGTCGATCTAGTTGTTGTGAGACTGTTGCGAGAAGGTCGCCCAAGGTTGTTGCTTCTAGTTGTTCTCGATCAATGTGTTTGGTGGCTTCTTGTACTGCGGTTCGTAAACGGGTTTGTTCTTCGAATGTTTGTGTCATGGATGTGCCTCACTATGCTGTTGATTGAGGAGAACGGAAGAGAGGTTATAAATGTATCTTTTGTTTTTTAAATGAGATAGAATTGTTTATAGGGTTATTTGAACATCATCTTTCCTTTTCCTTTCATCATTTTCTGCATGGCTTTTTCCATTCCTTTTTCTGATGATGCGCCTTTCATGAGTTTCATCATTTTTTTGCCTTGTTTGTATTGTTTGAGAAGTGAGCGTACATCGGAGGGGGGGACGCCAGATCCGTTTGCAATTCTATCAACTCGGGTTGTTGAGATTAGTTCGGGGTTTTCGAGTTCTTGTTTTGTCATGGATTGCATTGCGAATTTCCAGAGTTTGAGTTTTTCGTCCTGGACGTTGAGGACTTCTTTGGGGATTTGTGCGCTGCTGAATCCAGGGATCATTTCGACGATCTTGTTGAGAGGGCCCATCTTTTTCATGGCTTCCATCTGTTCATAGAGGTCGAGGAGGTTGAAGTCGCCTTTGATGAGTTTTTTGGAGAGGTCTTGTGCCTGGTCTTCGGTGATGGCTTCTTTTGCTTTTTCGAGGAGTGCTTCTAAGTCGCCCATGCCGAGCAGACGTCCAACAAATCCTTTTGGGTTGAACTCTTCGAGGTCGTGGATCTTTTCTCCTACTCCGATGAAGCGGACGGGTGCTTTTGTGACTGAGCAGGCGATGAGGCTTCCTCCTCCTTTTGCTGTTCCGTCGAGTTTTGTGATGACGACTCCGGTTACGTTGCAGGTCTGGTGGAATGCTTTTGCCTGTGCTTCTGCTGCTTGTCCGATGTCTGCGGATATGACGAGGTAGGATTCGTTGGGTTTGACTGTTGTGTTGAGTGTTGTGAGTTCTTCTATGAGTTCGTCGTTGAGTGCATCTCTTCCTGCGGTGTCGATAATGACGATGTCGTATTTGTTGAGTTCGGTTTCGAATTCTTTGTAGATCTGTTCGGGTGTTTTCTTTTCGGGGTTTCCGAATACTTTGAGTTCTGTTTGTTGTCCAAGTTGTTTGAGTTGTTCGAATGCCGCCGGGCGCCAGGTATCTGTGGAGATGAGGGCGACTTTGTAGGATCTTTTTTTGAACCAGAGTCCGAGTTTTGCTGCGGTTGTTGTTTTTCCGTTTCCAAAGAGTCCGACGAGCATGAGTTTGTAGGGTTTTTTCTTGATGTCGAACTTTTTGAGTTCTCCTCCGAGGAAGCTTACTAATTCTTCATAGACGATATTGATGAGCTGTTCTTTTCTGTTGATGCCTTGAGGGGGTTTTTCTTCTATGGCTCGTTGTTTCATGCGTTTTGTGATTTCGAAGACGAGTTTGACGTTGATGTCTGCCTGGAGAAGGGAGCGTTGGATGTCTTTTATGAATTCGTTGATGAGTTTTTCATCTACAAAGAGTGCTGTTGTTATCTTCTGCATGGTTGCCTTGAGGCTGTCTGACAGTTTGTCCAGGACCATTTGAGGATGGAAGGGTTCTTGGTTTAAAAAGGCTTCTGGTTTGAATTATTTTCAATATAGCTATTAAAGAGGGACGGAGTTGGATTTAATTGTAACTTTCAGAGTTGTAGGTAAAGAAGGTCTGAGTTGGTATGCTTTTTATTGATCGCTCTCATAACAAAACTTTTCAGCTAAGAGGACTGCATCTTTATTTCCAACGTAGATGGGTGTTCTGTCTCCGATTCCCTGTGGGGTTTTGGTTAGGATGCTTTGTTTGCCGTCTGAGCAGGCGCCTCCTGCTTGTACTATGATAAATGATAGTGGATTGCATTCGAATAATAGTCTGAGTTTTCCTTGGTTTTTTTCTTGAAGGGCAGGATAGGTAAAGATTCCTCCTTTGTGGAGAATCTGGTTAACGTCGGGCACCATGCCTCCGCTATAGCGGAGTTTGTAGCCTTTTTCTCCTAATGCTTTGATATAGTTGCTGTGCCAGGGAAGGTAGTCTTTTGCTAATCCTCCGGGGGCGTATAGTTTTCCTTGGGGTATTTGTAGGTTTTCTTTGCGCAGGATAAAATCTCCTATTTCGTTCAGTACAAATTCATGTACTCCTTTTTTAATTGTATAGACAAGGGTTGTTAAGGGTCCATATACGACGTATAATGCTGCGTCAAGTTTTTCTCCTTTTTCCATGACATTTCCTTCTTCGAAGATTCCTACTATTGTGCCGATTGAGAGATTGACGTCGATGAGACTGGATCCGTCCAGGGGATCAAGGGTGACTCCAAATTCTCCGTCGGATTTTAGTATTTCAACAACTTCGTCTTGTTCTTCTGAAGCTACGGTTTTTACTAGTTTTGATTCACGCAGTCCTTGGATCATGTGATCGTCTGCCCAGGTATCTAGTGCTATTTGTTCATCACCATGAATGTTTACTGTTCCTGCTTTTCCTTGTTGATGAAGAATGGCGTTGGCAATGTCTTTGCATAGATCTGTGATGCGACAGATGAGTGTTATCATGTGTTCTGTTGCTCCTTGTTGTTCGAGATGTTCTCTTAGCTTCATAGCCTTTACCTTTTTTTGAGTTGGTTGTTTTTCTTTTTTATGTTCTGTTGTAGATTTGTACTGCTTCTTCAACGTTTTTTCCGTCGATGGTGATTGCTGAGATTGCGTTGCACATTCTGACGGCTTCGTCTAGTGGTTTTTGGTGGATGTTTCTTCCTGTTGCGTTTCCTGATGCTCCGCTAATGTGTATCTGTTTATGGAGTCGTGTGAGGAATTTTGTTGCATCTGTGCTTGATCCTCCTGCACAGACAACATTACAAGCGCCTGCTGCGAGAACTGCTTCTTTGAATATGTCTTCGGATAGTTCTCCTTCTTTTGATGGGTAGTTTACCTTGACAAAGTCTGCGCCGAGTGCACAGGCCGTTCCTGTTGCTCCTGCTATGAGATGGGGATCTTTTTCATCAAGAACTGCTTTTCCTCGCGGATAGATCCAGAATACTACGAGTAGACCATTTTTATGGGCGTCTATGCAGACTTGTTGTGCTTCTTTGAGCATTTTGTGTTCAAATTCTGAACCAAGGTAGAGGGTGTAGCCTACAGCCATGATGTTTAGGCCGGAGTTTTTTTTCATGTCAATTACTTGTTGTACGGTTACGAGTTGACTTGAGAAGGGATCTTGCTGGTCTTTTTTAACGAGATGTGTTTTTGAGTTTATTTTGACAAGGTAGGGTATGGTTGGAAAGAGCGGGCCGTAGCGGGATATTAATCCGTATTGTGCAGCGAATACACCTATTCTTGCTTTGCTGGCGATGTTGAAGAGGTGGTGGGGTACGCTGTCATCTTTTGCAATGGGTCCGAGGCTGGATTGGCCATAGAAATCATCGTTGAGGTGCTCTATTTTCTGGTCGCCGGCAAAGAGCATGAGATGGCCTGTGTTGTGGGTAAGAGTAAGAAAATTTTGTATATATTCGTTGCGCATTGTTTTAGGTACATCACCTGGTACGAGAACATCTTTTGATTCGAGTTTTCTAAATATTTTCACATCACATCCCTCCACAGTAGATTATTTTGTTGATGAAATGTAGAAGGCATATAAATATTGGCTTGATCATACTACGTCGGATGATTTTGTTTTCAGCTCTTCTATTGCTCCTTTGATCATCAGATAGTAGGTGTTGCTAATTCAACAAAGTTTTTTACCATGAGGATGAAATGTTCAGAAGGGATATATACTATTTTTTGAACGTTAGGAATGATTAAATGATAATATTGAAAATAATGTATCATGGGTGAAGGCTAAAGATTATATAGCATTAAGAAATCCATTTGCCATGAATGAGTATATCCTACGGCTGAATAGTGGAATTCTTAACATAGGTCTTGCTGTTGTGGTGGGGGGGTGTACGAGCTTTGGCAGGGTGCCTGATGGTAGTGTGGATCTTGGAGAGAGGTATCAGGGGAGTGTTGAGGCGTTGGCGAAGCTTCGTGAGGCTGAAGAGTGTAATGGGGTGGCTGAACAGCAAAGGCAGAAGAAGGAGGATCTTCTTGGGTATTTTAAGGGGCCTATACCTCAGTCTATTCTGGATTCCTATTCTCAATTGAATCATATCACTTTGTGGAATGCTGATAGTGGTGATAGGGACAGGTTTATTAGTACGGATGAGGCTAAGACCTATGCAGATCAGGTGTGTGGAGTGAGGGCAGCGAACCTTGGTTCTGTGGGTGTGAGTTCTCTTGAACCTTGATATCTTGTTCTGAGAGGAAACTTTTATAAATCGTATAGAGCTCCAGAAACGTATGCACCGGTAGTCTAATGGCTACAACCGTTTACATTTGTAAAAGGATGCCGTAAAGGATAGAGGCCTTCCATGCAAGGATTAAGGACTTCAGGGTTTTTGATCTGCAAAGAGAGCCTTTGATCCGGGAGATGCCTGGGTTGAGCATTCGGATATTCGAATCCCGGCCGGTGCATTCAACCCTTTTCTAACGCCTTTTATTGACAGAGTTGCTTTTAAGCCTATTATTTTGGCAAGCTTTAAAAACAACAGGTTCTCAACAGGTGGATGGTACTTGTGCTTCTTGCCCAAAAGCTACTTCTGATCCTGATCACGAGCTGCTATATTACCTTCTTTTTTGTGAAATTTAACTATGAGAATATTCAGAACTATTTTTTAAAGCACTGGGCGAAATATATTACGGTATCGGTCTTGCTTTTTTTTACGCTCTATATTGATCTTACTATCCAGAAGATGAGCATTGATATGCTCGTTATTGTTACGTTAATTTTGATTTCATTTATTATCTGTGGGCTCTTTATTATGGGTTCAAAGACGAATATTGTAAGTTTGTACAGCAAAGCGTTGATGATTGCAGTTATTGTTGTGATTATGTTTCATCTTTTTGCTGTATTAAAAGAGCTCGCCACATCTGTCTATCATCAGATTACTGAGTCTCCTGAAATAACGAGTCTAACGAGTTAAAATGGCCGAAAATGTTTTAGTTATCTGTGCACATTCTGATGATCAAATTCTTGGGGCAGGAGGCACGTTGATTAAGTATGCAAAAGAGGGGAAGAATGTTCATACTGTACTTATGAGTTATGGGGAGTCTTCTCATCCCTGGCTGAAAGAAAGTGTTACCCGAAAAATGCGATCAGAAGAATCAGAAGAGGCGAACAAGGTTATTGGTGCAAAGAGTTTATCAATTCTGGGTTTTAGTGAGGGAAAATTTAGTGGAGAATGCCGAGGAAAGCTTGGCAAGAAGTTGAAGGAGGTTATTGTACGATTGAAGCCGAATATGATCTTTACTCACAGTAAGGAAGATCATCATCCAGATCATAAAACTACTGCAGAGATAGTGTTAGCTATTGCTGAAAAGTATGTTCCCAAGTCTGAGGTTTATTGTTTTGATATCTGGACGATTGTGAAGACAAAGAATGGGACGTATCCTAAGCTCGTGGTTGATATTTCAAAGGAGTTTAAGACAAAGCTTCGGGCGCTTGATTGTTTTGAAAGTCAATGGTTAGCCAGGGCGATGTTGATGTGGAGTATTTATTCGAAAGCTTTTTATCATGGATTTAAGAATGATGTTAAGTATGCGGAGGTTTTTTCACGACTCAGATGAAAAAGATTCTTATTGCGACGGACAATTATCTTCCACGGAGAGATGGGATTACGCGGTTTTTAACAGAGATTATACCTCGTCTTGAAAAGCGGTTTGAGATTAGAATTGTTTGTCCGGATTATGGGGAGACTCCTGCTTCTCCTGCTACTACGAAGATTGCTACGTATCCTATTTTGCTGGGAGATTATCGTCCTGCGAAGCTAGCGTATGGGGCTGTGAAGAGAGCGGTGCTTGAGGCAGATGTTGTGTTTAGCCAGACTATTGGACCTATTGGTGCGTTAGCAATTCTTGCAGCATCCCGGGAGAAGAAAAAGGTTGTTGCATTTACTCACAGTATTGAATGGGAGTTGTTTCCTAAGGCGATTGAGAACCGGTTTATTAAACGACATATGGTTCCGTTAAGCAAGAAGCTTGCAAGCTATCTGTTGAATAAATGCAGCTTGCTTATAGTTCCGTCTCAGAATATTGCAGATAAGTTGACCTGGGAAGGGATTCATTCTGAGAAAGCGATTGTTCATCTAGGTGTAGACTCGGGTAAGTTTAAACCTGCAGTAAGTAAGCCGTTTGCAAAGAAGAAGCTGGGTCTACCAACTGATGGTATTATTATTGGATATCATGGGAGACTGAGTAGAGAGAAAGATCTGTTTACGCTTCTTAGGGGATTTATTCGGATGAGGAGGAAGCATAAGAATGTGCATCTTCTTGTAGTAGGAGAGGGGATCAAAGATGTGAAGGAACGTCTTAGTAAAGAAGGGGTTAAGCTTGTTGGTGTTCAGAAGGATGTGGTTCCCTGGCTCCAGGCAATGGATATTTATTGTTTGACTTCACTTACTGAAACAACTTCTTTATCTGTTTTGGAGGCGATGAGTTGTAGTTTGCCTGTTATTTCAACACCTGTTGGGTTTGTAAAGGATTATATTAAAGAGGGTAAAAATGGGATGCTTATTGAAAAAGAGAATCCTTTCTTGCTGGCAAAAAAGATTGAGGAGCTATTTTTGGATCAGTTATTGAGGGATCGAATGGGGAGAAATGCGCGGAAAAAGGTTGAAAAAAGTTTTGACTGGAATACGACTGTGGGCAAGATTGAAAAGATTTTTGAGAAGATGAGATAAGATGCCCCATACACGCCACCACACACCTCATTTTATTCTGGATTATTTTGCTAATAGAGAACTTGATGAGCTCTATCTTGCTGTATTTTTAAAATGGCTTGCTCAGAGCATGATTACTGTGTTTGTTCCAATCTATTTTCTTGTTCTTGGATATGAGTTTTTTGATATTGCAAGTTTTTTTCTTATCTATTTTATTGTTACAAATATTGTTATGTATTTTGGAATGAGGCTTTGTTCTATTTTTGGTGTGAAGAAGAGTATGGCTTTAGGAACATTTTTGATAATGATTTTTTTCTATCTTCTTCATTTAGTTTCTCTTGGAGGGTCTTATATCCCTGCAGCTTTTGTGAGTGGTTTAAGTTCGGGGATTTACTGGGCGGCTTTTCATCTTCATTTTACCCACACTATGTCTGACAGGAAAGAAGGGTTTCAGGTGTCTGTATTCAAGATTATTGTTATTATAACATCTGTTCTGGGGCCGTTGATCGGTGGCATTATTATTGAGAAGATTTCTTTTGCTTTTGTTTTTGGTGTTGTGGGATTATTACTTCTTTGTTCTACGTTCCCATTATTTTTAACAAGGGATTTTAAGATTGAAACAAAGGGTTTTTCGTTGAAGAGGATTGTGAAGGCAGATTCTTTGAGTAAAGGACTTGTTTTTCAGTCTGATGGCATTCTTCATATTACATCTGGAATCTTTTGGCCTCTTTTTATCTATATTACGTTAGAGGAAATTGTGACGTTGGGCGCAATAATATCTTTTTCGTCTGTGTTTCTAATTTTTTTGATATTTTATATTGGCTATCTTGCGGATCGGAATATTGGAAGAACGCTTAAAGCAGGGGTTTATCTGCATGCGCCTTTTTGGATTATACGGCTTTTTTTACTTACACCTATTGGGATGTTTCTTTCGAATTTTTTTAGTATGGCAAGTAGTTCTGCGATTGATATTTCTTTTGGCAAGCTTGTTTATTCAAAGGCAAAGCGTTCGGATTCAGTTTCAGAATATTTTTTGTTTCGAGAGCTTCATCTCACCATAGGAAGAATTCTTATTTTGGTAGTTTTCCTCTTTATTCTTAATCTTATCTGGGTATTTGTACTGGCTTTCTTTATTACGTTCATGTATCTCTTGTTAGTTAAAGAATGTTCTAAATCTTCAGGCTCGTGATTTTTGAGCTTCCAAATTCGTCCATTGAAACCCCATAGAGGGTATCTGCTGAGGAGATTACACCGTCGTTATGGCTGATGAGTATGTATTGAGCACGGTCTGCATATTTGGAAATAAGTGTTGAGAGGAGTTCTGAGTTTGCTTTGTCGAGGGCAGCATCAACTTCATCTAGGACGTAGAATGATGCAGGATCGAATTCCTGGACTGAGAAAATGAAGGAAAGGGCAGTCAGGGTTTTTTCTCCTCCGCTGAGGCTTCGAATGTCTAAGAAGCGTTTTCCGGTTAATCTTACTTTTATTTCGACTCCTCCGTTGAATGGATCGTTTTTATCTTCAAGGTTGAGGAAGGCATCTCCTTTTGTTGATAGGTTTTTGAAGATTGTGGAGAACTTTTCATTGAGCTGCTGGAAGGTTTCTGAGAAGAGTTCTCTTTTTTTGCTGTCGATTTCGTTTATCATTACCAGGATGTCTTCGCGTTCTTTATCGAGGACATCTTTTTTATCAAGTAGTTTTGTGTATTCCTGTTCGACAGTGTCATAGATTTCAAGGGCTCGTAGGTTAACTGCGCCTAGGTCGGTGGCCATGCGTTCAAATTCAGAAATTTCCTTTTTTATTTTTTCTTCAGGTTTATCTTTATATATTTCTATGCCTTTGAATTGGTTGATTTCTTCTTCAAGGCCTGCAAGTTCTGCTTTTGTTTTTGCCATTTCGAGGCTTACTCCGTTGAGGCGGATTTCTATATTGTGCATGGTTTGGGTTTTTTGTTCTGTGTTCTGTTCGAGGTTCTTTACTTCGTCGGAGAGTTTTGTTCTCTGGTTGAAGAGGCCTTTGAATTGTTCATAGAATCTTTTTTCTGCAACTTCTTTTTCTGCGAGGTCTGCTTTGAGGTTTTTGATGAGGGAAAGTACTTCTTCTTGTTCTTTGAGGAAGGCTTCTTCTTCTTTTTCGTGTTGTTTAAGGATTCTGACAATGTTTTCTTTTTCAGGGCCGAATATTGCTGTTATTTCGTTGTCTGCATTTTTAAGTGAGATTCTTGTTTCAGTGAGTTCACGTTGGATTTCTGTTTTCTTTTCTTCGAAGCTGTTGAGTTCTGCGAGAAGAAGGGGGTTTCTGAGCTGGCTCATTTGTTCTCTTAGTTTGTGCTTTCTTATTTTAAGTTGCGCTATGGCTTGATTTTTTTCTCCGAGTATGTCTGAGACTTGTGTGGTTTCTTTTTCGAATTGTTTGAGTTCTGACTGTATCTTCTTTTTTTCTCTTGAGGAGAGATCTATCTCTGAACTGTCTACGTGCAGAATTTTTTCGAGTTTGATTATTTCTCCTTCAAGTTCGCTTTTGAAGTTACGGAGTCGTTCGATCATTGCTCTGTTATCTTCTCGTTTTGCTTCTAAAGCACTACTGATGACCTCCTGATCGGATACTTCTGCATTGAGTTTTTCTATTTGGGCTGAGAGTTCTTTTTCCTGGAATCCGAGTCCTCTTTGGCGTTGTCTGTGTCCGCCTTGCATGGCTCCGCTGAGTTCAACTAAGTCTCCTGATGTTGTTACCATACGGTATTTTCCTATGCCTAGACGCCGGGATACGTCTATATCGTTTACTAAGAGGGTGTTGCCGAAGACGTACTGGAATACTTTTTGGAATTTTTTGTCATAGGTTATCTGGTTTACGGCAAGGCCAATTAATCCGTTTGCTTTTATTGATTTGAGTTCTGGTTTTGCAGGAGGGGGATTGAGTTTGTTCATGGGGAGGAATGTTGCTACTCCTAGCTTTTTTTCTTTCAGGAATCGTATGCAATGGGCGGCCGTGGAGTCGTTGTCGACGACGATGCTTTTGATTCTGTTTCCTGCAGCGACTTCAAGTCCGAGGGCGTAGTCGCTGGAGACGCTTCCTAATTCTGAAACAAGGCCATGGATTCCTTTTACTTTGTTTTTGAGTTCAAGGACCTTTGTGACTGCGGTCTGGCCTGCGAGGGATTCCCGTAAGGAGATGTTTCTCGCTGAGAGTTTGGCAAGCTCTTCTTTTCTTGAGAGGAGTTTTGATTGGGCGGTCTGGAGTTGTGCTGCAAATTGGCTGTCATTTGTGAGGCAGGTGTTGAGTTCTGATGTTGCTTTTTTGAACTCATCTTTGTTTTTCTTTAGTTGTTCAAATTGACCTTTGAGTTCTTTTTTCACATTAGCCATACGGGATATTTTTTCGTCGATGTTGCTGAGGATGACTTCGAGTTTGTCTTTTTCTCTGAAGAGGTTTTGTTGTTTTTCTCTGAGTTCCTGGATTTCTTCCTGAAATTTTTCTGCTTCCTGGTCTATTGTTTCTATTTGCTTATCGAGTTCGTGAGCGTCGTCAAGCTGGTTCTTTTTCTTAAATTCCAGGACTTTTTTTTCAAGGGCCTGGAGCTCTTTTTCTTTGCGGAGTATTTCCTGTTCTTGTTGTTTTTTTCGCGAGAGGGTGTTGGCGACTTTGGATTCTGCCTCTTTCATTGTTGAAGCGAGTTCGGCTTTTCGTTCTTTGAGTTTGATGAGTTCCTGTTCAATGGTCTGGATTCGTTGTTCGTTGAGTGCGATGTCTACCCGTAAGCGTTCAACCATCTTATGAATTGCGACTTGGTCTTTTTCTCCTTTTCTTTCAACTTCTTTGTTGATTTCTTCTATTGCTTCCTTTTTTTCTTCAACTGTTGATTTGAGTTTTCCTATTTCTGATTGTGCCCCTTCGATCTTTGTATTGAGGCCTTGGATGTCTTTGTCGAGTTTTCCTCTTTTGTCTTGGCGGATGTCGATGCGTTTTTGGATCAGGGTTGCCTTGTTTCGTTTGATCATGAGATCGAGTTCTTTGAAGCGGGCGGCCTGATCTCTTTCTTTTTTGAGTTCTTTAAGATATGTTTTTCGTTCTATGAGTACTATGTGTGCTTCGTTGAGTTTTTCTTCCACTCTTCCAAGTTCTCGCATTGCTTTGTTCTTTTTTTCTTCGTAGACACTGATTCCTGCTATTTCCTCTACTATTTCTCTTCTTTGGATGGGGCTCATCTCAACAAGTTTTACAATGTCTCCCTGGAGGACGATGTTGTAGCCGTCAGGGTTTATTCTTGCTCTGCTAAGCAGGTCGAGTATCTGAGCGCGTGTTCTGACTTCCTGATTTATTCTGTAGACGCTTTGGCCAGACGGTTTTATGGTTCTTGATACAGTGAGTTCTTCGAATTCATCTCCAAAAATTTTTGAGGTGTTGTCAAAAACTATTCCTACTTCTGCTGTTTTTGCAGGTGTTTTCTTTTTTCCGCCGTTGTAGATGAGATTGGCTGATTTTTCAGCTCTGAGACCTTTTGCACCCGCCTTTCCTAGAACAAAACAGAGTGCATCTATGAGATTAGATTTTCCCGACCCGTTGGGTCCAAGAACACAGTTAAAGTTATCATTGAAAGGGATTTCTGTCTTATTCGCGAAGCTCTTAAACCCCTTCATATATAGCCGCTTGATCTTTGTCATTCAGCTTCCCTCATGGTTTTGTGTCTCATACCTATCTTTATAAAGGTTTCTTTTCTCTATTTGAAGAATTAGCTGAGTTCCTCCTCGAGAAGTTTCTTAAATTCGTGATCGAAATCCTGGACTTTTCTTGGAGGTGGTGGTGGGAGAGGAAGTTCTAGATCAGGTTCTTTGTTAGTAAGAAGAAGGTTCTCTCGTTCAAGGTGGAAGACCTCCTTTTTTAGGGTGAAGATTTCCTGCAGGAGATTTTTTAGAATCAGGTTTGTTTTATTGTTATGAGAGCTGGATTTTTGGTGGAGTTGGAGCTTAAGTTGATAGATTGTGTCCATCATGTGTGCGTGATCTCTTTTTGTAGCAAAGTTGGTGTAGAGCTGGTGTTCCCGTATATAGTTCTGGTTGATTTTGTGATTGATATCGTCAAGGAGGGTCGAGGAGCTTTCTACGCCTTTTTTAAGGGAGGGAAGAAGTGTAGAGACTGCTTTGAATTCTCTTTTGAGGCGTTCAAGTTCCTTTTTTGTAGAGTAGAGTTCTTTCTCGACCTGGTTAAGACGTTTTTTCATGTGCACCCCTTAGACTGTTTGAGATGGAAGGGTATTTAAAGGTTTTGGATTGTTGAGATGGAAGTAAGCAAGGAAGTATCAGGCTTAAGATTTGGTAAAAGCTTTAGGATTGGTTGAGTGAGTTGTTTGAGGGGGAATTGTTTGTGGGAATGTCGGGTGTTTGATTATCTTCTGGAGGATTCTCTGACTGATTTTCTGGGAAAGGTTCTTCTGATGTTGTGTTATCTGGAGGCATACTTTCTTCGGGTTCATCTACGAGATCAGGAGTATTTTGAGATTCAAGTGGTGTGTATTCTCTGTCTGCCTCGAGTGGTTCGAATGTTACTCTGTCGTCAGGTGCGGGCGTGGTGAATAGGGTGAAGTATCCTGCTACTACGAGTGCGATGAGGATGAGAGCTCCTATAAGTATCCAGAGCCAGAGTTTGCTTTTCTTTTTTTGTTGTTGTGGGGCTGTGATTCCGTGGATGGCTTCTTTTGCTTCGACCATGCTGTAGCCGCGTTGGAGCATGGAGTTTGTGAGTTGTTCTTCTGTGTAGCCTTGTTTTTTCTGTGTTTTCACCCATTGGATGACGTCAGGGTCTACCATAGAAGATATTTGATTGTGTGTTTTTTAAAGTTATTGATTAAAGGTGTTGAGAGAGGTCTGTTGTTTGGTTTGGGCGATGTTTTTGTAGGTTTTCCAGGTGGTTCTGAAGATGTCGTATTTGTCGTGGTTGTTTTTTATGAATGCCTGGGTTTTTGGGTCTGCGGGGTAGCCGCTGCCGAAGTCTATTTTGATTTTTTGTTTTATTTTTTCTATTTCTCTGTCTCTGGTTACTTTTGCGATGATGGATGCTGCTGAGACAATGGGGTGGTTGAGGTCTGCTTTGTGTTCTGCT
>NYYS01000035.1 GCA_002685855.1 Candidatus Woesearchaeota archaeon
CAAACAGATGATAATTAAAGAAGTAGGATAGATACTGATAGATCATTTCAATCTTCTTGTTTTCATCCCTTTGTGCATATACTTTGATATTTTCAAGAATGTTGTTTAATAGATCCTCAACAAGTTTCTCATTTCTTCTATCCGTTGGTAATTTCCTTGTTTTAATTCAGCTAGAATACTTTCGATTTGTGCTTCTTCTCTCCTTGCCTTTTTCCCAGTTGTTCTGATGAGGGCTCCAAAACTCCTCAGCGAGACTGTTGCTCTTTCCTCTTGGCGTAACATTTTGTTAGTGAAACTGTTATCCTAAGTTAATAAACCTTTCGAAAAGGGGGAGGTTCTATTATTAAAAGCGCAATGTTTATTAATACAGCATAGAGGATCAATCTATGACCAAGAGGCCCTCAAAGCCAATATTTGAAAAAGTAGCCATATGTTTATCTGTGATTTCTCTTGCCTACCTTCTTTTAGTGACTGCCTTCTTTCAGGTGTATCAGGACGAACAATTTTATATCAACCAATATGAGAAAAATGGAGCCGCAACAACGCTTGGCAAAGAAAACGCAACAGCCATCACAGAAAACCTCCTCACCTATCTCAACACAGAAAAATACGTCTATGAAGACAAAGGAAAACTTACATATTTCACAGAATCAGAAAAAAGCCATCTCGCAGATGTCAAGCAGATCTTCAACATCCTTTCCGACCTCTACTATCTTTCCTTACTCATCGTAACCTTCTCGATTATCTGGCTTATCACACAAACAAAAAGATGGCAGCATTCGCTCGCAACCATTCTTTTCTATGGGGGAATCATAAGCATCGCATTCATTCTCCTTCTCCTACTCGCAGTAGCCCTTAACTTTGACAAGGCATTCCTCACCTTCCACGAACTCCTCTTCCCACAAGGAAACTACTCCTTCCCCCACGATTCACTTCTTAAAACACTCTATCCCGACACCTTCTTTGTTAGTTTTACATACAGAATAATCTTCTATGTGGTGTTAAGCTCTATCCTGGCTACCTTTGCGGGCTTTACCTGGAAGAAACATTTAAAAAAGAAATCAACCTAAACCTTTCTACAAACAGAGATAAACCCTGTATGCAACTGCTGAGTTTCCGGACGTGCCTTCTTCCCTTCAACCATCCACGCTCTCTGTAAGGTCTCAAACGTTTTCAGATGAAGAAAACTATCTGAAAGCCCATTCACAAACTGCAAAGACTGGGTAATGTGAGGAAGATAGACAACAAGAAACCCTCCCTGCTTAATCGCAGCTGTCATGGTTTCCAACGCTTCCCACGGAGTAGGCATATCCAGAACAAAAAGATCAAACCCCTTCTCCTTAATCGGCTGTGTAATGTCCTGAAGATGCGTTTTCACATTCTTCAAACCTAATCGTGAAATATTCTCATCAACAACCTTCTTATGATCCTCTCGGACTTCATAGCTATGAACCTCTTTGACAATACCGCCAAGAAAACAGGCCAGCCATCCGCTCCCACTTCCTGCATCCCCTACCTTACTTTCCGTATGAACACCTGTCTCGGCAATGATGGCAGCAGCATCCTTAGGAAGAATAACCTGTGCCTTGCGCTTCAGGTTTCTCAACAGATCTCCCTGCGAAGCAGGGCAGCACAGAAACTCCTCTCCTGTATTCGAAACAATCTTTCCTATCTTAACATCTTTAGAACGAACCACTCCCCACTTTGTGTGAAAATCCTTCTCACTATCTTGAAGAAAGCTACTTCCTGATCTGTGTAGTATGCAGAGTTTCATAGTAAAAAGCGCACGGAGGGACTTTCGAACTTCGTTCTCGGTCATTTCGACCAAGCTCGAAATTACTCGAACCCCCGAATAATCGCTCTGCAGGCGATCGCCTTAGCCACTTGGCAACGTGCGCATTATGAAAACGATTTACATTACTTTTTATATACTTTTCCTCCAGGAACTGTGCCGGATACGAGAACATTCTTGAATAAAAAAAATGAGCCCGGTGAGATTCGAACTCACGATCTACAGCTTAGAAGGCTGTCGCCCTCTCTGGTGCTCCCAGAGTTAGCATCTAAGCACGTATATCCAGACTAGGCTACGGGCCCCTATTGCACACGAACAAGCCTAAGCCTTTTAAAACTTTTGGGAAGTTTTATAACTGGATGCGGATTTTCAGCCGGATGACAAACGGCGTAACCCCCCAAAATAGAGACTTCAGTGCCATTCCTGGCTATTGGAGCATACAAAGAAGCTGGTTTCCATTTCGAAATACACGAAGCTTTACCCCAACAGCAAGTGTTGAAGAAGCAGTGACTAGCTATATCGCAAAACAACGATTTCCTGTTTCTCTGGTTGATATCGAACGAGATGTTCACCAACCTCGATCATCTGAAGAGTCTAACACAGGTCTTGTTGATTGTGTTGCATCTCTTTTAGAGAAGGGGGAAATACGTAAGGCAACGTGTATCAGTACAGGTAGGGGGCTTATTCATATCAAGACCTCTGCGTATGGCGGTCCTTATGCTCCCCTCTACGAGACAGATAAACGATTCTAATCAAATCTGAGTTATTTTCTATATTGTAATTAAATGTGTGGGGAGGTAGTTATTTAAACACCCCCTTCCTCTCACACCCTATGACAGGAGTTGATTATATTCATCATCAGTAGTTCTCGTTTACCTAGTCCCAACTCCACAAACCTTATAAATTCCCAAGAAAAGGTGAACCCATGAACCTACAAACAGCAAAGGGAGTACAGGACATTCCCCCAGAAGAGGCAATCATCAGGCAACGCATCATCACCACAATCAGAGAGGCCTTTGAACGCTACGGCTATGCACCTCTGGAAACACCAACATTCGAACTCTTTGAAGTGCTCGCTTCAAAATATAGCGGAGGAGCAGAGATCCTCAAAGAAACTTTCCAATTCAACGACCAGGGAAAACGAAAACTGGCGCTTAGATATGATCTTACAGTTCCCTTCTCCCGCTTTGTTGGCATGAATCCCCAGCTAAAGATGCCCTTTAAACGGTATGAAATGGGAAGAGTATACAGAGATGGCCCAATAAAAAAAGGTAGAATGAGAGAGTTCTGGCAGTGCGATGCGGACGTTGTCGGAACACGAAGCATGGCAGCAGAAGCAGAACTCCTGCTCATGGCAGTAGACGTATTCGAAAAACTTAAGATCGATATTACTTTGAAAGTTAACAACAGAAAACTCCTGAACGGCTTCGTAGCCTATGTTGGAGCAAAAAAAGATGCAACAAAGATCATCCTCTCCCTTGACAAACTCGCAAAACAAGGAAGAGCAGAAGTAAAAAAAGAACTCCTGGAAATCATCCCCGAAGAAAAAGCAGAAAAACTGCTTACACTCGTTCAAACAAAAGGAACGTTCATACAGATCAAAAAAGTATTCAGCGTCCTTAACGAAGAGGCACAGGAAGGACTCAAAGAGCTCGAAGAACTCTTCTCATTAACACAAAACAAACGCATCATCTTCGATCCCGGCCTTGCACGCGGACTCGCCTACTACACCGGAACCGTGTTCGAAGCATTCTGCCCCCAAATGGGCAGCAGCCTCGGAGCAGGCGGGCGTTACGACAGAATGATCGCAGACTTTCTTGAAAGAAAAGAAGACGTTCCTACCGTCGGATTCTCATTCGGAATCGAACCCATAACAGTGGTAGTAGGAGAACGTGAAACAATCAAACGAAAAACACCCACCGATCTCTTTGTAATACCGATCGGCACAGCAAAAGAGGCATTTGCATTCACACAATCCCTCAGAGAGAAAGGAATCAAAGCAGACCTCGACCTTATAGGCAGAGGTATTAGCAAAAATCTCTCTTATGCCAACGGCCTTGCAATCCCCTATGTGGTTATTCTCGGGGAAACAGAACTTAAAGAGAAAAAGGTCAAAATAAAAAATATGGAATCAGGAAAAGAAGAGCTTGTCGACATGGACAAAGTTGCAAAAAAGATGCTTGCTCTCATAAAAAAAATTGACTAAGATTCCATTGGATACAACCCATAAATCAGACTTTTAACTTCTCCTGCATCAGCATCTGTTACAGCCTTTTCAATAATGCCCGATCTAAATACTTCATTTTTTGATCTTCTTGCAACAGATAATGCCATTAAAGGAAGTTTATCCTGAAGTATTCTTTCTGCCTCCTTTACAAGGTCAACATCCTTGTCTGCCTTTCCAACCCAGTACGCATTATGAGGATCTCTTGTAAGAAGTTTTGTTCGAGAATCTTCAACCATTGTCTTATCCTGATAGACTTTGCCAAGACGAAGAGCAGCTCGAGAATCCACTTGAATAAGATAATCTCTTGAAGCTTGAATAAGAGATTCATCCCTGCATCGCTTTCCAAGAACATAGTCTTTTTTAGGATCTTTCTCAACAATACCTTCTCTTGCCTTTTCCACAAGTTTTTCATCCTCACTTCGTACACCTGCAAAGTAGGAATCAAACGGCCAATTCTCAACTCGTTCCCAGCCAACCATCCTCATTAACTTTTTATCCTTAATCCATTTTCCAACACGATAAAGCTGAACTCGTCGTGAGTCCCTCTCAACTAATTCCCAGGCGGTTTCCCTCATGAGATCTTGATCACGAACATAAACTGCAACATGAAAGGCATTAGGAATATAGCAGTTCCCCTCACTATCCAACATCTTCCTGCATGCATCTCTTGCCAAGTTTCTATCTCCAATTTCCATTGCAATCTGAGAAGGAGTAAGACCTTCTTTTTCTAAATACAGGCGAGCCACACCTTCTAAAAGTAAGGGGTCCTCTGTCTCACTTGCTATCCTGTAAGCTTCCCCTCTCTCTAATTCTAATATTTTCTGTCGGGTTGCAGCAAGAAGTTCATCATCCTGAGAAAACCATGCCGCCTTATAAGCTGATTTACAATCTGTTTCTAAAAGATGCCAGCCCGCCTTTCTGACAGCTTGACGATCCTCTCCATTCTTGCCAGCTTGAACTGCTTTTTTAGGATCTAACTCTACGAGTGCATTAGCTACCTTTCTGATAAGATATTTATTCTCCAAATTTGCTCCGTAAAGAAACGCAGCATCTGGTTCGAGTTCAATATAGCGATCAACAACACGATCAGCATCCTCATCCAAAACATTAACAACTTCGTCTGAATAGCCAAAAACGCGCATTACTTCAACAATCTTTTCTAAATTTTCTTCTGAAACCATATGCACAGGAAATAGAAGCGTCTTATAAATCTTTACCCTATATTAGAATAGTACAGTCTATTAAAATAGTGCATAGATAAAGGGAGAAACCGCACTACTCTGCGCAAAGATGATCAACAATCCCACAATTAATAAGAGAATAACAATAGGAAGAAGCCACCACGCCTTACGAACGCGCAAAAAAGACCAAACCTCTCCAAGCATTGATTTATTTCGGGCCATATCCGCAGAACATACTATTCGTTTAAATAGTTTTTTAAAACACCGTTCTATTCCTGAAGAAGAGGAAGAAGTTCATCAGCAACGATCTCATGCCCTTTCTCACTCAGATGTCCATCAATCTCCAGAAAGGGAAAATCAGAAACATCAGAAGATTCAGAAAGCATCATCACTTCATCACCCAGCACATCAGAAAGATCGATAAATTCCATTCCCTCCTGCATTGCATATTCAGCCAATAAAGAAGACTCCCTTTTTTCAAACGAATCTTCCGGAAGCATAGTTCCCGTAGCCTTCTCAAAATAAACAGAACTGCGATGAGGAAAATAAAGAAGGACAACCTCGGCATCCAGAGAATCTGCCATTTCCTGAATGCGCGAAAAAGAATCCAGGGTAGAAGTCCACTCTCTGCTTTCACCAAGATCCTTCAATCGGGAATCATCTCTTCCTGCCTTTTCAATCTCCTGTTCATACCTTTCAAACAAGGGAAAGATAATCTCCACATTCTTCCCTTCTGCCTGTTTTACAAATGCTGCAACTTTTCCGAACGAAAACCGGGATTCAACAAAGAGAAATAATGCAGGAACAAAAAACTTTGACTGAACACGCACTTCACGAGAAACAGATGACTGAATACCGCCTGTAAACTCTTTGGAATTCATCGCAAGAACTTCATCAAAAAAACTTGCCTCACGATCAAACGTTCCAGCAGTATACCCAATAAGAACAACCTTTGGACGCAAAGGAAAACCATACAATCGAAAGCTTCCCTCCATCTGCTTTGGGGCATATCCTTGTACACCCAGATTATACGTTGTAACACCGCCATCAGAAAGAAGAGAGGGCCAAATATTCTCTGTAGAAACCCCCATTCCCTCAGTAAAAGAATCCCCGACAGCAACAACATCCACCTGTTTCAAGGCAGCAAGAGAAGGATGATTCTTAAACCCCTTTGCATCGGTCAGCCACTCATAGGCAAACTGCTCATCAGTCCCGCGAAAACCCTGAGAACGAACAAGTGTATTCGCCTTAAACTTCACATAAGGACTTTCATCAAGATATTCCACGCTGCTCTCCCGAACCTCGGCAATATCCTCTGTTGCAATAAAATTCCGAATCCCCAATGGAATCATTCCCGGAGCAAGAGCTGCAAAAACCTCAAGAACAAATATGCAAATAAGCAAGGAAAAAATTGCAAGCTGAAGATTCTCAACTTTCTGAGCAAACTTTTTTCTTGAATGCAGGAAAAACAAACTCAAGATTGAAACAATCACAGAAACAGAGATTGCTGTAGTGGCAATCACAGAAACAACATCCAGCAAAAGCCAATAAAGCAAAAGAATAAAAACCGAAAAAGATAAAACTAAACTTCGTGCTTTAATATTTACTTTTAACCCTTTCTTAGTCTTTTGCATACTTCTCACTATCCCATTTATCCCGAGGATTATCATCCCTCTTAATCAAAAAACTATCCATAACCAGATAATCAATCCCTGTACCCATCATACACTTATATGCATCAAACGGAGTACACACTATTGGCTCTCCTCTAATATTGAAAGAGGTATTAATAAGAATAGGAATTCCAGAAAGTTTACCAAACTCCTTAATCAGATCATAGTATAACTTGTTTTGATTCCTTCGAATCGTCTGTAGTCGTCCGCTCCCATCAACATGTGTAACTGCAGGAATCTTTTTCTGCCATTTCTTCTTAATAGGATACACCATCAACATATAATCTGTTGGTTCAGGAATGGGTTTGTCACATTCAAAATATTTCAAAGCATCATCCTCGCAAACAACTGGAGCAAACGGCCGAAACTTCTCACGATGCTTTACCTTTAAATTAAGAATCTCCTGCATATCAGGATTCGTGGCATCCGACAAAATACTTCTCGAACCCAATGCGCGCGGACCCCATTCCATCCTTCCTTGAAACCAGCCAATAACATTATTCTTGCGAATTAACTGTGCGGTTTGCTTAACAAGATCTTTATCATTCTTAAACTCAGAATAAACAATACCATTCCGATCAAGGAAATGTTTTATGTGTTCTCTTGAAAATTCAGGGCCAAGAAATGCATCTCGCTGCACAAACGATCTTTTATAATCAAGAAGCGTATAGTAGATATAGGAAGCCACCCCAATACTTGTTCCTCCATCTGTTGCGTTTGGCTGCATCCACACTTTTTTGAACTTTGTATTTCGCAAAATCTTTCCATTATAGACGCTATTAAGAGCAACACCCCCTGACATTACAAGGTTCTCGCACTTCGTAACCTTGTAGGCATGATTCAAAATCAAGGTCATAGCATCCTCTAACACCATCTGCAAAGCAGCTGCAATATCTTGATGCCTTTTAGAAATTTCAGACTCGTCTTTTCTGATAGGTCCTCCAAGAAGCCGGCACATCTTTTCAGAAGGCATCCGATCCTTGTAATGAAAAAGAAAATACCGCAGATCAAAACGATAACTGCCATCATCCTTAATATCAATAACCTTTCGCAGCTTCTGATAAAAAGGGTTCTTCTTCCGATCCATACATCCATACGGACTCAAGCCCATAACTTTGTATTCTGAATTATTCACACTAAAACCCAGATAGGCAGTAATCGTCGAATACAACAACCCCAACGAATGAGGAAACCGTATCTCTTTCAGCAACTGAATATCCGACCCATCTCCCACTCCATAAGTTGTCGTTGTCCATTCTCCCACTCCATCAACCGTCACAATCGCTGCTTTCTTAAAAGGACTTACAAGAAAACTACTTGCTGCATGAGCAAGATGATGCTCAATAAAGAGAACATCCCCTTTATACTTGAGACTCTTACGTATTTTGCTAATAACGCGCAACTTCTGGTTAATCCAGGAAGGAGTTGAACTCAGAAAGGTCTTTAAGGTCAAAGGAAACATATCCATGTGCTGAGAAAGCAAACGTTCAAACTTCAGAAAAGGCTTTTCATAAAACCCCACAATTTTCACATCCTTAATCGAAATATTCTGACTGGCCAGACAATACTTAATTGCACGAATCGGAAATGAATTATCATGCTTCTTCCTGCTAAATCTCTCTTCCTCTGCAGCCGCAACAATCACGCCATCCTTCAGCAAAGCAGCAGATGAATCATGATAATAACAACTTATTCCCAGAATATACATTGTGTAGCCTCATTTCATTTAAAACTGTCTATAATATTCTTCTAACGGTCTTTTTTTCGTTGAAAGATTTGACCAATAGCTTTTTGCCTTTTTTGAAATCCTTTTTTGCACTAATCTCTTTCCTGAAATCCGAACAAACAGAGAAGATAAACCAACACCTACAACATAAACAAAGGTGAGGAGAATGCTGTTCACTAAAGTAGAGATAGTATGTCCAAACAAGGCCATTCCGCTCGTGAACCCTTTCCAAAACTGTTTGCCTGTTTTCATCCTAACACCTTCATCAGAATCCCTCCAACAAGGACGATTCCTATGGTGATAGCCGCAACTGGAAGAACCGACCACCCAGAAGGAATCTTATTGAGAAAACTCAGAACCCCATAGAGGATTGTAGTAAAAAGAAGATAGGAAAAGATAAAACCCACTTTTTCTCCAAATTTTTCAACCTCTTTATTTTGCTCAAAAATCATCTTATCGTCGCAAATAACTGTTGCTTTATAAATTTAATCAAGCCCTTTTGTTATCAACTCGCCAAATTTAAAAGAGGTTTATAAACCTTATAAGCAACACTGAGAATCCTTTTTAAACACTTTTAAGAAAGTTTATATACCCTTTGAGTTCAGGGAAGGAATGTCGAAAAAACACATCGAGTCAAAACTGGTTCTCGAAGGCAGAGATCTCTATGCTTTGGAAGAAGAGGAAGAGATCGTAGACAAAGAAATCCAGGTCCTACTGAAAAAGATTGTACAGAGTAAAAAAGAAAAAAAAGATTCTCTGACAGAAGAACTCCAGGGAGAGATAAGAGACTGTGTAAAACGTCTTATCTCTGATGTTGAGATGGTTCTTAAAGAGCTTGAACAAGCAAAAAAAGAAGCAGAACTCGAAGAACTTCAAAAACTTAAACAGATAAAAGAGCTCATAAACGAAGAATCAGAAGTAGATGATCTTCTTGAAAAGAAATTCCTTGAACTCGAAGAACACATCCAACACAGAATTGGAGCGGATGTTCACAAGTATGTAGAGGGAGAAAAAAGACTTATAAAAGGAGATGCTCCACGAGGATATATTATTAAAAAACTTCTCAGCGCCAAACAACTAGATCTGGATGTTAAAGAAACATCCCAGAAATTGGTACTTGATGAAAAAAAGGAAAAAGACCTCTTTCTCCTCATCCAAGAACTCATAGACGAACACAAAGGGACCATTTCAAACCAGCAAGAGATCAGAAGAAAGATCATAAAACTCATAGAGATGTATAAAAAAAACTTTGACCAGTTTCTTAATATCGAAGTAGACATAGAGATCGAACAAGCCCACAAAATTCATCGCATCGACCAATATATCCTCTTTCTGAAAAAACTAAACATGGAAACCTTTTGTGAACAGCTTGAACAACTCAAAGATCGAACCTCTTTCTGGGTCTACCAGGACTTTCAGGATGCTGAAAAAATGGAGCTCTTCACCAAAACCATGGACCGGCATTTAAAAGAGCTTATAGAGGAGAGACACTAACTTTTTAAATACGATCGCTTTCTCAACCGTATGGTTACAAAAAAGGCAAAAAAAGAGCTCTGTATGCTCCCTGACACGAGTGTTATAGTCGAAGGACTCCTGAGTAGGCTCATTGAAAAAAATGAGATAGCCCCAACAACAATCTATATTCCCGAAGCAGTTATTGCAGAACTTGAAGCACAGGCAAATAAGAATCGCGAAGTTGGCTATTTAGGGCTTGAAGAGGTTCGTAAATTACGTAAGTTAGCAAAAAAGAAGAAGTTTACTATCTCCTTTGTTGGAGTTCGCCCAAGCGAATTCCAGATCAGGAGAGCGAAAGAAGGAGAGATTGATTCCCTTATCCGTGATCTCGCAGGAGAACTCAAAGCCACCCTTGTATCAGCAGATAAAGTACAAAGCCTGGTAGCAGAGTGCAAAGGAACAAACGTCATTCTCTACGAAGCAGAAAAAATCGAAACAAAACTGAAACTCGAAGAATATTTTGACAAAAAAACAATGAGTGTTCACATCCGAGAAGACCGTCAGATCTTTGCAAAGAAAGGAAAACCTGGCAATTGGGAATTTAAAGCCATCACCCGGAAGGCTCTTTCAAGAACAGACATCCAGAATCTGGCAAAAGAGATTATAGAGACAACAAAGCGATCTCCTAAAGGATACATAGAACTCGACAGACGAGGAAGCACAATAATCCAACTTGAGAGATGCCGCATTGTTATCACGCGTCCACCATTCTCAGACGGCTATGAAATAACCGCAGTACGGCCAATCGCTAAACTCTCACTACCAGACTACAAGCTCTCAGAAAAACTAAAAAAACGAATTCTGGAACAAGCAGAAGGAATCCTTGTAAGCGGAGCACCCGGAAATGGAAAAAGCACCTTTGCTGTCGCCCTTGCCGAAACCTATGCCAAACAGGGAAAGGTTGTCAAGACCCTGGAAGCTCCACGTGATCTTGAACTTGATGAGCAAATAACCCAATACTCCATAAGCCAGGGCTCTCCAGCAGAATTGCAAGACATCCTTCTTCTCACCCGACCCGATTACACAATCTTTGATGAGATGCGAAAAACAGAAGACTTCCACCTCTTTTCTGATCTCCGCCTATCAGGCGTTGGCATGGTGGGAATCGTCCACGCAACCCAAACAATAGATGCAATCCAACGATTTCTAAGCAGACTTGAACTAGGAGTCATTCCTCATGTTGTAGATACAGTGATATTTATTGAAGCAGGAAAAATTCAGGAAGTCTATTCTGTTTCCCTCGATGTAAAAGTTCCCACAGGAATGTCAGAAGCAGATCTGGCACGCCCTGTTGTTTCAATCAGAGACTTTGAAACAGACAAACTCAAATTCGAAATATACACATTCGGAGAACAAACAGTAGTCATACCCATCAAAGAAGGCCAGAAAACAGATTCAATAACACAATTAGCAGAAGAACAGATCAGGAAAATATTCGAACGTCATACAGAGATAGCCAAAGCAGAGATCGTTGGACCCAACCGAGCAGCAATCTACGTTCCAAGCCATGCAAAAGCAGGCATTATCGGAAAAAATGGCTCCCGCATTGAAGAATTCGAAAAACAGCTCGGCCTAAGCATCGATGTCCGTGATCTTGAAGAAATCCCTGATTCCAACAACCACAAAGAGCTCCCCTTTCATGTTAAAGTCACAAAAAAATCGATCTCGTTCATCCTTGATGAATCAGCAGCCAACACAGACGTCGACATCTATATCGGAGAAGACTGTGTTGTCCACGCACACGCGAGCAAGCACGCAATAATTAAGATGACAAAAACAAATTTCACCGGGAAACAAATTCTCGCTGCACTCAACAAAGGAAAGGATATCTTCTGTTATCCCAAATAGAACAACATAAATTAATCATGATTAAGCAATTCTAAAAACCTCAGAAAGTCCTGAGGGAGTTTGTAGATGTGATCGTGTAATTCCCCCTCTTCTTCATAGGATAGCTCGCGTAAGTTTGCAATAACAACAGCCAGCTTTTGTCGAGCTTCATGCTTCATCCGTTTATGTACAATGTCTTTCTCTAATTCCTCATACGTAAACTCATAATCAATTCCATAATATCCCTTAACAAAATCACGAAAAATGGCACCAATATTTTGTCTAGTCTTCTTTTTACTATGGTTTTTTAGAAGCTTCTCAAGCTGTTTCAGTGTTTCAGCTTTTGTCTCCTGTCTTTTTGTAACAGGAATTACAACTTCTTTCTCTCTCTTGAATAGGGTAAATGGCCAAAACATAGCCTCTCATAGAAAGAAAGCATTTTTAAACTTTTTGATATTGAGAATTCATATACCTGTTTGCAGAACATAAAGAAGTAGCTCACTACACTCCCCGACCTCTTTTTTACTTATCCATTCTGGAGTGATTACAATGATTTAAATATTCAAAGATCTAAAACACCTAATTATTCACACTAAACTGGGAGGTTAAGGGGAGTATGACACGTACAACAAAACAACAGATCATTCCAATCTATCAAAAGATACAACAAATCAAAAAAGAAGTAGCAAAAGCAGTTGTTGGACAAGAGACGATTGTCGACGGTATAATTCGAGGCCTACTGGCTGACGGTCACATTTTGATTGAGGGAATTCCGGGTATAGCCAAAACACTGATTGCCCGTGCAATAGCCACCACAATACGCTGTGACTTCAACAGAATTCAGTTCACAGTTGACCTTCTTCCAACAGACATCACAGGAATAACAGCCTATGACAAGAATAGAGGCTTTTACACAGTAAAAGGACCCATCTTTGCCCGGATTGTGATGGCAGACGAAATAAACAGAGCACCTCCCAAAACCCAGTCAGCTCTTCTTGAAGCAATGCAGGAAAATCAGGTCACGATCGGAAAAAAGACCTACGGGATTGGAAAACCGTTCTTTGTAATTGCCACGGAAAACTCCTTTGAAAGTGCCGGAACCTATCCTCTTCCTGATGCACAGACAGATAGATTTCTCTTTAAAGTACTCATAGATTATCCAAACGAAAAAGAGGAAAAACTCATCCTTGATACAAACATCACCCTTGCAAAATTTGAGGATTTTAAAATTAAGGGAGTTATCTCAGCAAACGATATTAACCGATTCCAGAAAATCGTACAAAATGTCTACACAGAAGAAAAAATAAAAGATTATCTCGTCCGCATTGTGTCAACAACACGAAACACCGAAAAAGTGGATCTTAAATACGGACGCTACATCCAGCAGGGAGCATCACCTCGTGCATCAATAGGACTCTATATTGCCTCAAAAGCAGAAGCCGTTCTTCGTGGACATTCCTATGTGACACCACAACATGTGAAAAATGTTGCAGCAGATATCTTACGACACAGAATCCGGCTTACGTATGAAGCACAGGCAGAAGGAATCACACCCGAAGTTGTCATACAGGATATTCTTGCAAAAGTAAAAGTTCCATAATAATCACGATGAGACCTATCAAGTTAACGATCGATCCAGCCCTTAAAGAGCTGGAGCTTGCAGCAAAACACGATGTTGCCACGCAAGTCATGGGTAAATATAAGTCTGTCTTCAAAGGAAGAGGACTCGAGTTTGACAGCTACAAAAATTATACCACTCAGGACGACGCATCTCTCATAGATTGGAAAGCAAGCATGCGAGCAAACAATCTTCTCTTAAAACAATTTGTGGAAGAA
>NYYS01000036.1 GCA_002685855.1 Candidatus Woesearchaeota archaeon
AACGGCTTCCTCAACACCAACTTCACCAACAACCACAACGGACGCTCCCGCGACTCCTTCCTCAACACCTTTCGAACACCCGAACTGTCCAACATCATCCCCAACAAAACAAAATCCTTTCTGCTAAACCGATCCAACATCCGGTTCAACACATAGTGCAGCCATAAATCCGTTCCAATACTCCGCCTCCACTCATTCTCATAACTTCTCCCCTCATCAACCGCCCTAGCTAAAGCCCTCCCACAAACAAGAGAAGGAATAATTCCTCCACCCGTCGTGTTCTTAATCTGACAAGCAGCATCCCCCACCAAAAACACCCTTCCTCTACACCGACGCATCCCTGACTTATACACTGGAATAGGCCCTCCCTGCTGTTCCATCACCTTCTTCACCTTCAACACCTTACAAAACCGTTCAAACTCCTGATACCCTTTCTTCCGCGTTGCAAGACCAACCCGCGCAATCCCCTCTTCCTCCGGCACAGCCCATGCAAAAAACTCTGAACAAAACCCCAGATACACATGATAACAATCCGCCTCAATATCCATCTCAACACGCGCCTGCACCCCATGCAAAAACTCTCGACCCTGCCACAATCCCGACCGCTTTGCAACAATGCTTCCTGCCCCATCAGCCCCAATCAGAACATCCTGTTCAATTCGTTCCTCCTTTCCCTGAGACCGCACCAAGATATCCTTACCCCCCTTCCCCACATCAACAACCTTACATCCAACCCGAAGTTCAACCCCCTCCTGCAACGCCAGCTCTGCCAGATACTCATCCAGCAACCTTCGATTCACAATAATCTCCGGCCGCTTCAACCGAATCAGAATACTCCTCCCTCCAGGAAAATGCACCCGCACCTTCCGGATGATATTTGTAATAAAATCAGGATGCTCTTCCACCAGATCCCTGAATTCGCCTGTCAGAACGCCTGTACACTGTACTGGCTCCCCCGCCCGAGAATGCTCCTCAAACAAGGTAACCCTATGACCTGCCCGAGCCAAATACTGTGCAGCAGTAGCCCCTGCAGGCCCACAACCAATAACAGAGATCTTCATACAAAAAGTAATCCCAACTCATTTTAAAACCTTCTCAAAGATGCTTCTACTTAAAAATAGTGACGCTTACGAAAGATTTAAATACAATTGCTACTACTTGACAGGAGAGGTGACGTTCCCTATGGATAATAACAAACCGCTCGACAATACCATCAACAATTCTAAAGAGAATCATAACAAAGAGAATCAGAACACATTAGATAAAAAACTCAGTCACACACCTATCCGAAGAACCGCAACCAGAATAGCCACCTTAGCAACAGGATTAACCCTTCTCACAACAGCACTTATAGGAGCACCCACTCCAAGCTATGCACATGCGTTCCCTCCACCTGCCCCATCAGGACCTGCACCTTCTCCTCCAGGTCCAGCTCCATCACCAAGTCCCGCTCCCGCACCATCATCAGTCATACCTACATGGCCGGGCTGTAAAAACACCGATCATTCCCGCTACGACCTCGCACATTTCCAATCCCATCTTGTTCTTCATGGAGGAGCTACCTACTTTATAGTTTCAGGAGGAGCACAAGCAAGCTCACTATATGATATTGTAGAAATGGATGCAAACATAAACATTCCTGCCCATGGAGATCCAGGATTAGGAAGAGGTATAGTTCCTTATTTACAAAATTATGTAAATGAAAAAGCGGGTTTGCTCATTAACGAAACCAATACACACGGAATTCTTCACAATGGAAGTCCCTTTCCACTAACAATAACTCCTTCTGGAACAAGGAAGGGAAAAATAAGTCATTGTGGGAAAGATATTGAAATCACATATCAGGTTTATGATATGAGAGATGCAACCGGAAAAAAGTATGTCATCCAACCAGGAGATGCAATACGTCTTACATCTGATATGGCATCTCGCTTTAGAATAGGATCCGCCTCTCCACTCCCAGGAACT
Source organism: Candidatus Woesearchaeota archaeon (assembly GCA_002685855.1). Lineage (GTDB taxonomy): Archaea > Nanobdellota > Nanobdellia > Woesearchaeales. The sequence goes on from NYYS01000036.1 coordinate 1,969, forward strand.
GCACCACCCACAACAGATCCAGGAACAACTACACCATCAACCCCTGAAACACCAGACTCAACTGTTGATGTCAGAAAACTCAGAAAAGAATTTGATCAACATCGAGGAAAATTCAAACGCATCCATCCAGACAGAAAAAAATACCTTGTCGGTGCAGGACCCCTCCTCTTCAACCCCTTAGAACAGCCCGAAGGAGGATACGACACTCACGGCGTACTCACCTTTGGTTGGGATAGCATCATGCTCCACCTCGGCTATGGCTCAAACGATCAAACAACAATCTTTCACAACAAAGAAACACCTGTAAGCAAACTCTATGTTGAAAACCAGACCGATGCAGCAACATGGGCAGCAGGACTCTCCTGGCTTCCCTTCCAGAACAACCATGTAGCAGCAGGTATTGCAGCAAGATTCTTCATCACAAACTCAACAACCAACCAAGTAGGATTCGAAGAGGTCTATGACAGATACGGACTCGTTGAGAAACATGACCCCATCAACATCCCTGGAGAAAAAGAAAACCAGAACACAGGCGCAATCGGACCTGAATTTGTCGGCTACCTTGGAGAAAACTGGGGAATCAGATTTGCACCACTTATCACAATCGGAGAAAACACAGACATGGCCTATGAAGCAGGCGTTTTTGTCCGCTTTTAGAAACACCAACGGGGTGAACATATGAAAGAAAAACTAACAATCGCATTCGTCCTTATCACACTACTTATTACACCAATAGTTCTAGCATCCTTAGCAACAGGTGACTGGACAGAAAACCTCGAAACAGAAATCACCATCACCGAAGGAGAATCAGCAGAGTTCGAATTCCGCATCCAGGCACTCTCAGGAACACCCTACACAGTCATACTCTTCGATGACTCAGAACAAGAACTCCATACCTTTGCAGAAGGAATCACCCGTGCAAACTTCGCCCGGGGAACAGAAACCGTTCTCCCCTCACACTATCAAACACCCGGAAGCTACTATGTACACATCTGGGTTGGCGATGACGGATACGGACCCGATGTACAAATCCTCGACCTCACAGTAAGAGAAGAAGGACAAACAAACAATCCACCCAACCTCGAAGACCCAGACGACGTCACTGTTACCGAAAACGATCTCGTAACCATAGACATCTATGCATCAGACATTGATTTAGACACCTTAGACTATTCAACAGACGCCCTCTTCGGCTCTCTCAGAAAGATATCCAACGAACACGCACAATTCACCTGGCAAACAACGATAGGAGACAAAGGAATCTACCTCGTCACCTTCACCGTAGACGATGGAAACAACGGAACAGACTCAGAAACCGTACGAATCACCGTCAACGAATTCATCCAGCCAAACAGACCACCCACATTAAACAAGGACATCGAAGACCAGGAATGGAACGAAGATACCTCAACAACAATAGATCTTGATGATTATTTTAGTGATCCTGATTTTGACACCCTGGAATATTCTGCAACTCCTGTTCAGAATATTGATATAAATATTGTTGGAAGTATTGCTACGCTCACTCCTGACGCAAACTTTAACTATGTAGAGAACGGACTCAGATATACAACCTTTACAGCAGACGATGGCCAATACAAAACCAACTCGAACGTTGTAACCCTAAAAGTCCTCCCTGTAAACGATGCCCCAGTCATAACAAATATTCCCGGAGAAACTGTCCAAGCCCCAGAAAGATTTGCAACTTTTGATCTTGACGACTTTGTCTCTGACGTCGATCACAACGATAATCAACTCGATTGGGAAGTCTCTGGAAACACCGAACTCGATGTCCAGATCAGCAATAGTCATATTGTAACCATAATCTATCCAAACGGTTTCACCGGTTCAGAAACACTTACATTCACCGTAACCAATCCTGAGGATGCCTCTGATTCCGATACTGCAACATTTACAGTAACAGAAGAAGATAACAATCCTCCAGTATTTGATGGCCCCATTCCACCAATCGAATGGAACGAAGACACTAGTACAACAATCGATCTTGATGACTATTTCAGCGATCCCGATCAAGACCCCTTAATCTATACTGCAACTCCAACTGCTAATATAGATATAGATGTGTTTGGAAGTATTGCTACACTAACTCCTGATGTAAACTTTAACTATGTAGAGAACGGACTCCGTTTCACTACCTTCACAGCTGATGATGGCGAATATAAAGTGAACTCCAACATCGTAGAACTGAAAGTCCTCCCTGTAAACGATGCACCCGTCATAACAAATATTCCCGGACAAACTGTCCAAGCACCAACCGAATTCGCAACATTCGATCTTGACGACTTTGTGTCAGACATAGATCACAACGATAACGAGCTTGAATGGGAAGTTACAGGTAACACAGAACTCGATGTCGAGATAAGCAGATTCAATGTCGTAACTATTACCTACCAAGAAGGATTTTCAGGCAGCGAAGTCCTAACCTTCACAGTTACCGATCCTGAAGAGGCCTCTGATTCAGATACAGCAACCTTCACAGTAACAGAAGAAGCAAACCAGCCTCCAGAGTTCAACAGTCCTATTCCTGAGCAGGAATGGAACGAAGACACAGCAACCACCCTAGACCTCGACGACTACTTCAGCGACCCCGATCATGATCCTTTAATCTATACTGCAACCCCTGTACAAAACATCGATATCGACATCCAAGACAATATCGCAACACTAACTCCTGATGCAAACTTCAACTATGAACTAAACGGACTTAGATACACAACCTTCACAGCAGATGACGGCCAATACAAAACCAATTCAAACATCGTAACCCTGAAAGTCCTCCCGGTAAACGACGCACCAACAGCAGACTTCACCTGGGATCCACAAAACCCTGAAGTAAACGAACCCATATCATTCGACGGATCACTCTCATCAGACATAGATGGAGACACCCTCACCTATGAATGGGACTTTGACGATGACGGCGAACCAGACGCATTCACAGAAAAACCCACACATACCTACACCGAACCAGGCCAATATCCCGTAACACTCAACGTCTCTGACGGAGAACTCTGGGATGAATCAATCCAGATAGTCTTCGTAGGAGGAGAACTCGAAATCACCTCAATCGAATGCTTCGACATCCTCGTAGAAGGATTCAACCAGTCCTGTTCAGTATACGTAGAAGCAAACAACGTTCCACTCGGAGAAGCAGATGTAGACGTCTACTATACTGTAGAAGGAAATCCAACCTACCTCGGATCCTGCACAACCAACAACATATCAGGAGGCTGTTCTGTAAAAAACGAAATCAATATCACAGGAAACTTCACAGCATATGCAGAAGCACACAAACTCGGCTACACACCAGACACAGACAAAGACCCTGACTTCGACTTCCAGGTCATCTCACATAGATACGATATTGAAAACCTTAAACTCTTCAACGACTCCCAATTCACTCAGGAAGACTACGACTACTTCAGAGGCGAACCATTCTGGGCAAGCTTCTCAGTACGAGACAAACTCACAGGATTCCTCGTCGACGACATCGTTACAGAAGTAGAACTTGTCTCAGATCCAGGCGGAAGAATCGACCTCGAGGAAATCACCGGCCTCCAACAACCCGGCTTCTACTACTATGAACTCGAGATGATCCCACTCACCCACGACTTCCTAGGAGAAAGCCACACATTTGCATTTGCAATAAACTTCACAGACATGTCCGGCGGACAACAGGAAGTAGCACTCATCATCAGAAACAACCCTCCAGTCATCCTCGAACCCATCCCAGACATCACCATAGAAGATAATGAAGTCTTCATCTTCGACCTCACCCAATACGAATCAGACCTCGAAGACGGACCTGCAGCAGACAACAACCATCTCACCTGGCAGATCACACACTCAGGCAACTATTTCGATGCAGAAATAAACACAAACGACCAGTTGTCATTAACACCAATCGCAGTAGGATCAGAACAGGTCACCCTCACCCTCTCAGACTGGGATAAAGACACAGACGACACAACAATAACAATCACCATAACACAGGAAGCACTCAACCAGCCACCCGTTGCAACCATCCTCAACCCATTCAACGGACAAACATTCACAGACATCGACCTCATCGACTTTATCGGACAGGTCATCGACCCAGAACAAGGTGAACTCTCAGGCAACGATGTCTGGTGGGAATCAGACATAGACGGCTTCATCGGATACGGAACAACCCAGACAACAACCCTATCAATCGGACAACACACCATAACCCTAACCGGCCAGGACAACTATACACTAAGAGGAACAGACACCATAACACTCAACATCGAAGAATTCGTTCCAGCAATAATTGCAGACGCAGGCGGACCCTACAAAGGAAGAAAAGGTGACACCCTTACAATAGATGGATCAGGTTCAACAGGAAACATCACCCTCTACAGCTGGGACTTCGGAGACGGAACACAACTCAACTCAACACTTCCAATCGTAGAACATGCCTACACCCACCTCGGCATCTACACCGTAACACTCACCGTCTACGACGAACTCTGGTTCTCACACACAGACACAACCACTGCATCCATCGACGCACAAAAAGCATGCAGCGACGGACTCGACAACGACGGCGACGGCTACACAGACATGGAAGACCCCGGCTGCACCTACCCAGGAGACCCCTCTGAACAAAACCTAAACACCTTTGCAGAAGAAGGCCTCAAGATCAGCAAGGTATCCATCTACGGACACGACTGGCAATATGTACGAATAGGAGACTCTCTCGTAGTCCAGGCACAATTCGAAAACAACGGACACGACGACCTCGACAGCCTAAGAATGACCGTCATGATACCCGAACTCGGCATCAAACGTAATTCTGGATTGTTCGACCTCCATCCCGGCGATAGAACAAGCAAAGACCTCATCATCGACATCCCCTACTACGCCTGGGAAGACGAATTCAACGTAAACATCCAAGTCACAAACGACGATCTTAGAAGAAGCATGTGGCGCTATGTGATTGTCGAATAATTCTTTTTTTTCTTTTCATTGCCTATCTTCTTTGAGCTCTTAACTATCTAATGGGAGAATCTTTACCTTCCTTCAGTAGCTCTGTTGTTGAATAAACCTTGACCTTGTTCTGTTCCTTCAACCTTTTATCATTACTCCAAAATCCACATTTTAATTTTAATGCAAGCGCAAAATATTCTGTGTCGTTTGGATCTGGAGAAAATTTTTCAGATTCAGGAATATAGTTCTCAAAATCTGAATAAGGAATAAAGTCTATCCTTGTTGAAATAATAGATAAAAATAGATCAAATTCAGACTTTGAAAGTTTTGATTTAGTTAAAATCTCCTCTTTATATTTTTCAACTTCTTCTAGTAGAAACTCTGGTGCATACAATCTTAGTCGATCATTAAACACTAATTCACAACTCTTACCTTGGCTCGCAATCAATGCAGATATCAAAACATTTGCGTCAACAACTAATTCCATCAACCTAACCATTAAATCTTTCATGAAGAGATCTATTTATCTTTCTTCCTAATTCTAAAGCATCTTTCTCGCTTAACTTAGACTTAGCACAAATAGATCTGAGTATCTTTAATTGTGAGACCTTATTTCGTATGGCTGTTCTAGCTACTTCAGACCAATTAATTTCACGGGATTCATCCATATCCTGTTTTAATTCTTCTGGGACCGATAAAGTTATAGTTGGCATAAAACACCTCCAATAGATAATATATTTAATGCTGTGTAAATATTTAACATATATAAATCTTTTGATTGTTAGCACGTCCTCAAAACCTTTTTAAACCACCTGAGATACATACTACTGATAATAATCCTTTACGCATTCACCACAAGCATAGTAACAAACACAGGTGTGCAAACGAATAAACTTCTCTAAATAAACAGAAAACCCTTTATTTTTACAATATGGAAAATAAATCTGATCCTCCTCGACACCGCAACGTTTATATACCAACATCAACTCTCGAATGGAAACATCGAGTTTTTACTCGAAAATGGTCATAAATCGAAATGTTTATATACAAGTTTCGGTTATGGAATTAAATTCATCCAAAGGGGGGTAGTATATAATGAAAACCAACTTTTTAACCGTAATGGTAGTAATGTTTATCAGCGTCCTAAGCGCTGTAAGTGTTTCAGCAGTAGACGCACACATAGAATATGCAAGAATTAATGGAGAAATCATAGATTTCACCAACAACAACGAACTCAGCCTCGAAGTCGAACGAGGAGAAGAACTTGACATCCGTGTCAAGGTCGTAGCTGACGCAGACGTAGAAAACTTCCAGGTCATGGGAGATATTGTCGGCTATAGATATTCTAACGATGAACATTCCAAGGTTCACGACGCATCAAAGACATACGATCTCACGGAAAACGACACAAAATTCGTCGATCTCAACCTTGATGTCCCTATATTCATGGACAAAAAATATACACTGCTCAGATTCACTCTAGCAGATGAAAACTCTCAAAGCTTCACAAGAGACATCCAGCTCCACGTAACAGGAATTGATGAAGATGACGCAATCCGAATCGATGACTGGGAATTCTCACCTTCCAACGAAATCATGGCAGGACGAGCATTCACAGCCCTTGTTAATGTAGAAAACATCGGAGACGATGATCTGGACGACATCAAAGTAACAGTAAGAATCCCTTCATTGGGCGTTCAGGACTCAGAATTCCTAGACGAACTCGAAGCAGATGAAGACGAAACCTTTGAAGAACTCCTCCTTAGAGTTCCTGATTGTACAGAACCTGGTCTCTACGACGTAGAAATCGAAGTGGAATTCGATAGATTCAACTCAGTTACAGCAAGCGACACAATAACAGTTGTTGAAAACGAACTTTGTGGCCTTGAAGAGGAAGAAGAAGAGGAAGAAGAAGAGAACAACCATGAAGACCTGGAAGATTCCAGAACAGTTATCAGTGTTCCTGGCTCCCAAACTGTAACCGTAGGAACAGGCGGAGTAACCTATCCTGTTGTGATAAGCAATGAAGGAAAGACAGCCAAAACCTATACATTGACAGTTGAAGGTGCAGCCTCATGGGCAACAACACGACTCGATCCTGGATCCCAAGTCGTTGTAGGCTCTCATGACACAGAAACAGTATTCCTCTACGTGACCCCTCTTGACGATGCAGAAGCAGGTCAGAAGGTTTTTACCGTAACCCTTGAGTCTGGGGATGAAAAGAAAGAGATCCCACTCACTGCAGACGTTGTCGCAGCTCCTAGCGGAGATGGTACGAGCGGAGGACTTGTCAGAGGTCTTCAAGTTGCACTCATCGTTTTAGTTATCATCCTGATCATCCTCGGTCTTGTTGTTGGATTCAACAAGATGAAGGACTCAGATGATGAAGATGACGAAAACCAAACCTATTATTAGGTTTTTTTTCTTTTTTTATAATATTTTTTTAATACATAAACGTTCTGGACTTTGTGAGGGTCTGGTGAGGGGAACAAATGAATCAAAGGATAGAAAAGGTGTCCACCATCAGGAAGTCATTCTTATTCCTTGCACTACTATCACTTCTTTTTGTACCCAGTGTCACATCAGAATTTGTAGTTTACACCTATGACAACATTCACGACTTCACAATCTCCTCACCCTCATCTGCAGTACGCATGTGTGCCTGTTCTCAGCTACAAGACACAATCATTATAAAGAACACAGGTAACTATGCCGCAATCTTTACCCTATCAACAGACCAGCCTGGCATCGTCTCCTACTCAGACACATTTTTCTTCCTTGAATCAGGACAGTCAAAAAAAGTAACCCTCTACCTCACAGCAAACTGTGACGTCACAGCCCACACAACCTATTCCACCTTTGTCAAAACCAACTATGGAAAAATCCAGGAACTCAAAAAAACTATTGCCATCGGAATCTGCCAAAACATTGCTATGGGGGTCTCTTCACCCATAACAGAAACCCTCCCTTGTACAGCTGTTCCTTTTGACATCTACATAAAAAACACAGGCTTCTACGCAGACAGATACACAATAGGAGTTCCAAACCATGAACAGGACGTTTTTGTTACAGAAAACGGCTTTCTTCTCCAACCCGGAGAAAACCGCACCATTGGTGCACTCCTCAACCTCTCCTGCGGAACCTACGGAGAACAAGATATCTTCTTCACAGCAAAAGCAGAAAAGTCAGACCTTCTCACATCACAAAGATACAATCTTACAATCAACGATGACTACAACTACACAACTGAAATAATTGACACCACCCTCTGCGAGTTTGATAACACAATCTCCATCTCTCTTTCCAATCAGGGATCTATAAAGAACACATACTCGCTCATGCTAACAGGCCCACTATTCCTCTCACTAAAAAATAACACAATAGAAGTAGCTCCCTATTCCACAGAAGTCATCACCCTAACCCTTGATTCTGATCAGATGAACAATACCGGCTCATTCGAGTACAAACTAACTATAAAACCCGAGTTTGGCGATCTTGAACAAACCCTGGAAGAAACATTCGAGATCCTCAACTGCCACGACCTCACACTAACTATGGATGTAGACACCCTCTGCTCAGACACCGAAACAACCACAGTAACCCTCCACAACAATGGCGTACTCAACGAAGTCCTCGAAGTCACAACACCGGACACCAACGTACTCCCCATTCCTGCCAACCTCACTATTGAATCTGAAGAAGAGGTCATGATAGACCTCCTACTCGCTGAATTGGACAGCGACCCGTTTGACATGACCCTTCGCTTCACACACAGCGATGATAGGACATCCTCTTTCCTCCTCTCTTATAAAATCCTCAACACATCAACCTGTAAAGCAGTCACCTTTAGAGATACAGACGAAACCCTCTTCCATGGAGAAAACTCCTACAGTCTCATCCTGGAACATACAGGATACGAAGCAGCAACCTATGCAATATATCACGAAACAGCCAACCCCTGGTGGAAACTCCAGACAACAGATGATATCTACCTTGAACCTGGCCAGGCAGTCCTAATCAATTTCTCTGCAGACCCTGAGAACAGTTCTGAAGACTACTATTCTGCCCTAACACTCACAACAGACGACCTCACCTACACCTATGAGCACCTTCTCAGAGTTCGAGCACCAACATGGCAGAACAGACTCTGGGACTTTGTAACTTCAACAACCGAAATCATAAGCCTAACAATCCTTATCCTTCTATTACTCCTATTCATCATCTATCTCCTGATCGTATTCATCATCAGAAAGATCAAACAACTCTGGCTCAAGTGGATAGCATACAGAAGAAGAAAAAGAGAAGAACGCTTTATTCGAAGAGCAAAAGACATTATCAACATAATCGAATCAGTCTTTGAGCCCTATGCTCCTCCTAAAAAGAAGGGATAAACCATGACCGAACAGCCTATCAATAAACGGAAACTCAAAATTCTCTTAGCCAGAAAGGAGAAGTTAAAAGAACTCGTTCCTCAGAAAGAGAAAAACCTGGATGAGTGCGAAGACAGCCTCCAAAAAACTATTAATGCACTCAACGACATGGGAGATGATTGGCTTGACACAGCGCAGAAACACAAACAAAACATGCTTGAAAAAAGAGGAGAAAGAAAACCCAAAAAACCCCGAAAAAAACTCTCCCTAAAAGGCCTCTCGATCGTCCTCGGAATCCTTTGGATCATCCTTCTCATACTCCTCTTACTCTTTGTCAGATTCCCCTTGGCCCCTTACGAGCTCCCAAGCACTGAATCAGACTCCTTTTATCACTTTAAAATCCTTGAAGATTCCTCCTTGGTCATGAACGTATCCAAGATGTGGGTAGATCCAGACAGAGACAACCTCACATTCACCCTCACAAAAACACCTACACTCACAACAACAGTAGAGGGATATATCCTAACATTTACCCCTGAACCAGACTGGTTTGGAGAAGCAACCTTCACAATCTCTGCTAAAGACTCAGAAGGCGCCATCACAAAAAGCCCGGAAATGACCCTTGAAGTCCTAGACGTGCCAGACCTCACCCTTCTAGACTACCTGCGGCTCTACAAGGCATGGCTCATCGCAATCATCGTCCTTATCTTCTTCCTCCTCCTCATATACTTAGCTAAAAGGAAAGAAGATGCCGACAAGGAAGAGGAAAAAGCCCGAAAAGAACGCCAACACAAGGTATCTCAGCAAAGAAGAGCCCTCAAAAAACAGATAAAAACAAAGCCAAAAAAATCCCCTTCTAAAAAAGAGCCCACCCCAGAAGAGCGAGAACGCGAACTCGAAGAGCCTTTTTATTAGAAACGTTTATAAATTAACTTCTTGTCCTTTTACAAGCTGGGGACGTAGTATAACCTGGCTAGAGATGCATACTGCATCAGTCAAAATGGGTGGCTCCAGCTATGGAGCAATGAGCGTAAGCGATGATTTCAAACCTGGTATGTCGGATTGCTCCGAAGAAGATACCACCAGATTGGGGTTCAAAACGCAGACAAGCATAACCTGCATGAAAGTCCCCACGTCCCCACTTTTCCCCATGTTCAAAAAAGAACCCGAAGAAGAAACAGTCCTTGAATACAAGTTCAGCCCACGGATGGCTATCAAAGAAGGTGTTATTTCCTGGGATAAAGGGAAAACAAGCATCTCTATCCCTGTTGTTGATCCTAAAGAGCAGAAAGCCTTTGAAAAACGGTTTTCAAACTATACAAAAAAGCAAAATCGATAGGTTTTTATAGCAGAAAAAATGGTTATTTTATAGGGGAGTTACATATTAAAATGACGCAAAAAGATTTCAATAAAGAATTAGGTTCCTATCTGGGTAAACGTACAGAACAAAAGGAAAGCCCATTCAAACGCTTTAAGTTCATGCTTCAGCGGGATTTCGAAGAAGAAGTTCCTCCAGATATTAAACCAGGGGAAATCCATGTTGAATACAAAAAACCCTTCAACTTCTCCCGCCTCTTCTCCTTTGGAAAAAAAGAGGTTGATGATCTCGAAGAAGAATTTCCAGAAGAAGTGGAAGAAATAAAAGAGATCGAACAGGAAATCGACGAGCTTGAACACGTAGAAGAAGAAGTAGAAGAACGCAGAGAAGGACTGATCGCCCTCCTCATCAACAAAATCCGCTCTCTCAACAAAGGAGAAAAAGAGCTCGAAGAAGAATTCGTTGAAGAAGTCTCCAAACTCACTGTAGACAAAGACCTCAAAGAAGCATTCAGCATCGCCCACAACTGGATAGAAAAGCTCCCCCCCAAGAAAAAAGATGAATTCAAAAAAAGCCCTGAATTTCAGAGATACAAAGAAATTCTCAACAACTACGGCCTAATCAAGCCAAAAGAGGACTAACCCAAACATTTTTAAGACGATTTCTTTTCTCAAGCCGATGTCAAAAATTGCAATACTAGGAGGAGGAAACTTTGGAACAGCGCTCGCACAGCACCTCGCAAGAATAAACAAAGAGGTCATCCTCTACTCCATAGAACCCGAAGTGGTCCAGGACATCAACACCCGCCATCATAACACAAAATATTGCGGAAACATACACCTTCTTCACAACATCACAGCCACCCAACAAATCTCTGAAGCAGTCCAAAAAGCAGATGCCCTATTCATCGTTGTGCCATCTTTTGCAGTTGCAGAAGTCACCAAAAATATGCTTCCTCACCTCGACAAAAACACAATCATTGTAAGCACAGCCAAAGGCCTCACCCCAGAAGAAAAACGAATGTCTCAACTCCTGGAAGAGCTCCTTCCCAAAACATTCCATGACAAAATCGTTGCCCTTTCCGGACCCTCAATCGCTGGAGAACTCCTCATGGAGATGCCAACAGCAGTCGCCTTAGCCTCAAAAAAGATCGAATCAGCAAAACACGTATCAAAATATATGAACAACAAAAACTTCACAACAGAGATCAACACCGATGTCATCGGAGTAGAACTCGGCGGCTTTCTGAAAAACATCGTAGCCATCCTCTCAGGAATATCCAAAGGCCTTGTCAAAAGTGTAAACCTCCAGGCCGTCGTCGTAACACAAGCATACGCAGAGGTCATGACCATCGCAAAAGCTATGGGAGCAAAACAGGAAACCCTCCTCGGACTTTCAGGAATGGGAGACCTCTTAGTAACCTGCTTCAGCACAAAGAGCAGAAACAACCGCATGGGACAATACCTCGCAACAGGACTCTCTGTCGAAGAAGCAAAAGAAGCAGTAGGCCAGACAGTAGAAGGCGTTCACGCAACAAAAATCGCCTACCAGTTCGCCCAAAAAAAGAAGATAAACCTCCCTCTCCTCGAAAAACTCTATAAGGTCCTCTATGAAAACCGTCCTATAACACAAGACTTCTTCGAACTCAACTCCTGACGGATTCAGACTATTCCAAAGTTTTAAATAACTTCAACACCCCTCCACACCATGGATATCAAAAAGACCGCAATAGAAGCAGCAAATAAAGCAGCAGAAATTCTCATCCAGAAATCAAAAGAAAAAAACGCATTCACAATGAAGAATGCACACGACATCCAGACAGAAGTAGATCTCCTCTCAGAAAAAACCATTATCTCCACCATAAAAAAACACTTCCCTGAACATTCAATATTCGCTGAGGAATCTGGCAAACAGATCACATCCTCAGACTACCTTTGGGTCATCGACCCCCTCGACGGAACAATAAACTATTCGCGAGGCATTCACGAGGTATGCATCATCATTGCAGTCCAGCACAAAGAAGAAATCATCTTTGACCTCATCTACCAGCCCTTCACCAAAGATCTCTACATTGCAGAAAAAGGAAAAGGAGCATTCCACAACAACAAAAAACTAACAGTCTCCAAAGAAACAGAACTCATAAACATGATCATCGCAACAGAAAACTCAAGTCATATGGAAAAAAGAAAAGAAACCCACAAAATCCTCTCTAATATCTGTGACAAATTCAGGAACATCCGCATCTTTGGATGTGGAGCACTAACCCTGACAAAACTCGCATCAGGAAAGATCGACCTATTCTTTAAAACAAAATATAATCATTGGGACTTCGCTGCAGGAGCACTCCTCGTCGAGGAAGCAGGAGGAACCGTAACAGACTTGCAAGGAAATCCCATAACTCAACACTCAAAAGAGATCGTTGCCACCAACGCACTAAAGCACAAGGAAATCCTTGAACTTCTTAACAAGGCAAACAACTAATACAGCACATTGCACTGGATCGGATAATTCGTCGACGTCTGTATATCCTTTGACCCCAACACACTCTGGCTGATCCTGTTAAACCCGATCCCACATCCCGAATGCAACACCGGATTCTTCTTCACCATCTCCAGATAATCAGCAAAATCATCCAGCGTTTTTCCCCGCGTCTGCAGCACCCGAAACATCGGACTCTCCTTCAGCCGAGTAACCAACCGATCATGATCATCTTCCCTCTCCGCAGCACCCGCACTCTCACCCGAATAAGGCATCACCAAGTCAGCACTATTCACAATCTGCGGATCGTTCCGGTTCTCACGCATATTAAAGAACTTTATCGCCTTTGGAAAATGCGTGATAAACAACGGCTTTCTGCCCATCTCTTGCACAAGATACTGCTCATGCTCACTCGAAAAATCATCACCAAACCGAATAGCATGCGCCGACCCATCAAGAACATCAACAGCTTCCCGATACGATATACATCCAAACTTCTCCTCAACCCAGCCCACCATCTCTTCATACCGCCCAAGCTCCTCCAAATCATTCCCTCTCTCCCGAAGAGCAGAACGCATCATCGCCTTCATCGTTCCCTCAATATGCCCAAGCACATCACCCAGCCTCCCTGCATGCTCAAGCTCGATCAGCTGAAACTGGTTCAGATGCCTCTCATCAGCCTGATCCTCAGCCCGCGAACTCGTAATAATAGTCCACAACTTATTATGAAGAGGAATCTTCGCCTCTAGATACAACTGCCCTGTCTGAGCAAGATAGGCCTCCTGCCCAAAATGATCCACAGCATACAACGTATCCACATTCTCACACGCCCCAGTAATCTTCGTCATAATCGGAACCTCCACCCAGGTAAACCCTTCTTTACGAAGATAATCCATCGCTCCCCACAACAAGGCATCATTAATCCCATCAATAACTCCCGCCTCCTCACTATTAATAATTCCAAACCTTCCTTCTGTCTTGCAAAACGCTTCTAAATTCATGGTATCACCTCTGAACCTCCTTCGATCAGCTATATAATCATTTGTTGATGATTATTCTACAACAATAGAAACAATTATATACGCCCTCATCTACAAAAAAGAATGAACCTCTCCACCTACCTCGAAAAATTCAGAAAGATCGGCTTCTCCTACAACGAATCAAAAGTCTACATCACACTCGCAAAACTCGGCTCCTCAAAAGCCAACGTCAGAAAAATACCCTCAAAAACAGAATCCCCTGTCGTCACAAACATCTACAAAAACAAGATCGCAATCATCATCTGGAGCGAAATCCCCGAAGCCATTCTCATCGAAAACGCCCAGGCAGCAAACGCCTACCGCGACTACTTCGACTTCATGTGGAAACACGGTATGAAAGAATAATCATGGTTCATGAATTCACAGAAAAAAAGATGTATTATTTTCTTTTAATAGTATGCATATTTCTTCCCTTATTTCTTTTTATGTTTAGTGGAGCAACGGAACTGTTCATAGCATACATCCTTATTTTAGGAATCTCATACCTAATAGTCCGTATGGTCATAAATAAATTAAAAAACCCTGAAGATAAAAAGATTCAAATAAAAGACCTTACTCACCAAAAACCCCTTAGGATCGTTATTAAACCTCTTCAGTTTTATCTTATCTTGTTGGTAGCTATTCTTCTGATCTTTGGCCCAATCTTGCTTATTGTTCTCTCCTATGAAAAAGAGGAAATAAAGCTTCTAAACTCCTGCACAGAAGATTTCACAGCAATCAAGACACAAAACGTGTGCAACTCTCAATGTAAAAAAATTTGTAGGACTAATCTCTATCCTGCATCATCATCAGACTATCAATATAAAAAAGACGGCTGTGGATCCTGCAGCTGTTTATGCAGCAGATTTGCATACTATGAGATTTCAAGAAAACTTCAATTTGGAAATCCTAAATTAAATGAAAACCTTATCTCGAACATATCATTTGAGTACCTTACCCTAAACAACAGCCCCTATGTAAATCTAACCTGGGAAGAAAACAGCAAAAAACCCCTGATACTGAGACAGTCCTATTCGCCCGTATTAAATCATTGCACTACCAACGAGTGCAACAAAAAATATTCATTAATCAATGTAACTTCCGAGATAAGATACGGATTTCTGGGCTCATTTGAATTCTTTTCCCAAACTAAAAAAAGATATACCTCTGGAGAATACGCAATCCCCTTAAACTATACTTTTTTTGGAATGAACATACCCCCTCATCCTCGCATCGAGGTAGAGATAGACGGAAACCTGTTCACTGAATATGACATAGGAAACACCATTTTTCTAAAAAATAATTCCTTTGATTCAATAAAACTAATTTCAAACAGCTATGATGAAGACGGATCTATTAATAAAACCCGCTGGACGATGTCAAATAAGATCATCTCTCAAAGTGAAATAGCAACAATTAAAAAAGTTGATACGCCAGGAGAAATAATCGCTCTCACAATCACCGATGACAAAGGGGGCACATCAACAAAAAAAACACATCTCTTGATATACGAAAGAAAAATAGCAAATCCCTTTGATAACATAAAAATTCGATTAGGCGGATACCTTCTTGCAGCCCTTTCCTTTTTTATTGGACTAGCCTACCTTCGAAAATTCCTCGAAATGAAAAAAATGCTGTCAAGTGAAAGTACGCTGTGGAGAAAACCCTTATTAAAAGCAATAATTTGGGGTTTCATGCTCCCCTTTATGATCATTCTAATTACGCATAAAATCCTTAGAACCTATGCAACAGACCCTCTTCCAATAATTGAAGGAGCATTAATATCCTCTCCCATTCAAACAAACAATCCACTCCTGCCTATTTTAATCATCACCAGTCTATTCTTCGGTGCCCTCATTCTCTTTTTCATTTACAGATTTATTAAATATGAACAAAATCACGGACACCCACATCCCCTAAGAGAACTTATCAACAAGCTCTTTTCTAGAAAAAAGAAGTAAATCACGTCTTAGAATGAATCTCAATCACATCCCTGTGCTCTAAAAGATACTCCCTTCCAACAGGAAGTTTCTTTTTAACGTTAATAGCCTTAATAAAATTCTTACCAAAATCAGTATGAAGTTTAAAGGCAAAATCAAGCGCACTTGATTTTGGTTTCATCAAAAAACAATCAGGCAACACATTCCCATCACTATCCGCCAGATTATTAACCCCTCCAGGAAAAATAGCAATATACTCCAACAAGTCAAACACAACAGCGTTCAGCACCTGCTGAACCCCACTACTCCCATACAGATCAAGCACGCTTGTCTGAATAAAAGACAACGCACCCTTCTGCTTCTCATTCAGCTTCTCCTCCTGCAAAAAAGAAAAAGAACCATCGCCCGGAACATACGCAATAAGCTCATGCTTCGCAGCCTCCTTCAACGCAAGCTCAGACTCCGCACTACACTCAACAATAAGATAATCAGGAAACTCCTTCTTCAGCCGTTCAACATTCTCCTTTGCACCCGCAACATCGATCTTGTTCGCAGCAATCATCATCGGCT
Source organism: Candidatus Woesearchaeota archaeon (assembly GCA_002685855.1). Lineage (GTDB taxonomy): Archaea > Nanobdellota > Nanobdellia > Woesearchaeales. The sequence continues at coordinate 18,635 of NYYS01000036.1, forward strand.
TCGTCCTCTTCCGCAACACCTGTGCCAGCCTAAACAACTCATCCTCCTTCCACTCCGTAGGATTCCCAGACAAACCCAACTCCTTAATCGCCTGTTCACACATCACCTCATCAACACCCAATCCTGAAAGCTGCTTCCCGATCGCCTTATGCACCTCGCTATGCGTCTGCTGAACCGTTCTCGCAAACTTCTCCCAGCCCTTCTTCAAAATATCCAGATACCAATAATCCAACTCCTCTTCCAGAAAACGAACATCATTCACAGGATCATAACTCCCCACAGCTACCGGTTCGCCCTTCTCATTAATACTCCCAGACGCATCAATCACATGTATTAACGCATCAGCCTGATTCAGATCATTCAGAAACTGCGACCCCATCCCCTCTCCCTTATGCGCCCCCGGCACCAAACCTGCAACATCGATCATATCCATAGATACAAACCGCTGCCCCTTCACACAATACCCCACACGAGGATGACACTGCGTCTCAAACTCCTTACACACACACTCAATCCGCACAAAACCAATCCCATGATTCGGCTTAATCGTCGTAAACGGATAGTTCGCAATCTCCACCTCTGCCAGCGTAGCTGCCTTAAAGAACGTACTCTTTCCACAACTCGGCTTTCCAACAACTCCAATTAACATCCTCTCCGTACATCGATCAACTTTAAAAGTTTTATCGTCGAAACCTGAACCTTTTTATACCTCCACCCATTACCTCAACCATGCAATGGGTCGACAAATACTCTCCATCAACACTCTCTCAGCTCGTAGGCCAGGAACAACCCTCCACCCAAATCCAATCCTACCTCCAGTCCTTTAAAAGAGGAAAAGCCCTTCTCATCTGGGGACCTACCGGATGTGGAAAAACATCTGCTGTTTACGCCATAGCAAACGACCAAAACGCAGAACTCATAGAGATGAACGCATCTGATCTCAGAAACAAAAACGCTATAAACGAATTCCTGGGAAGCGTAATTGGACAACAATCACTCTTCTCCCAATTAAAAATCATCCTCATAGACGAAGTAGACCTATTCTCAGGAATCTATGACAGAGGAGGCATCCAAGCTCTAAGTAAGATCATAGAAACATCAACCTTCCCTGTCATCTGCACAGCCAACAACCCCTTTGACAAAAAACTCAAACCCCTTAGAAAAATCTCCACATTAGTCGAACTCTCACAACTCGATCATTCTATCATCTTCACCACCCTAAAAAATATCTCCCAAAAAGAATCCATCTCCCTCCCAGATCCTGTTCTAAAAACCCTTGCAAGAAAAGCCGGCGGCGACCTCAGAGGAGCAATTCACGACCTCCAAACACTCTCTTCATCACCCGACAACGACCCTGAATCATTCCTTGCTTCAGAACGAAGAAAAACAGAAACAATTGAACAGGCACTCACCAAAGTGTTTAAATCCACCTCGCCTGAACTCTATAGAGGTGCATTCGACCTCGTCGGAGAAAACATCGATACCATCTTTCTCTGGGTTGACAACAATCTTCCAAGAGAATACACAAAAAACAAGGATAGAAAAAGAGCCTATGATGCCCTCTCAAAAGCAGACATATTCCGAGGACGTATCAGAAAACAACAATACTACCGTTACTATGTCTACATCTTCGAACTCCTCACCTCAGGAATCGCACTCGCAAAAAAAGAACGCTATCCAGGAATATCCGAATATAAAGAATCAATGCGCATCTTAAGAATCTGGCAGGCCAACATGAAATACGCCAAACGAAAAATCATAGCAGAAAAACTCGCTAATAAAACACACCAATCACAAAAACAGGCATTCCAGCAGATCCCCCTGATGAAAATCGCCTTTCAAAAAAATAAAGACTATGCAGAAAAAATCACCAGTGAACTAAACCTTGACAAAGACGAAGCAGACTGGCTAAATAAATAACTACAACAACGTTTTAGACTTCTCCCAGCGCGACTCAAGACAAAACAAATCCTGCCCCTGCAAAAACACAGCAAGCGTTGCAAGAGTCAATCCCAAATCTCTCACCATCACATCACTATAGCCAAGCGAAGCAGCGATCACAAGAAGATGAAGACCTAACACTAAGCTGCTCACTCTAGTAAAAATACCTAACAGCAAAAACAATCCAAAAAGTGTTTCCAAACCCCCATTAAACAACAAAAGGGTCTCTCCCGAAATGGGAAGCAACACAGTCCAGGAAGGAAGCCATCCAAGCCAGGCCTGCCCATTTAAAAGCTGGTTCAGGCCAAACCACAGAAATACCAGACTAAGAGCTATCCGCAACAAAGGCGCAGCATAGATCCTGTACCCTTTAAGATTCATACTTTCTCGAATCTCCCCTCTTTTATATGTTTAACCCTACAAGAACCGAAAATGTAATAAAACCCTGCCTCCCTTCCCCAGAATGACCCTCACAATCGACGAAATGGCCGCCTTTTGCAAGAGAAAAGGCTTTGTCTACCCAAGCAGCGAGCTCTATGGAGGACTCGCAGGCCTTTACGACTATGGTCCGTATGGAACAGAGCTCAAAAACAATATCAAATCCCTTTGGTGGAACTACCATGTTCAAAGCAGAGAGGACATCGTAGGCATAGACGGCTCTATAATCTCCCATCAGGGAATCTGGAAAGCCTCCGGCCACCTCGACGCATTCTCCGACCCCATGGCGATCTGCACAAAGTGCAAACACAAAGACCGTATCGACACCCTCATCGAAGAAAAAACCAATCTCCCAACAGACGGCCTCTCAATGAAGGAGCTCAACGAATTAGTAAAAGAACATAAGATCGTCTGCCCACACTGCAAAGGCGCATTCCAAGAACTCCAGGACTTCAACCTCATGTTCCCTGTCCAGGTCGGAGCAGATACCTCATCAAAAGGAACCGCCTACCTCAGAGGAGAAACCGCACAGCTCATCTTCACGAACTTCAAACTCGTAGCAGAAAATTCCCGCCTAAAACTCCCCTTTGGTATTGCACAGATGGGAAAAGCGTTCAGGAACGAGATCAGTCCAAGAAACTTCCTCTTCCGCCTCAGAGAGTTTGAACAGATGGATATCGAATACTTTATCCACCCAAAACAGAAATGCCCCTTTCTCAAAGAGGTAGAAAACTGCACCCTCCAAGTATATACAGCAGAAGACCAGGAAAAAAAGAAAAAACCCACCTTCCTCACAGTCCAAAAGATCCTATCCAAAAAAATCATGACAGACTGGCACGCATACTGGTTAGCATACGAACACGAATGGTTCACAAAACTCAACGTCAACCCAAAAAACCTCAGAGTCCGCCAACACCTAAAAAAGGAAAAAAGCCACTATGCACTAGACACCTGGGATCTTGAATACAACTTCCCATTCGGCTGGAAAGAGGTAGAAGGAATAGCAAACAGAACAGACTACGACCTCAAGGCACATTCCAAACACTCAAAAAAAGATCTTTCAATCTTTGATGAACAAACAAAAGAGAAGATCATTCCTCATGTAGTAGCAGAACCCAGCCTCGGAGTAGATCGCTCATTCCTCATCTTCCTCTTGGATGCCTTTCACGACGACAAAAAAAGAGGAAATATCCTGCTAAAACTCCATCCCAGGCTCGCCCCGGTAAAAGCAGCAATCTTCCCCCTTGTCTCCAACAAAGAGGAGCTCACAAAAAAAGCAAGGACAGTCTACACAATCTTAAAAGACAGTGTTCCTTGCACCTACGACAAGGGAGGAAGCATCGGACGCAGATATGCCCGTCAGGACGAACTAGGAACGCCCTACTGCATAACTATAGACTTTGACTCCCTCAAAGATGACACCGTAACCATCAGAGAACGAGACTCTACAGACCAAAAACGCATAAAAATCAGCGAACTTAAGCCCTTTATCCTTGATAAACTCTCATAAAAACCACTACAAATATAAAAACAACCTTTTTCTTCCTCTTACAATGGCAAAAAAGAACTCAAAAAATATGAAAACCCTCTTTGACAAACCTGCCACTAACCCTATTTATAAAGGACTCTATCTTATAGCCATCATTCTAATCCTCTTTGGAGTCTACCTGCTTTCTAAAACACTCCTAACTCCTCCTGTTCAGACCTTTCCCCTTCCAGAAGGCAGCGATGTCTCAAATTATTCTGTTCCCTTTTATATCTTCACAGACTGTACTGAAAACACAATCATCGCCTGCCAGCAGTTTGCAATCTTCTCAATTAAAGGAGAAGCCCAATCACTCCCTCTTGGAAGCTATGGGGGAAAAATCGACCAAGCAACAACACTATACAAACAATCAGCAGGAAAAAAATTAGAAAAAGCAACAGCCCTACTCCAGGTGGAATCCTTTCCCGATCCTGAAGATGAAAATAACAACATCCTCTTTTCCCCCAGCATCTACCTTGTCGATCTTGAGAACAACATCGTCAAGCTTTCAGAATCCTGGAACTTTGTCATGAGAGATCCAGAACGCTCAAGAGAAATCTGTAAAACAATCTATTCAGGAGCAGAATGTCTGGAAAAAACAGGATTTATCTATGCTGCTGCCTTAAAAGATAAAACCATCTGTTCACAATATTCTGATAACCCGCTCCTCTACAAAGACTGTCTTGATAATGTCGCAGTCGCCCTTGAATATGCAGATCTCTGCTCCAAAGAAAGCAACTGTATAAATAAAATTGCAGTAAAAACACAGAATAGGTCTGTGTGTAATAATAAATATACTATTACTGGACACATTCGTTGCTTACAAGATGTTCGTTTCATTGAATCTGTACAAAATTCCAACACAACAGGATGTCTGAACATGACTGGTAAAAAGAACTGTTTAACACAAATTGCAATAAAAGAACAAGATCAGACAATCTGTGAAGAAGCAGGAACCCCTGAAGATAAGGAAAGCTGTCTATTAACCTTTGCAATAGAAACAGAAAATCATGAGCTCTGTTCAGAATTAACAGAAGAAGAACCCTGCCTAAGACAGGTAGCGTATGCTAAAAAAGATCCTTCGCTCTGCCCAGAAACAGACACAACCTGCTCAAACAAACTAGCAATCACACTTCAGGATACCACTCTCTGTAAAGATGAACTCTGCAGCAAACAAGTAAAAACTGCTCAAAAGCTCGGACTTGTCTGTTCTCCTAATGACAACATATGTAACGCATTTATAGAACAAGAAAGCTAATATATTTCCTCTCTGCTATACCCATTAAACCGGAGAATTCTCTTCTGCTTCCCCTGTAGAACAACCTCAAACACAGGAAGATAGATAACTTCATGGCTCTCAACACTGCACCCCTCATACCAGGCACAAAGACTTCCAATCAGAGAACTCTCGTCCATGATCTTTTGCAATACCTCTCCCTCGCCGCCCGTAGTCAGAACAAGATCCTGAGAATGAAGCGCTTCAAGTTTTGATGGCAGATCTGGAGAATACACCCTCTTCCAAAAAATTTCCTTCTCCTTCTTCTCTTTTTCAACAAACTCCTTTCTCTGCAGCCTGCTTAACCGTTTCCGCAAACGTTCCAAAGAATACTCAACCTTTTTCTGAAGCTTATTCTCCTCCATCCATCCTTTCCCTAACACACGTACCACAGCAATATCCTCATCATCCACCTCTAATAACAACTTAAAACCTTTCAACGCCTTCATCTTTCCATTTTTATGAATAAAAATCTCTCCATCTCTCAAACTAATAAGAACATCATACTCCTTAGTCTCCTTAGAAAAGCCCAACAACTTTTTCTGAACTTCCCGAACATGCAATTTCACAAGAGGAACAAGATTTTTTTTAATACCTACTACCTCCTCCCGCTTACTCGACAACAATCCAACCCGTTTCCGCTTACTCTCAACAAGCTCTTCCACCTCATCATCCTTCAATCGTAATGCAAACACCTTTCTCTCCTTCGAACTCTTAACACCTCTTGCAATAACCCTCTTTTCCTTTCTTTCAACAACAGGAATCTTTGGCTGTTCATCCTTCATCAACTCTTTGATCTCCTTCTCTGTCAATGTTTTGTGCTCACTCAACAACCAGCGTGTAGAAAACTCAACAACACGATCATACTCATCAGGAGAAAAAAGAAGAAAGTTCCCTTGCGAAATAGATGCTAGCCTATCCGCATCAACACTCTTTCCAAAACTCTCCAAACCTTCCTCAACCTTCTTCCTATCCTGTTTCGCAGTAAGCCTTCCCAGACACCATGTTGAAAACTGAGCAAAAGAACGATAATCAATATCGCCCGGATTCTGAGTAGCAACCATACACCCAACACCATACTTCCGCGCCTGCTTAAACATCAACTGCAAAGGAGATTTCGCCAACGTCATCTTTGTACCTGCAGGAAGATAGGGCGCAATCTCATCCACACAAAACAAAAGCTGTAAACCCTGAGAAGGATGATGCAGCATCCAATGATACAACCGCAACGTCAACGTTGAAATAAAAAAATCCTTTTCACGCTGATCAGATAAATGATTCAAATACATCACGCTTATCTGTCCCTTTTTCATAAACTCCTCAATCCGCAACGGTAATCCATACGTTAAAATCTTATTCGACGATCCAATCGTCGCTGTATTGATCTTCTTAATCAGCTTCTTAAACTCATCATCAGAACACAAACTCTGCTCCTTAAGATATTCCGCCCTTTGTACAAGCGAATCCAACAAAACAGAAAGATCCTCAATCTTCTTCTCCTTCTTCCAGGAATCTTTCAAACAGAGGTAAAGCAGAGCAGAGGCCATTCGCTCAGAATCACTCCCTAAGGTGTACCCCAACAACCCCAGAAGAGAAGAAACCATACTTCCCAGAAAACTTTCTGCCTCCTCCTTGCTATCTGGAGTAAACAAAGGATTCACACTAACAGGAATCCCAATCGAAGACCCCGGAGTATAGATCTTAACAGAAACACCCTGATATCTCTCTGCATCCTTCCTGTCCCTTCCCTTTCCAACAACCTCCTCAACACCGCCAGAATGAGAAAGACTGCTCAGATCTCCCTGAAGATCAATAACAAGACTTGGAACCCCCTGAATAGCGGCCTCCTCAATCATCCCCTTCAAAAGCACAGTCTTTCCACTCCCACTCCCACCAAAGGCAAGAAGATGCTTTACAAGAACCTTCTCAGACAGCCGAATATCCTTCTTCCCCTCCTTTCCCAGCACAAAATCCATAAAATCATCATCCATCTCTTCTATTAATATCATTCGGTTTATTCTCCAGAAGAAAAACCTTTATAAAACACCCCTGATTTCATCTTTTAGGTGATAGCAAATGAAAATTTCTGAACTCGTGCCAAAGCAGGGAAATGTTGAATTAGAAGAAGTAGAAGTCACAGAGAAAGGCGAAATCCGAGAGTTTTCAAAATTTGGGAAACCAGGAAGAGTCTGTAACATCACAGTAAAAGATGACACAGGAAGCGTTCAAATGACTCTCTGGAACGAACAGATCGACGAAGTCAAAGAAGGAGACAAGCTTAAGATTACCGATGGCTGGGTAGGCGAATGGCAGGGAGAAAAACAGCTCTCCACAGGCCGAAACGGCAAATTTGAAGTGTTGAAATAGCTTTTCTACGAAAACTATTTAAATCGTTTTTTAGTCCTCTAACCCATTAGGGAACGTAGCTCAGACTGGGAGAGCACTACGCTGAAGATTTCCAATCTGAGACGTAGGTGTCCCGGGTTCAAATCCCGGCGTTCCCACTTTCTCCGCCATTTTTTTTTCTAACAAGAGCATCCCTTCTATCCAACACTACCACCTATAGTTCCAAGAATTGTTCCTGCAATGATATTAAACATCAGCATCAGGAAAAAAGCTATTGCACAATAGATGATCGTGCTCTTTGTTTCATTCTTTCCAATAAGATACCTTTCATTCAGCTTATCCGACCCATTTTGAATTCCATTAATCATCAAACTCAGAATATACACAATCTGTACAACATACAATCCAACAATTATCTGAAAATAATAGGTAGGAACCCCACTTCCAAACGCATCCATCAATCCGCCTCCTGCAGCCCCACCACCCTCTGCAGCCAGTGCACCGATCTGACTTCCCAAACTTCCTAAAATAGCCGTAATCATACTTGTAATTCCAATAACAATCCCTGCAATTGCAGGCGTCAAGAACTGAATCTGACTCTTCATGCTACTAATAATATCAGCCATTAGATCCTTCAACCGTTCATCAACACGATGCATCTGCTTAATATATTCAGAAACATTGATCATCGCCTGTGCAGCAACCTGTGGGCCCTTCCTGCTACTCTGCACAAACACCTTCATACTACTCTCAATAAGATTACTCGGATAATACGAAAGTGCACCATGCTGAGGATCAAAAATAGCCTGTTCAACACCATATCCCAGCTTTCGAATATTCGTACTCACAAGATTAAAAAACTTCCCTGACACTGTTCCTTCCATCACATCTGCAACCTTTGAAAAAGCGATCTCTGCAGGAAGCCCATCTCCAAGCCTGTTTCCCAACTGAAACAATGCAGATGCAAACTCTTGCTCCAACTTCTTTGATTGTTGCCGAATCTTAATAATGCGTTTTGTACGCAAAAAGAAATACAATCCTAACGACAAACCAAGCCCAAGCGGAATCGCTATAGATAACACTGCAGCACCTATCCCATACGGTCCGTTCACCAATCCTGATTTTGGATCCTTTCGATAATCCAGAAGACTATACTGCACAGTTCGTTGATCCTGCACAGAACACTTTGACATAATCCCCTCATTACCAATAGTAAGATC
>NYYS01000037.1 GCA_002685855.1 Candidatus Woesearchaeota archaeon
AAGGAGAAGGATATGACTGGAGCTTTGGATGCGGAGATATCTCGCATATCTTTGACATGTGTGCGGATCCTGTCGAAACAAGCTGTCCTGAAACCTCTTTTAATATTTCAGAAAAAGAGAAGTATTACACAGGGGATGAAACTATTCGTCAATCTACCTGGCTGAGCTATTACGGAGAAGATCTCGGAAACAACACAGGGTATCCCAATGTAACAACCTACTTGGTAAGCACAGACGGAACTCCTCCAGGGATAGAGATGGTTGTTACCTTGGCCGGGCAGATTGTTGTTCCGGCACTTGGCTATGATTGGCCGACCATGACGTATGGAGAGTATGAGGTTGAGATCACAGCGAACGAGGGGATGAGGCTGGAAAGTGTGATTATGGACAATGGAAAGAACCAGGTCACTCTTGATCTGGAAGAGAAAGAGGGCTACTATACTGAATGGAAGGCGTATGTGCACGTGAATGAAGATGACTTTGAGATTGAGGTAAGCAACTATACGATTCTTGCAACAGGAAAAGACAAATTCGAGAATGAAGGGTCGGGTTTGTATACTGTCACTGTGGATTTGGTTAATCCGCCTGTGCCTGAGCTTGATCCCTTATTAGAAGACTACAACTTTATGAATTATCCTCTTTCTGAAGAAGAGGAAGAAGGGTTCTACACTAATACTCCGACGTTGTATGTGACGGGGAAAAATGCCTATCCTGATGAGATCGAGTTCTATCTTGATACGTCGATTCAGCATCCGCGTTGGCAGGCAGTCTATAATCAAACAGCGAATAATGCACAGTACATCTATATTGAAGACACCACACAGTCAGAGAATGCGCTTATGGGAGATGAACATGTTAAGGTAAAGCTTTCTGCAAAGGAGGAAGCGTGGGATACGGTTCCTTTTGTCCAGCTTAACAGGGAACGATCGAGTTATATGCACTGGAGAGAATATTACACCTTGGATTCAGTAGAGTATGAAGAGCTTGAAACCTATGTTGTCTTAAATGTGAGTCCGCCTCTTGAACATGATCTGTTTGCACAACCGAGTCCGATGACAGCGCCAGAGGATGTGTTTGGTTTTGATAAAGTACATCCGTATGACTGGTTTGGACAGAGTCTTGAGTTTATTAAAGGAAATAATAGCTTCTATGTCAAGGTTGTGAACATTCTTGGTATTCCTTCCAAAACAGATACGTTTAATCTTATCTATGATCCTGACAGTCCATTAGCATTGGATAGATCTCCCTATCTGGAAAGTTTGAACGACCCTTCACGGAATATTACCTTCACATTACGTGATCTGGCAATAGATGAGGAGAGTGTCTCTGCTGTCCTGACAGATGAACTCTTAGCAGCTGTTGCAGGAACAGTGAGTTTTGAAAAGGTTCTTTCACCGGTGGGCTGCGGAGAGACCCATTGTACGTATGATTATCTGTATGTGTTTGATCCGGATTCTAATCTGACAGATGGCGTGTATAATATCACGCTGTATGCAGAGGATAAAGCAGGGAATAATATTTCTTCTGAATGGTGGTTTGAGATGAGAAAGAATGCACCAAGCAATCCTGCCTTATACTATATTGAAAGTGCCGGTCACCAACCGAGTCCGTTGGGTCACTGGTATACCTCTGCAACAACCGATCCCAAAGCCTATCTTGTCTATGCAAGTTCAGATATTATTATAGAGGATATTACATTTGATGAACTTCCTCTGGCTGTAAATTGTGATTCTGTAGACTATGCAACACTTGCTGTAGACGTGCAAGAGCAGATCGAAGGTCAGTTGGGAACGTTTGTAGAAAGTACTGCATTCACGTGTACGTTTGATGGAACCTATGAAGAAGGAAATCATAGTCTTCGGGTTGATGCAGTCAAAGACCTTGGCGAAAACGAGTTTAGCGATCCGGGCTTTAAGATCTTTAGCACGATTATTGATATAGAGCAGCCGATCTTTGATCTGGAGATGACGAATGTGACAAAGTCAAACAGGAGTGTTGATATCAAAGCAACAGTGACAAATCTTGAACACGAGCTCCTTGCAAAAATCTCAGTAGATGGTGTTGAATCCGACTTAGAAGGTGTATATTCAGAGGGAAGCTTTACCTTTGTTATTCCTAGTGACTTTGATTGGGGTGTTGCAGAGGGTGAAGAGGCATTGAAAACCGTTGGTATTACGATAACAGACTATGCAGGAAATGGAGATGAAGTAACAAAAACGATCCTTGTAGATAATATCAAGCCCATCCTGATGCGTGTCCTTATCGAACCCAATTATATTAACGGATCAGGTGGGGAGTTTATTGTTGGCGTTGCAGAGATTGTCATGGCGGGGGAAACGAGCTTGGACGCAGATAATATCTGTGCATTTGATGAAGAGGTAGAGCCGTTGGGAGAGGAGTGTGCAATCCGCTGTTCATCCTTGGAAGAAAACTGCATCAATGATGGGGATTTCAGACTATCAATTACTCTTCCAAGCTTTGTCGAAAACAATGAAACCGTTGCTGAGTTTTACCTGAGAGCAGTAGATCATGCAGAGAACGAATTCAATGTTACGCTTACTGTAGTAGCTGATGATATGCCTCCCTTAGAGCCCGAGATTACCATCACCTAAGATGCAGAAAAAGAGATGGAAGCTCAAACAAAAAAGAGGTGGAGAGATAAAGGCAGGTTAGCCTTTCTTCTAGCTGTAGCTCTGTTTCTGAGTTTGAATCTTGTATCAGCGTATGATAATGTCACAACAGACACAAAACCTGTTATTACGTTTAACTATGGAGAGAAAGTTCTTGTAACCTTTGCAGAACTAAAAGATCTTACAGAAGTTGTCTGGGAACTCGAATCACGACCCGATATCGGGGTGCAGTATAGTAGTCAGTATGAGTTTGAGCCGGTAAGTCATCTTCCAAACCAGGAATATGTTCTAACCATTACTGCAGAGGATCTGATTGGAAATGCTCGGACAACTGAATACCATTTTCTTGAGAATGCAAGCTACATGGATTTCTGGGTTAAAGCTCCTGCACCTGATTTTGCGAGCTTTCCTGATATTGGCGTAAGCGTTTCAAGCCCTTTTAATGCAACTATTGAATCAGAGGAAGCAGCAACGTGTGAATGGGGCTTTAGTCCGAGTGCCTATCCCTACCAGTTTGATGACATTGTTGGAAACAATTATCTTTTGGAGGCTGTGAACGGGCTGGGAGGAACAGCGGGAAGCGAAATCAGTGTTAAAAAAGACGACAATGCCGGAAATAATAATATTTTAACATCGATCTATCTCTTTTGCGAAGAGATTAGTCAACGACCCCACTTTGGGACAGTTCAACTTGGCTGGGATGATACGCCGCCAAGTATTGATGTAGAAGCAGTACCTAATCCTGTTGTTGATTTTATCGATCCCACAACAAAACTTTCTATCAAAAGCAACGATCCTTCCTACTGTACCTACAATCTCACACCCTTTCCCAGTATGAACAAAGCACAGCTGGATACCTATGTTGCAGAGATGGAGAACACGATCGATTATACTGAGGTGACCTTGTTGCCGTTGGAGGAACGATTTTCTCCTCATGCCTATGTGTATGATATTACCTGTGTGAACTGGGCAGGACTTGAATATTCAACAAGTTACACTGTTACTGTTGATCTAGCAAAGGAGTTTGCAATAACTCTTATTGAACCCGAAGGGTATACAAACACTGAACCGGTTGTGTTTTCAATTGAAACACAAGTAACAACCGATGAATGCAGGTATGGAGAAACAGAACCAACCACGCCGTTTGTAAAAACAGGTCCACGAAGCTATACAACTTCGTTGGCTTTACTTGAAGAAGGAACACATAGCTATCTTGTAGAGTGCAGCGGAAGTATTGGAACGCAGAGTTCAACGTTGAGTTTTGTTGTTGATCGTACACCGCCGACAAAACCGGTGCTGAAGCCGGTTGATCCAACGTGCAGTTTGGAAGAGTTGCAAGTGGAAGCCATTTCAACAGATGAGGTTTCAGGTGTGGCCTATTATAATTATAGTGTAAAAAACGGAACAAAGATAGTTGTAGACTGGACGACGACAACAGGAGAGCAGATAACTGAATCTGTGTCGATGTCTGAAGGCGAGAAGTATTCCTGGCATGTAAAGGCAGTAGATAATGCAGGAAATATGGGCCTGGAAAGCACGGTGACTGTGATGGCAACTGCACAGAATGCATCTGACTGTGATACTACTCCTCCGATCGGAGGGATCACAAGTAATGCAACAGAGACAAGTATTGCGGTGAGTGTTACGTGTAGAGATGTAGGAACGGGCTGTAGTGATATATACAATTATAATTTTGTCCCTAATGGAAGCTGCAATGCATCGATGCTTGGTAAATATGCAGAACAGCCGCTTACCTTTTTGACAGAGGGAACGTTCTGCTGGACGGTCTATGATCGAAATGAGAATACACATTCCGGAAGTGCATCGCTTTCTCTGGTTCCAAAGAACGAAAGTAGCCTGCCTGAAGAATGTTTGAATGGTGTGATGGATGGGAACGAGACCGATATTGATTGTGGTGGCGGTGAGTGTGAAGGTTGCGAAGTAGATGAGACCTGTATTTTGGATGATGATTGTAAATCAAAGATGTGTCCTGAAGGTATCTGTACTGAAGCAGCGTGTAATGATGGCTTGTTGAATGGAGATGAAAGTGATATTGATTGCGGAGGTAGTGAGTGTGAGCCCTGCGATAATGGAATGAACTGTACAGAGCATCCAGATTGTTTCTCTGAGTTTTGTTCACCTGAAACTGAAACGTGTGATGATAGCAGTTGTACAGATGGTTTTAAGGGAGGAGATGAAACAGATATTGATTGCGGAGGAAGCTGTCCTGCGTGCGGTGAAGGAAACAAATGTATAGAAAATAGCGATTGTGATACGGGAAATTGTGCGATGGGTGTCTGTGATGTTGATAGAGATGCAGATTCTGATGGAGATGGCATGCCAGACTATTGGGAAGAGGAAAACAGCTTTGATCCGAACGATCCAAGTGATGCACTTGAAGATGCAGATGATGACGGCTTTACAAATCTGGACGAATATTATGAAGGAACAGATCCCTGGGATCCAGAAGACCATCCCTATGTTGAGAAGAGCTCGCTTCTTGCACTTATCTTGCTTATTCTTGGTATTCTCTTATTTGTCGGAGGTATTGGATTCCTTGTTGCAGACAAGTATATGGGTTTAACTGCGAGTAAGACAAAGCCGATGCCTGCACCCCGCTTACTTTCAGGGGAGAGAGGAAAGCCACCCGTGCTGCAAGCACGGCCGCAACAAAAACCTTCCAAAGAACAGGAGATCAGACAGGCCCTGGCACGTTTGAGACAGGCAAAGAAACAGGAGAAAAGAAAAACGCTCTTATCCACGTTTGGTAAGGAAGAGGAGGGAAAGGCTGCTACTGTGAAAAAGGTTCTTGGTGGAAAGGCAGCAGCAGGAAAGAAAGGAGAGACAGCCAAAACCAAAGAGAAACCTCTTAAAAAACTGGATGAAGGAAAAACAGAGGAGTTTATTCAGCTTGGAGACAAATTCGAGAAAGAGGATGTAGGAAAGGATGTCTTCCAGGAACTCGAAGAGATGACAAAGGAGAAAGAACCTGCTAAGAAAGGGAAGACTCCTGAGAAAAAGACAGAAAAGAAAGAGCCCCCCAAGAAAAAAGAGACTAAGAGTGTTGGAAAGAAGAAGGTCATAAAAAAGAAAAAAGCTGTAAAGAAACTCCCTTCCTCTGCTATTGATAAGGATGTCTTTAACCAGCTCCAGGTAGAGACAGGGCATTCTACAAAAAAATTAGAGTCTGTTGTAAAGAAAAAAGAGGTCAACACAAAGGATATGCTGAAAATCTTTGCGCAGACAACATCAAAGAAGCAGATCGATGCAAATGTCTTTGAAACCTTGCTCTCAGAGCTCATGAAACGAGGAAAGGTGAACAAGCTCGAAATATCTGATATGGTGTTAGAGTTCTATGAGCAGGATCTGCTGACAAAAAAGGATGTTCATTCTATTTTGACCAGGTTGAAGCTGATTTAAGCTATTTGAATCCACAATCCTTAAAAAGGATCGATTCTTAAAATGAGGATGAAGCGAAAAGCACAGATGCAGCACGTTTTTATCTATATTATGGTGATGGTGGTGGTAGGGGGTATTCTTTTAGTGGGATATGGTTTTGTAAAGGATCTTCTGAGCAAAGGCTGTGAGGCAGAGTTGTTCTCTTTTAAGACAGATCTCCAGAAGATGACAAATACCTATAATAGTCATGGAAGTATGAATATTGAGAGTTTGAACCTTCCCTGTGAGTATACTGAGCTCTGCTTTGTTGATCGTGACAGTATCGGGAGTAGGGGTTTTAATTCACCGCATTCTTATATTGAGACGAGTGTTCAGTCAGGAGTGGATATGAACATTTTTCTGGTGGGACCGTCTGTTGAACCCCTGCTTTTTGCCCAAAAGGTGAAGTTGGAGAATATGGAATCAGATCTCTGCTTCAAGGCAAAGACAGGTATTGTCAAGGTGAAGTTTGAAGGAAAGGGCAGGACGATTAAGGTGACAGGGGTGTAGGATGATTTTTAACAGGAAAAAAGGCGCGATTGAGATGTCCTTTACCTGGATCTTTATTCTTGTAGGGGGTGCAGTTTTTCTTTTGTTCTTTGTCTTCCTGATAAAGGGAATGACCTCCTCTTCAGAGCGAGAGGTAAGCTATGCAGTGGGGCAGAATATTGATACAGTGTTGCGGAACACGATGAAAAGCCCGAATACGTATAAGGATTTGCAGATACCTGATATGGATATTACCTTTGAATGTGATTCGGTTTTAGGAATTTCAAACTATGAAATTGGAAAATCGGGCATGACACAGCCAACAGACGAATTAGCAATCTTTACAGTAAAGGACTTTAAAGGACCTGAGATGCATGCCTGGAACCAGGAGTTTGTTTTAGGATACAAGATTACCGATCTCTTGATGTTAAATGATGGAAGATCACAGTTTGTATTTGTTGAGGACACAACAGGATATGCACAGGAGTTGTATGATCAATTTCCCTTGGATGATGATGTTGAGCTTGATCAGAGAAAGCTGAAGATTATGTCAGCAACAACAGATATTGCTTCGACCCCTTTTGAACGAACGGTCTTTATTACTGTGAATGGTGAACATGATGTGGGTCCTCCCTCTGATTCCAAATCAGAGAACGTACGCATAGATATAGAACCTTTTAGTTATGGGCTTGATGGAGATGGAGCAGTTCACTTTTATTATGATGATGGAGGAAGTTGGATGTCTGATGGTAGTTCGGCCTATCTTACCCGGCCGGTCCTATGGGCAGCGATCTTTTCAGAAAATGCAGCAAGTTTCAACTGTAATATGGATAAAACCATGGAACGCTTTCAGTTCCTAACAATTCTTGCAGAAAAAAGACGAGAACAGATACGGGAAGCAGTAGGATCTGATCATGACTGTTATGCACTCTATGTTACTCCGGAAGTAAGTTTTCAGGTCTATTTAGAGCAGATAGGAAATCAGGTCTATAAAGACATGGATGTGGGTGTAGTTTGGAATGAATACCTGAATCTGGAACGAGATAATGATGATCTCTTACGGGGAAGGAACTGTCCACCTGTCTATTAATGATTGAAAAAGGAAGAGGAAAAGAGTAGAAAAAGAAGAAGAAA
>NYYS01000038.1 GCA_002685855.1 Candidatus Woesearchaeota archaeon
CAAACTCCTGGGAGCAATCGACGATGCATCATTAGATAACCCTGCATCAAACCTGGATCCCATAACTTCTACAAATACTGTTGTTGTGAAGAAAGGTAAATTTGAACAATTAAAAATAGGATTATATAATAACGATGTAACAGTTGATTCTCCTCAATACTCTTTTGATGTGGAGGGGGATAGAATGGGCTGTCCGGATGACAGTGGTGTAACATTATCCTGTCCTCTCGAACTTGACGTCCCTCTGGGAGAATCTCGAGGATATGGGTGTGTGGTGAATGCTGCAGAGGATGGAGTTGAAGGCATGTATCCTTGTATGATTGTTGCAGTACCAATTGGTGAATCTGGTACGATTCTCTCACAATCATTCTTCGTAGAGGTCAGACAAAACTGAGGTGAATCACAATGAAACGTCACTTAACAAAACAAGAAGAATTCGAGATCATGAAACTCGTCCTTGACAAGTTTCTCTGGCTCGGTACAGGCATCATCGCCTACGGATTTTGGAAAATTATAACAGGAACAAGCATGGGATGGGGCTTCAGCATCCTCGTCGCAGGAGCAATATTATTAATCCTGTTCGCATACATCCTCATCCGCGAATACGAATTCATGAGGTGACCCATGCGTCCCTTTTTTTTATTTTTTCTAATTTTCTCACTCATCCTGCTAGCAGCATGCGGAGAAGAACCCGAATGCACAAAAACATCCGACTGCCCTGGCGCAGGAGCATCTAACGCCTGCTCATCCGTCCGTTGCGTCCAACAAGAATGCAGAACAGACATCAAACCCGACTGCTGTGGCAACAACCTCTGCGAAGACAATGAAAACTTCTGCAACTGCGACAAAGACTGTGCAACAACACCCTGCGAAGGCGCCTACAAAGTAGCAGACAGATACGGAAGACCACAAGACGCAAAAATGTTAGAATATGGATGCGTAAAAGATTCCTGTGAACTCATCATAGCCGACGCCAAAAAAGAAGAACTTACACTAACATCAGAATCACGATCCGGAAAAGTAAAACTCGCCGCAACAACAACAATAGAACAACCCTACGTCCTCAAAAAATCAAAAGCCTCTGTCAGAATCCAGCTCAAAGACGTAGACACCTCTGTCATCTTCCCCATAAAAGTAACCCAGATACAACTATTAACAGGAGACCAACTCATAGGAGAAGTCCTCATCAACGAAGAACTCCAATCAGTACGAGACCTCTTCACAAAAACAATCCAGCTCAAGCCAACACTCAGCGAACCCGAACAACAGCTCTCAACAACAATCAAAATAGACTTTGAATACCAATACATCCAACGAGAAGAAACACTAACAGAAAGAGAAACCTTCTCAGACGGATTCAAAAACCAGCTCTTCTTCATCGATTACAGCAAGGTGGAAGATGAATAAGAAAGGAATACAGCTCTCAGTCAACTTCCTCGTAGTCATCATTCTCGGTCTCGTCATCCTCGGCCTCGGAATGTCCCTCTTCTATAAACTCATCGGCAGTGCAACTACAACCGTTCAAGAAGTTGACAGACAAACACAAGAACGCCTCGAACGCATGATGGTGGGCGGAAACCTCGTCGTCGTCAGCGACACAACAAAAGCAGTAGAAACAGGAGAATATGCAGACTTCTTTGTCGGAATCACAAACGAACTCGCTGATACAACCGAGTTTGATCTTCATATCGAATATCTCAATTCTCAATCAGGACAAAATAATCCTATGATGTCAGACGAAGATGTGATATTTAACCCAGGTCCATACCTTATCGATGTGAACGGTTTTGAATTTATACCTGTCAGAATAGTGGTTCCAAAAAACACGCCCAGAGATAGCTATCTATTCTTGGTTACTGTAGCTAAAGATGGATTACCATTAAGTAATCCTGATGCAGTTTACGGCTCCAAACACCTTCTCACTGTCAACGTAAACAAATAGCTACAAAAACGCTTCCACCATCTCCTTCAACACCTTTCCCGGATCCTCATTCTTCACAACACCACTTGCCAAAAGAATACCTACAGCACCCAATTCTTTCGCCTTTGCAACATCCGCACCATTCTTCACACCAGCTCCACAAAGAACAGGAATATCTGTCCCCTTCAACGCCTTAACAGTATCACTAATCAATTCCGGCTTAGCTGTACTCACAGAAACATCCCCCCCAATCAGTTCAGGAGGCTCAATCGCAATCATATCAGGACCCAAAAGACCAAACTTCGCAGCCTCAGAAGGAGTCTCCACACACAATATAACCTTCAACCCCGCCTCCTTACATCGGGCAATCGTCTTCTTAATCACCTCTTCAGAAACACGATGCTCACTATGATTCAGCAACGTCCCAACAGCACCATACCCCTTCACAGCCTCAGGCAACACATGCCCGGTATGACTGCCATACACAACAGGATCCACATGCTGACCCCACACAGGCAACTCCAACCCAGAAACACTCCCCAGATCTACCGCCTGTACAGCCGCCCCAACATCAACCTTTCCTCCAGCATGCACCTCAGCACACACCTTTGCCAACTCCATAGCACTCTTCCCAGTACCTTGCTCATACGTCTTAAAATTAACTAGAATAAGCTCTTTCATCTCTATCACCTATTGATTCTGTATACGCGTATCTGTTCCCTTACGTATCAATCCCAACTCCTTTTTTTTCTCTTCAATAACACTATCTGAAAGCGAACGATCCACATTACGAACATCTGAGATCTCTGTTGTTCGTTCCTGCACAACGCCCCTGCGAACCTTGGACAACTTCTCCACACAACTCGCACAATAGCGTTTCCTATTCTCCTTTATACACTCATCACAGATGCGATTTCCGCACCATCCGCAGTTCGATACAGACTCAATTCCATGAATACCACACTGCATACAGCCATAATAACAACCATTCTATTTTAATCTTCCGCTTGGTTTATAAACAATAATAAAAATAATGAAACCACTTAAAAAGAGTAAGCAGCCGCTCCACTCCGAGACCAAATTTCAGAACTCACAGAAACAGATCCAGCTGTGCCTGGTTCTTCTTATGCTGAATAAGATAGTGTGGCGGATCAAACTTCTTAAAACTAAACCCCCAATCAGTAAGCATAACTAACCCATTCTTGCTAATCTTCGGAGCTACCAACACCCCTCTAACCTTAGAAACACCCTTACTCTTCTTAATCTTCTCAACATACCTACGCAACTGTGTAGCAGCAGAAGGATCTGCCTTAAACCGCTTACACTCCACAACAACCAAATTTCCATCCCGATCATTTCCAAACACATCAATAAATCCATACTTTGTATGCTCCTCACGACTCAACGGCTTAAACCCGTCCTCAATAACATCAGGATTCGCATAAATATAATCAGACATATCCTTCTCATTCCCCTGAAGCTGAATCCCCTGCCCATCCTGCAACTTCCTTGTTATCAGATCATGCACCTTCAACACAGTAATCAGCAACCGCTCCTTTTCCAAACTACTCCTAATAACAAGATTCCCTCCCTCCTCATAAAAAGAATGCGTAGCCCCCTCTTTCATATAGTTCACAGGAGTATTCCCTGTAGGCTGATGAATCTGCAAACTATTATCCGACTTAATCAGAATCACACGCTCTCCTTCAGGCAGATAGCTCTCCGCCCGTCCATCATACTCAACACTGCACAACCCTGTCAAAATAACCAGATGATTATTCCGCACAGCACCCTGCAAACACCCAATAACACCATCCATCTAAACACAAAACCCCTCTCGCCTAAAAAAGTTTCGTCTCTATTTAAAAAGAAAACAATCGTTTCAGATCATCCCTATACACACGGACAACTACAACAACAGCAACAACCACCATCACCAAACTAAACCCCTGACCCAAACTAATCCCCAACCACCGTGGATCATCTCTCCAAATATTCGTCAAAAAACGGAACACCCCATACAACCCAATAAAACTCCAGAACAAAAAGCCCTCCTTAAACTTCATAACAACTTTCCGACGATCCATCCACAACAACACAAAAAAAACAAAAAGATTCTTTCCAGCCTCATACAACTGAGAAGGATGCCTACACCCATCATACCCCTGAAACTGAACACACCACCAAATATTAGAAACAACCCCTACAAGCTCCCCATTAATAAAATTCGCAATCCTCCCCAAAAACAATGCAAACGCAGTCGGAATAACAACCAAATCACCCAACGCATAAAACGAAACCTTCGACCTCTTACAAAACAAGAGCGCCGCCAGAACAATCCCCACAATCCCACCATGAAAACTCATTCCCCCTTCCCAAATCCTAAACAAAGCAACAGGATCAGAAAGCAGAGAGGTTTCAGACCAAAACAAAAAATAAAACAAACGCGAACCAACCAACAAGCCAACAAAAAGATACAAAATAAGATCATCAACACCATCCTTTGTCAAATTCCGAATACGCCCCGAACTTGCCGCACGACTCAAAAACCAGTACGCCATCAGAAAACCAAGAACATAAACAATCCCATAATACCTAATCTCTAAACTACCAATCTGAAAAAGAACAGGATCAAGCTGATGAACGAACATGAGTCCCCCCAACACAATCACATGCACTATCCTTAGATGGATCTGCAAGCCGCAAATTCTGAACAGGATACTCCTTTAATTTAATACACCCTTTCACATGATATACCTTTCCCCGGGCAGTCCGAACATAGCTATTCCCAAAATGAACCTTAACAATCTCCCGCTTCCCCTTATGCTTTCTTTTAAACTTCCAACTACGAAGATGTCCCTTTCGATACAACAATCTACACTTCTTACAGAAAAAGTTATCCCGAACATTCCCGCGAACATCCCCCTTACACAACGGACACCCCTTCTCAACCGTATAACTACTCCTCACCATCTACTCCTCCATGAAAAGCCCGTTATAAATCTTTCTATCCCGCACAAACTCAGCCTACACAACCCTTTTCTATCAACCACAACCACCACCCCCTCAAATGCC
Organism: Candidatus Woesearchaeota archaeon; assembly: GCA_002685855.1. GTDB lineage: Archaea > Nanobdellota > Nanobdellia > Woesearchaeales. The sequence goes on from NYYS01000038.1 coordinate 4,997, forward strand.
GCTTCCTACCCTCTCCCAACCTTCCGAACAGCCTCAGCCACAACAGAAGCAACACCCTTCTCCAGCGCATACGGAACAATCTTCTCAGCAGTAGGATTCAAAACACACCCTGCCAACGCCTCTGCCGCAGCCACCTTCATCTCCTCACTAATCCGAGCCGCCCGAACATCCAATGCACCCCGAAAAACACCCGGAAACGCCAGCACATTATTAATCTGATTCGGAAAATCACTCCTCCCTGTACCAACAACCGCAGCCCCTGCCTTCAAAGCCTCATCAGGCATAATCTCCGGAACCGGATTAGACATCGCAAACACAACAGCCTTCTCAGCCATACTCTCCACCATTGTCCCAGACAAAATCCCTGGCATACTCACACCAATAAACACATCTGCTCCCCTAACCGCCTCAGCCAAACCACCCTTCACCTTCTCACGATTCGTAACCTTTGCAATCTTCTCCTTCACAGCATTCAACCCCTCCCTTCCATCATAAATAGTTCCCTTACTATCAACAAGTACAATCTCCCGAACACCTCGGCACACCCCATCAACCTTCTCAAAACACAACAACAACTTTGTAATCGCAATACCTGCAGCCCCTGCACCACTAATAACAATCTTCAGATCCTCCATCCTCTTTCCCACAACCTTCGAAGCATTTAACAAAGCTGCCAACAACACAATCGCAGTTCCATGCTGATCATCATGAAACACCGGAATCCCAAGATCCTGTAACCGCTCTTCAACCTCAAAACAGCGAGGTGCAGAAATATCCTCAAGATTAATCCCCCCAAAACCCGGTGCAATCAACCTAACAGTCTTTACAATCTCATCAACATCCTGCGTAGCCAAACAGATCGGCACAGCATCAACATCTGCAAACTCCTTAAACAACGCAGCCTTTCCCTCCATAACAGGCAATGCAGCCTCAGGACCAATATTACCCAAACCCAGAACAGCACTCCCATCAGTTACAACAGCAACCGTATTTGCCTTAACCGTAAGCTCAAACACCTGGGATGGATCAGCCGCAATCCTCCTGCACGGCTCAGCAACACCCGGCGTATACGCAAGCGACATATCATCCTTTGTCTTCAATGGAACCTTAATCTTTGTTTCAATCTTTCCCTTAAATTTTCTGTGAAGCTCAACAGAGCCCTCATTGTAATCCATGCTATTCACCTCATACACTACTCTTTATTGAATCTGAAATTCTCTGCAAACCCACAAGATAGGCAGCAGTTTTATAATCAACACCATGCTGTTTCCTTAATTCCTGAACAGATTGAACAGCCTCCTTCATCACCCTTTCCAGCCGACGATCCACCTCATCTTTCTCCCACCCACTTCCCTCAATATTCTGCAACCATTCAAAATAACTCACCGTAACCCCTCCTGCATTCGCCAAAACATCAGGTAATATAATAACCTTCTCCTTCAAATACCTATACGCTGTTTGCGACAAAGGACCGTTCGCCACCTCCAAAATTACCCGAGCCCGAATCCCCTCCATATTCTCCTTAGTAATAACCCCTCCCAACGATGCAGGAACCAAAATATCACACTCCTTCAAAAGAAGTAAAGAAGGATCCAATAATTCCGTAGCAGGATATCCAACCAAACTCCCCTTTTCATCCTTCCACTTCCCTACAGCCGCAACATCCAAACCCTTGCCATCATACAATCCCTGCTTACTATCCGCAATCCCAACAACACAAAACCCTTTCTCATATAACAACTCAGCAACCGTTCTCCCTGCATTTCCAAACCCATGAATAACAACATTCCTCCCCTCCATCCCCTCCAGCTCTATAAAACTACACAAAACAATAACCGCACCACGCCCCGTCGCCCGATCCCTTCCAACAATTCCACCCATAGAAAGCGGCTTTCCCGTAATCATACCCTGACTCTTCCCATAGATATCTTCATACTCCTCAAGCATCCACCCCATAACCATCTCATTAGTATATACATCAGGAGCAGGAACATCCTTATCAGGACCTAAATGAGGATGCAATGCCCGAACATAGCTCCGACTCAACGCCTCAAGCTCCCGCTCAGATAACACCTTAGGATTAATCCGAACTCCACCCTTTCCCCCACCAAACGGAATATTCATCAACGCACACTTAACACTCATCCAAGCAGCAAGAGCACGAACCTCAGACTCATCAACCTCAGGATGAAAACGAATTCCCCCCTTATACGGACCCAGAACATTACTATGCTGCACACGAAAGCCAACAGCACTCCCCAAGCTCCCATTATCCCTTCGAAATAAGAGAGGAACCTCAAGAACACGATCCGGTCGAATAATACGCTCAACAACAGTCCTATCCAAACCAAGTATCCTCCCCCCTTCCTCTACAAGTTCAGAAAAGCTGCTAAGATCATTCATACCAACCGCAAACCACAATCCTTTTTAAAACTAATCTTAAACACCCCAACAAAAAATTAACCCAACCATAACCTTTTTAAACCATCCCCTCCCTATCCTCTCATGTTCAATCCTCTCATCCAACGAATGTATTCTATCATTATTCAATAGAGAGGAGGCCCTCCCATGACCGGCTACACCTTTAAGGAAGTTGAAACCCAGATAACAAAACTCTGGAACACTAACAAGATCTATCAGAAAGCCAAACAAAAAACCAAAGGAAAAGAACTCTTCTACTTCCTCGACGGCCCACCCTACACCTCCGGAAAAGTCCATCTCGGAACAGCATGGAACAAAGCCCTCAAAGACCTCATCCTCCGCTATAAACGAATGAACAACTTCGACGTCTGGGATCGAGCCGGCTACGACATGCACGGCCTCCCCACAGCACACGCAGTCCAGAAAAAACTCAACCTCAAAACAAAAGAAGACATCCTCAAATTCGGCATGGACAACTTCGTGAAAGAATGCATAAAACTCAGCACAGAAAACCTCGCACAGATGAACAAAGACTTCCAAAAAGAAGGAGTCTGGATGGACTTTGAAAACGCCTACCAAACAATAGACCCCGAACTCATCGACGGAGAATGGTGGCTCGTAAAAGAGGCCCATAACAAAAAACGCCTCTACGAAGGACTCAAAACCATGCACTGGTGCTACAACTGCGAAACCAGCCTCGCAAAACACGAACTCGCCTATCAGATAGTCCATGACGACAGCATCTTTGTCAAATTCCCTGTAAAAGGAAAAGAAAACGAATTCATCATTATCTGGACAACAACACCCTGGACCATCCCCTTCAACCTCGGCGTCATGGTCCACCCCGAACTCGACTACGTCAAAGCAAAAGTCGACAACGAAATATGGATCGTAGCAAAAGCACTTGCAGCATCATTCATCCAGGGAGTCGTCGACAAACCCCTCGAAATAATCCAAGAATTCAAAGGACAGGCACTCGAAAACTACGAATACATCCACCCCTTTGAACAGCAACTTAAATCACACTACGACGAACTCCGAACAACATCAAAAATTCACAGAGTAGTCTTCAGCACAGAATACGTCGACACATCAGCAGGAACAGGAATCGTACATATGGCACCCGGCTGCGGCCCCGAAGACTTCGAAGTCGGACACCGAAACAAGATCCCTGCATACAACACCCTCTCAGAAGATGGCCACTACCCAGAAAACTACGGAAACTTCAGCAAGTTCCACGCAAAAAAAGACAACGCCAAATTCACAGAAGAACTCAAAAAACTCGGCGCCCTCATCACAACAACAAAGGTAGAACACGACTACGCCTTCTGCGATCGCTGCAAAAACCCGATCATCTACAGAACAACAAAACAATGGTTCTTCAAAGTAGAAGACATAAAAGAGAAGATGCTCGAATTCAATAAAGAGATCTCTTGGGTTCCACAAACAGCACACAACGCATTCAACAGTTGGCTCTCCAATCTTCGCGACAACGGAATAACCCGGCAAACATACTGGGGGACACCTGCACCAATCTGGAGATGTGATTCCTGCACAGAAATAGAAGTCATAGGAAGCATACAAGAACTCAAAGAAAAAGCAACAAAAAAACTCCCCGCCAACATCCACAAACCCTGGATAGACAACGTAAAACTATCCTGTAAATGTGGAAAAACTATGACTAGAATACCAGACATCCTTGATGTCTGGGTTGACGCAGGCGTAACAAGCTGGACATCCCTCGGATTCCCCCGGCAGAAAGAGCTCTTCAACAAACTCTTCCCTGCCGACTTTATCCTCGAAGGAAAAGACCAGATACGAGGCTGGTTCAACCTTCTCATGGTAGCCAGCATACTAGGACATGACAAACCCTCATTCAAAGCAGTCTACATGCACGGCTTTATCAACGACGCACAAGGAAGAAAGATGTCCAAAAGCCTCGGCAACTACATCCTCCCCGCTGAAGTCTATGATGAATTTGGTGTAGACACCTTCCGCTACTACAGCATAGGCTGTGCCAACCCTGGAATGGACATGAACTATAATAAAGAGGATGTTCTCATGCGACATAGAAACCTGATGGTACTATGGAACCTCCACACCTACCTACTCAACCTCATCGAACAACACAACCTTCATCCCAAACCCCTAGACAAAGCCACCCTAGCAGTAGAAGAAAGATTCATCCTCTCACTCGTTGAGACAACAAAAAAAGAACTCACAAACAACCTCAACAACTACAGACTAAACACAGCTCCAGACCTCATCGAACAGCTCTACCTTGAAATATCCCGCACCTACATCCAATTCGTAAGAGAAAAAGCAACCAACGGATCAACAAAAGAGAAACAAGCAGTCATCAACACCCTCTTCAAGGCTCTTTACGACACAATACAAATGTTCTCAATAGTCTGCCCATTCATAACAGAATCAATCTATCAAAACCTAAAACAACCCTGCAAACTTAAAGAGGAATCAATACACCTCACAGAATGGCCACAACCCAATGAAGAATACATCGACGTCGTCCTCGAAGAATCACTTAAAGCAGCACAAGAACTCATCGGAGCAATACTCTCTGCACGAGACAAAGCAAAAATTGGCGTACGTTGGCCCCTACCCAACGTAACAATTGAATGCAATCAGGCACTCCAACAAGCCCTAGAACAACATCTATCCCTCATCCAAAACCAGACAAACATAAAAAAAATAACCTTTGATAATCTCAACCTCACCTATGCCATAACTCCAAACACCCGAACCATAGGAAAAGAATTCGGGCACGACACAGCAGAAATAATAGAGCTCATACAACAAAACCAAAAACCCCTCAACCACGCAATAAAAAACAACGAAACAATAATCCTAAAAAAACACACCTTGAAAAAAGAACACTTCCAACTCGAACCAAACACACCAGAACAAAAAAGCTACAGCGCATTCAAAGGAGGAGAACTCCTTCTCCACACAGAACAATCCGAAGAACTCCTCAAAGAAGGCTACCTTCGAGAACTCATCAGAAGAATACAGTCACTCAGGAAAAAAGCAGGACTCAAAAAAAGCAACACAGTAATTCTTTCACTCGCAGGAGACCTCGACCTCTCCAAAGAACTAGAATCCCAAAAAAACAAAATAGGCGTAACCCAGATAACCTTTGCAAAAACACTCAACAAATCAGAACACTCATCAAAAGAAAAAATAAAAGAAAAAGAGTTTCAGATCGGAATAACCCAAACCTCCTAAACTCTCCATCGAAAAAAATCTTCTAACGTATTCATCCAGAACAGTTCCTTCCTATTCTCAGTGCTCTCACTATAAAACCTTTCAAGATCACCTTTCCTCTTCATACAATCACCTCCTAGAACGGACAGATCTTCCGCTTACGTATCTCTTTCTGGGACATCTCCTCAAGCTCCTCAAACGTAAGGATAACTCCCTCACCATCTTTAAAGAGCTGATCATGACTCGATCCAAGCACCTTTTTCCAGTCAACCTGTAAATCCTCTTCTTCCTCTATCAAAGGATCTCCCCAATCATCTCTGTATATACTATCGCTATCTTCTACAACTTCTTCAAAAAATCCATTTTTTCTTCCATACATCTCTATCACCCCTTTAAACATATATCAATAGAGATAACACTAAAAAACATATATAATTTTGCTGTCCATTATGCATATGCATATAGATATCTATATTTATACTATTTATG
>NYYS01000039.1 GCA_002685855.1 Candidatus Woesearchaeota archaeon
AAGATTGGCTGACAGCCTATCCAGTTGCAAGGGAACGGTTCCATTTATTTTTCAACTACGGCATCCTCGAGACGCCTGCCACAGAATAAAAAGAAGGTAGATTTAGAAGCAAGAGGTACCCCCAATGTGTAAACTAGAGTATAAAGCAGTAATCCAGATAGAAGAAGCTGAAGGAATGCCAAACCATTATGAAGCGTGTGTTGGCGAAACAGAACTCAAAGCAGCAGGTGTGAAAAACACCTTTCCATTTTCCAGGATCTACCACACACTTGTTGAACAAGAAGGAAGAAGATTTCTACGTCCTGTTGTTGACTCCAAAAAAAGAGGAAAACTTGAGTTTAGCAACGACAGTGTGGAACTCGGCATACTCGTAAGGAAAGCTGTTCCTTCGGTTCCCCAGCCAGGTCAAAAGATGCGATACTGGCACGGATCAATTCGAGAAGATATCAAACAAGTAGTCGCAGTTGTCGAAGACCCCGACTTTGAACCTGTACTTATCTTTCACGGCGATAATAGAGGAACCTATGATCTGGTATACCTGGGAGATGCATATCCCTTACAAAGAGATTAGTAAGACTTAGCTCTTTTATCATCCACAGCAGTTAATTTCCAACCAATAAAATAACCCACAAAACATCCATCAAAAAAGAACTAAGTAGTAAGCCCCTCTCCTCCCAGAATCTCCATCGGAAACAAAGGGGTCTTTTTTGTATACTGGTGCCCCCAAAGTAGCTAATTTTGAGCCTCAGACACTAAAAACCCCTTCTCCAAAGGAAATAGAAGGGCTTCTACTCCCCCAATATAGAGGTTTAAAGGATTTCATCCCACAACAAAAGTATTTATAAAGGATAACTGATTCCTATTTATAAAGAGGAGTACGACGGCTCCCATCACCACATCACACATCACTCATGCTCTCCGCATAAGACGGAGGAGGGGGTAGATAGAATGGCCCAAAAGGCAAAAACCGAAACAAACGAAAATGGAGTTCGAGTAGAAGTGGTTAATATCGTCGTTTCTACAAGTCTTGAACACGATATTCCATTGGAAAAAATGGCAGCTACGCTGTCCAACACAGAGTATAATCCTGAGCAGTTTCCAGGATTGGTGATCCGTATTAAGGACCCGAAGACCTCTGCACTGATTTTCAGTTCTGGAAAAGTCGTCTGTACCGGTGCTCGAAGCATGGATAAGGTCGACGAGTCTCTAAAGAAGATTATTGAAAGCCTGGAAAAGATAGGTATCAAGATCAAGATCAAACCAAAAATAATTGTCCAAAACATTGTTGCATCCGGCAGCATCGGCATGGATCTCAATCTGAATACACTTGCTATGAAGCTGGATAACACAGAGTATGAACCTGAGCAGTTTCCTGGACTTGTTTACAAGTTAATGGAAGCAAAGGCAACATTCCTTCTCTTTAGTAATGGAAAGGTTGTTTGCACAGGTACCAAGTCTGAAGAACAAGCGCATGCAGCTCTGGACAAGCTCGTAGTCATTCTCAAGAACGTAAAGTGAAATGGAAGCTTCAGAGATTATTGAAGTATTTCAGCACTTTCTTGAAGAAACCTATTCAGAAAGATTGCTTGATGCACTTCGCAAGGATCAAAAATCCCTTAACCTAGCATTCTCAGAGCTCTCTCTGTTTAATCCAGACCTTGCCGACCTCCTCCTGGATCAACCAGATGATGTTTTGAGAAGTTTTGAACTTGCAGTAGAAGGAATGAACCTTGAAGGTGATCTAAAAGGATTCAAAGTAAGAATATTTGGTTTACCGGATTCTCAACATCTCCAAATAAAAAACATCAGAAGCAAACACATTGGGAAATTTATTCAGATGGATGGGATTATTCGCCAAAAATCCGATGTCCGCCCCCAGGTTACTGCTGCACGCTATGAATGCCCAAGCTGCGGTAATATTCTTAACATTATTCAGCTCGAACAAAAATTTAAAGAACCAACCCGATGCAGCTGTGGCAGAAAAGGCAAGTTTCGTATGCTTGACAAAGAACTTGTTGATGCGCAGAAAATTGTTCTTGAAGAATCTCCTGAAACTCTTGAGGGATCTGCACAGGCAAAACGTCTTGACGTTTTTTTAAAAAATGATCTTGTATCTCCTCTTTCCGAAAGAAAAACAAACCCCGGAGCCAAGATCCAGATAACCGGCCAGATTAAAGAGGTTCCGATCATGCTTGCACATGGAGGACAATCAACCCGTTTCGATCTGATCAACGAAGTAAACCATATCGAGCCCATCTTTGAGGACTTTACCGAAGTTACCATTTCAAAAGAAGACCTAAAAAAAATAAAAGAGACATCACAAGATCCAAAGATATACCAGAAGCTTACATCAAGCATGGCTCCAGGAATCTATGGACACGATAAAGTCAAGGAAGCACTTCTTCTCCAGCTTTTTGGCGGCGTAAAAAAAGAAAGAGAAGATGGCGTTACAACAAGGGGAGATATGCATATTTTGTTAATAGGAGATCCGGGAAGTGGTAAAAGTCAGTTACTTAAACGCATCGAAGCAGTAGCTCCAAAATGCAGATATGTTTCTGGGAAAGGTGCGTCGGGTGCAGGCCTTACCGCCACTGTTGTAAAAGATGAATTCCTACGAGGCTGGGCACTCGAGGCAGGAGCTCTTGTTCTCGCAAACAAAGGGCTTGTCTGTATCGACGAGTTGGATAAGATGAGCAGAGATGACACAAGTTCGATGCACGAAGCCATGGAGCAACAGTCGATCAGTATCAGTAAAGCAAACATCCAGGCAACACTTCGCTGTGAAACAACCATTCTTGCTGCAGCCAATCCAAAGTTTGGCCGGTTTGACCCGTATGAAATATTAGCAAAACAGATCGACCTTCCTTCTACGCTTATTAACAGGTTCGATCTCATTTTCCCTATACGCGATCTTCCCAGCCAGGAAAAAGATGAAGCACTAGCATCTTTCATCTTGGAACTTCATAAAACACACGAGTTAGAAGAAGCTCCTTTTAAAGGAGATTTCATAAAAAAATATGTTGCCTACGCCCGCCAAAATTTATCGCCACGACTTTCTGATGAGGCATTAGAAGAAATAAAACGCTACTATGTAAAGATGCGTAACCAAGGAGGAGCAGAAGAAGGAGCAGTTCATGCAATCCCTATCTCTGCACGACAACTCGAAGCAATGGTGCGTCTGGCAGAAGCATCAGCCCGAACACGGCTCTCAAAAAAAGTCTCAAAAAAAGATGCACGACGCGCCATCGAACTTACCCACTTCTGTCTTGCACAGATCGGTGTTGATCCGGAAACAGGAAAGATCGACATCGACAGAATCACCACAGGAATTTCCGCATCGCAACGAAGCCACATCGTTACAGTAAAAGAGATCATTAACGAACTCGAAAAAGCAATAGGAAAGATTATTCCTGTTGAAGACGTTGTCAGAGAAGCAAAAACAAAAGGACTCGAAGAAGAAAAAGTTGATGAAGTTGTAGAAAAACTAAAACGAAGTGGAGACCTCTTTCAACCACGCCCAGGATTCATCAGCAAAATTTGAAAATGGCATTTGAACGAACAACAGCAATAAAATGTTCTGTAAAAGAATTGCTAGATGGCTCTTTCATCAAACAAGAGGGATGGCAGTCAAGTTACATTCAAACAAGCCAAGGAAAAATATATAGAATCAATCTTGTTGCAACCGTAGTCGGAAAAGACACAGAAACAGCAATCAGAGTTGATGACGGAACCGGCACAATAAATCTCCGTTCCTTCTCCGGACCTCTCGAATGCAATATTGGAGACATTGTTTCAATTATTTGTTGGCCACGTTTATTTGAAGATCAACTCTACCTTGTTCCGGAAATTCTTAAACCAACAACAAAGGACTGGTTCCAACTCAGGAAAAAAGAACTACAGCTTCTTTATGGACAGATAGAAGAAAACCAACATCCAAACATCGAAAAAGAAAACCAGAAAACCCCCCCAAAAGAGATCACAACAAAAGAGATAAAGAAAGAGGAAGTAAAAGAAGATCCTGCTCAGAAAGAAGATGCCCTCCTGGAAGAAGAAGTCATAGAAAACTATGGTGATAAACTTATCACACTCATCAAAGAGCTTGATGACGGAAAAGGTGCAGACATTGAAAGCGTAATCGAAAAAGCCCAGATGAAAAACGTGGAAAAACTTCTTGAAAACATGATATTAGAAGGGGAAATCTTTGAGCTCCGACCCGGAAAGGTAAAAGGTTTAGAGTGATCAAGCACATCTTCCAGCACCAATATCTGGATCTAATCGTCTGTTTGGTTCGTCCATCTTAATACGACCATACTCCCGAGCTTCCATCTCTTCTTCAGCTTCTTTTGCAACCTTAAGATAGGTAGTTGATCGATCAGAATCACCTTTCGACAAATATTGCTTACTTCTCTCGTAACAAAGATCTACAAAAATACCTACAACCTGATTTAACCTCGAATCCTGCTCAATCTCAGGAGAATCACGGTTATTATGCCAATAGGTAACAAGGGCAGAAAGATGCCGTTCATACGGATTAAAGAGGCTGTTTAGTTGTTCTTCAGTTATCCATCCCTTGACTGCATCAAGTTCACCAAGGACCTTTGTTTCCTTCATCACCCAATTCAGATAATGTGTTCTCAAACTCTCCTCATCAAAATACTGAGAATCTAAACTAAAATAGTCTAGTCCTATCAACAAGTCTAAATAGGCATTATAAATTTCAAAATCCTGAGAGCTATCTTCACGAGCACTTTGTTCATAAAAAACTTCCAGCCCAAAATATCCTCTTTCTCCTATAAAAAAATATTCATTTTCAGGAAGCTCATCTCTTATTTTTTCTTCAAGGTTTGCAGTAATCCTTTCAATAGGTCTACAGAAATAACCTGCTACTGCATCTCTTTCAACCAGCAGATGCAGAAGATCATCAGGTAACTGCTCATGAACAGGAACATACAAACAGTCTCCCTTAGGAACACTCTTTTGTATAGATGCACAGCCCAGGCTTGCAGCTACAATAAGAGGGGAAAGTCGTGAAATATTCATCTATCTCAAGAACATAGCACCTCTTATAAAGATAGACAAAAACAAGACTTATTTACTATATTGATAAAAATCGATGTGGTCTTCAACAAAGACTTAAACTCGCGTAATAGCTTCTCACTCATACCCTGTATAGCTCAACTCAACCGTCTTATCCACAACAGTCAACACATCCTCTTTTTCAAAGAAGATCTCTTTAAACTCTTCATTCCCATAGCGAATATCAGATGCCTCTGCATATTTGCTGTCTCGATCGTTGTGACTTGCCATAATAGAATACACCCGAATCGGATCTCCCAGCTCAACAATCGAGACTCTTGAAGAACCTGAAGAAACATATCCTATTCCCTCTTCAAAGCGTTCAGTATTTCTTAACAATAAAGTAGTTAGGCCGCCATTCAGACTCCATTTTCGATCTCCACCCGACAAACCCACAGAGGGACGATGATCCAGAACATGGATATCTCCCCACTTTTTTTCAACCGTTCCATAATAGTCGTTCATGGTCTCTACCACCCGCTCCAGAGCAGAACGCATCTCCTTCTCTTCATCTGCAGTAAACAAAAGAATCGAAGAAGGATCTCCTTTTATCACACCATACTCCTTCCACCAATACCAGAAGATCGTCATTCCTTTGCTATCCTTATCTGCAAAATAATCCCATTCTTGCAGAATCTCTCGAGCATCGATAACATCCTGATCCGTTCCTGTATAGCCATCTAACGCCTTCAGCAAGCCCGGCACAACATATTTCGCCATCTGGACATAGGTATCCATTGCATAGCCTTTCATCTCTTCTAACGTAATAGAATCATCCTTATCAAGAAGATGCACAATGCGTTGCCCGCGAAGTCCTTGCTGTTCCTTATTCGCATGCGTGTAGTCTGGAAAGTCTACCTTTACTGCATCAACAGGCAATGTTGCAAAGCGTGGTGCATCATTTGTTGTTTGAAGCCAGCCCGAAGAAGGATTTTTTATGTGAGGAATTCGATCCATCCCAAAATATCCTGACCATTCTGTCTTTGCCTTAGTTCCATCCACCGGCTTGTCCCAATTAAGAGATTCATCCTTGATCGGCTGCACCATGTTATATACATATAATATGTTTCCATCAACATCTCCTGCAACAATGTTGCCTGTCTGCATCTGCAGATCTCCTAAACTCTCTTTAATATCATCAACACTCTTTGCCCGCATCCGCTTAAGCGCCGCAGTAATAACAGAATGAATCTTGTCATTTCCAACAGGCCTCACAGAGATATATCTCTTTCCATCTTTTAATAGTAAAGGCCCATGATGAGTATACTGAATCGTGGATCTGATCTCTATGCCATCACTTGTCTTAAACACCTCCTCCCTCTCCCGTAGAGGGTGCCAGCTCCCCTCATACTTGTAGCGGTCTCCATCAACCTCCTCAAGATAGGAATCATAGGTGTCCGGATGATTGGCTGTTCCTGCACCTGCAACATACCTATTTGTAGAACCCCAAAAACCAGGAAAGCCCGGCGAACTCGTCCCTATAACAGAAAAAGAAGGACTCTCCATGTGAACCT
>NYYS01000040.1 GCA_002685855.1 Candidatus Woesearchaeota archaeon
CAGACCCCAAAAAGTGTTGAAATTCTTCACAGGCTGGGTAAACATATTGTTTTGATAAGTGGAGATAATAAACGCACAACTAAAGCTATTGCAGAGAAGCTAGACATTCATCAGATCTTTGCAGGCGTTCTTCCCGAAGGAAAAGCAGAGATTGTTCAGAAGCTTCAGAAAGAAGGAAAAACCGTTGCAATGATTGGGGACGGAATAAATGATGCTCCTGCTCTTGCACAGGCAGATATTGGCATAGTTGTTGGTTCGGGTACAGATGTAGCGATGGAAGCAGGACAGATCGTGTTGATGAAGAACGACCTCAGACATATTATTACTGCAATTGAATTGTCTGCATATACAATGAAGAAGATTAAGCAAAATCTTTTCTGGGCATTTGCATATAATCTTGTTGGAATACCTGTAGCAGCAGGAGTTTTCTATGTATGGACGGGTTGGCTTCTGAATCCTGCGATTGCCGGAGCAGCAATGGCTTTTAGCTCGGTGTCTGTTGTTACAAATGCCTTATTGATGAAACGGTTTAGGCCAAGCATTAGAGAGGAGTATGAACCATTAAAAAAAGCGTAAAGTGTCCTCCTCAACATCCTCTAAAACAGGAAAAATTGGTGAAAAGCTTTTTATAGGGCGGATCATTCTTATGCCCTATGTTAACTACAACCACAGACTTTATACCAGGATCAAAGATTACAGAAACCCTGGGAATTGTAAAGGGAAATACGATCCGGGCAAAGCACATTGGAAGAGATATTATGGCTGGCCTGAAGCACCTTGTGGGAGGTGAGCTGAAAGGGTATACAGAGATGATTAATGAATCCAGGGAGCAGGCCATACAGAGAATGTGTGATGAAGCGACACAGATGAAGGCTGATGCAGTAATCAATGTGCGCTTTATCACAGCAGAAGTAATGCAGGGTGCAGCAGAAGTTCTTGCCTATGGAACAGCAGTGAAGCTTTCCAAGTAGGACTAGAGCGATCGTACATACTCAGGGGTAAGCTCTTTGATAGATGAAAGAATTGTTGTTGCCAGAGAGAAGTCGTTATCCGCTGTCAAGGTCGTCGGTATGGCAACACAGTTCATTCCTGCTGCATGGGCTGCCTGAAAATCCTTTTGTGCATCTCCTACATAGGCTATCTTTGATGGTGCGAGTTTTAGTTTTTCTGCTGCTAACAAAAGAGCTTCAGGATGTGGTTTTTGATGGGTTACATCGTCTGCTGTCACAACGATTCCATTAAAGTATCTTCTAAATTCTGTCAGTTCTAACACAAGGTCTGCACTACACTGTAAAGAACCGGTAACAAGACCGAGCGGAAATTGAGCAGATAGAGCTTCCAAACACTCAGGAGCTCCTTCAATGATTGGAATATCTTCTCGCAAGGCCTTAAAATAGAGTTCGAGTTTTTCATCTCGAACTTCTAGAGGGTCGAGACCATTTGCGTATTCCCGTACATACTCTTTGATGCCTTTTCCCTGGCGCGTCCAGAAGTCGAAGTAGAACTCCTCTGTAATATGGATTCCATGGTTTGCCAGTGCTTTAATGTAGGTTCTGCAGTGTAGGGGCTCTGTGTCTACTAAAATTCCGTCAAGATCAAAGAGGACTCCTTCTATCATGAAACTGGCAATTGTGAGCAGTATAAAAAACTTAGTATAGTAGCTCCTATTGTTAAATAGAATGGAAACCTTTATTAATTATAGGAGAAAGACAAGCTTGTGTGCAGGGCTTGACAATGGTATAGAAAATGATATGTTTATTAGCCCTTATTGTGTTTGGAATTCTTGGCATATTTAGTGCAAGTCATCGTGTTATTGCAAAGGAGGCTTTAGACTGTGTTTTTAGAAGGCTTACCCTGCGAAAGTGCACAACAGGTCTTGATAAGCGGCTAAAAAGCCAGATTTCAGGCAGTTTAATGCGGAAGCATCCACGAACAGGAAGGTTTCTTTATGGACATTTTGAGATTATCTCCTGGTTGTTCACCATCTTACTTGTGTGGAGCCTTATTCAGTCGGGGTTCTCTGTCTACAATTATGCTACCTACGGGAATTGTAATGGTAAAACGAACGGAGAGGATTTCTGCGTCTTTGATCCTGCTGGAAAGAGCAAATTTTCGGGTGTTGATGCGGTTTATGACGGGCCAGTGATCTATCCAGGAATAGATGATGATCCTACTAAGGGAAGTCCGGATTCACCCATAACGATGATTCAGTTTGGCTGTTTCCGGTGCCCATTTACACTAAAGGCGCAGCCTACTGTTGAAAAGGTATTAGCTACCTATGGAGAACATATCTTCTTTGTGTATAGGGATTTCCCGATCCCAAAGCATGATAACGGCATCCTGTTTTCAGAGGCTGCTGAATGTGCAAAGCTTCAGGGAAGCTATTGGGAGTTTCACAAAACCCTCTTTGACAATCAGAAAACACTAGGATTAAACGAATCTGAGGAAACAAATACGCTAGAGCTGATTCGTATTGCACAATTACTAGGTATGGATGCGGATGAGTTTGAAGAATGTTTAACAGAGCACCAAACCCATGATGAGGTTGAGAACGACTTCAAAGCAGGTGTGGAAGCAGGAGTCTATGGCACACCCACATTTTTTATAAATAACCGAACGATTGTGGGTCCGAAAGATTTTGAAACCTTTGAAAAGGTTATTCTTGAAGAACTTGAAAAGAAAGGTGTTTCTGTTGAATAAAGAGGTGTGGTATGAATAAAAATATTAGAGATGAATTCCCTTTTTTGCAGAAGAAGATCAAAGGTATGGATCCTGTTTATCTTGATAGTGCCTGTATGAGTCTCCGTCCTCAGCCTGTTATCGATGCTGTTAACAGCTACTATCAGGAGTTTCCAGGCTGCGGCGGCAGGAGTATGCACAAGGTTGGAAGAAGGGTTGATGAAGAGGTAATAAAGGCACGTTTATCTATGAAGAAATTCTTAGGAGCCAAATCTGAAAAGGAGATTATCTTTACAAAAAACACTACTGAGGCCATTAATCTTGTTGCAAATAGTCTTTCTTTGTCGAAGACTGTATTGACTACAGACAAAGAGCACAATTCTAATCTTGTTCCCTGGCAACTGCTTTCAAAGAGGAAAGGAGTTACCCACAAGATTATTCCTTCTAAAGATGACAATACTTTTGATCTTGAGGCATTTGAGGAGATGATGAGTCCTGATGTTGAGCTTGTCTCTGTTGTGCACACCTCTAATCTGGACGGTGTAACCTATCCATTAAAGGAGATCTGCAAGATTGCACACGATCATGGTGCATTGGTGATGGCAGATGCTGCACAGAGTGTTCCCTCAATGGAGTTGGATGTTCGTAAGCTTGATGTTGATCTTTTGGCCTGTTCAGGTCATAAGATGTGCGGTCCTTCTGGGACAGGAATCCTATATGGAAAGGAGGCAGTACTGGAAAAATTGAGCCCGTTTCTTGTTGGAGGAGATACAGTTCATGAAACAACCTATACTGATCATGAGTTTGATGATCTGCCCGAACGGTTTGAAGCAGGCCTTCAGAACTATGCAGGTATTATCGGCCTGGGAGCTGCTGCCTGTTTTTTAGAGGGTGTTGGGAAAAGCAATATTCTTTCGCATGAACAAAATCTGAATAAACGCATTAGTGCACAGATCGAGGATGATGTGAAGATTATTGGTCCACGTGCAGAGGAACGTTCAGGCATTATCAGTTTTGTTCCAAAAGGAGATGTTCATCAGGTTGCTCTTTTATTAGATGAAACGAGCAACATCATGGTAAGAAGTGGTGCGCATTGTGTACATAGCTGGTTTAATGCAAGAAAGATCGATGGAAGTGTTCGTGCAAGCTGTTATCTGTATACTACTGCTGAAGAGGCCGATTTTTTTGCTGAAAAGTTAAAGGAGGTGATACAACTCGTAAAGTAATGACCTATCTGTAAGGGGATGTGTGTGGTACTGAACCTAAGAGGTGGTCAAATGAAGAAAGAAGATATGGTAATTGGAATTGTTGTTTTACAAGCAGTTTTGCTTTTAGTTCTTTTAGTACAGACGTGGAATATTAAGGGAAATATTGATGAGATTTCTTTGAATGGTGCGGTTGTGAACGAGTTAGCCGGACCAGGTGAGAGAGTAGCTCAACCCCCTCCTCCAAGCCCAACAGTCGATGTAAGTGTTGATGATGATCCGATGAAAGGGAAGAAGAATGCGCCAGTGACAATTATTGAGTTTAGTGATTTTCAGTGCCCGTATTGTAAAAAGGTTTTTTCTGAGACCCTTCCTTTGCTGGAAAAAGAGTATATTGACACAGGAAAGGTGAAGTTTGTGTATAGGGATTATCCATTGCCCTTTCACCCATTGGCGCAGAAGACTGCTGAGGCTGCTGAATGTGCAGATGAACAGGTAAAGTTCTGGGAATACCATGATACGATCTTTGAAAACCAGGATTCATTGAGTGTAGAGAACCTGAAGAGTTGGGCACAGGATCTTGGATTGGATAGTGAAGAGTTTGACCAGTGTCTGGATTCAGGAGAGATGGCTTCTGAAGTAAAGAAAGATATGGAAGAAGGCCAGAAATATGGTGTGAGAGGAACTCCAGCATTTTTTATTAATGGAAAGCTGTTGAGTGGTGCTCAGCCCTATGTTGCATTTCAGAGAGAGATCGAAGCGGCTTTGCAGAACTAGGTTACTCTTCTTTTTTAGAAGGGTTCTTTTTTTTCTTTTTTTACCAAGTCAGATACCTTTCCACAAAAGAGTTCTTTCTTCTCAGAAGGTAGCGTCTGAGTTCATCACCAAATAAAATGAGTAATGCGAAGGGCACAGATAGAGAGAGTTCAAATAAGGATAGAGGTGCAGTTCCGAAAAGCGCTTGAAACGAAGGAAGGTAAAGGATCATGCATAACAGGATAATTTCTACAGCTATTCCAAGCCAGACCATCTTGTTTTTGAAGAATCCAGTAAATACCGATTGTCTTCGTTTTCTGCAGATGAGTACGTCTGCTATTTGGCAGATGATGATACTTGCAAAGAATGCGCTGACTGCTTTCAGGTAAAGTGGGTTGTTGAATGCGAGTGGTTGTCCCCAGATCCAGCCGCCTTTGAAAAGGATAAAGAAAAAGGAGAAGAATCCTGCTGCTGCCTGGATCATGCCCACAAGCCCATAGGATATGCCAAGGAGTTGTTTTGTGAGCAGACGTTCCTTTCTTGATCGCGGTTTTTTCTTCATGACATCTGTTTCGGGTTGTTCTGTTCCCAGCCCTATTGCTGGAAGGATGTCTGTTCCGAGATCGATTGAAAGGATAAGAACAACGGTTAAGGGAAGGGGGATCTGAAGAAGGATGAATGCAAGGAAGGGCAGGATCTCTGGTACGTTGCTAGTGAGGATGTAGGCAATGAACTTTTTGATGTTTTCAAAGATTGTTCTGCCTTCTTCAACTGCTGAGACAATGGTTGCAAAGTTATCATCCATTAATACCATGTCGCTTGCTTCTCGTGCCACCTCTGTTCCTGAGATGCCCATGGATACTCCCATGTCTGCATTTTTTAATGCAGGGGCATCATTTACTCCGTCCCCTGTTACAGTTACAACTTCGTTCATGGCTTGCAGGGTTTGTACGATTCGAAGTTTCTGGAGGGGGTTGGTTCGTGCAAAGATTATTTCCTCTTTTTTTAGAATTTCCTGAAGTTCTGCATCTTCCATTTTTTGGAGTTCTTCTCCTTCTACGATTGCTGCATGCTTATTCACAAGTCCCACTTTCCGTGCTATAGCCTCTGCTGTGAGACGATGATCTCCTGTTATCATGATAACCTTTATACCTGCTGTTTTACATTTCTGGAGTGCTTCAGGTATCTCTTTGCGAGGAGGGTCGACCATTCCTGCCAGGCCAATAAAAAGAAATCCTTTTTCGGTAGGCTCGTCTGCTTTTGTTTCTTTCAGGGCGAATGCAAGAACGCGTTCTCCACGGGATGCCATCTTTGCATAATACTTTTTTATTTGGTTACGATCTTTTTTTGTGAGTTTTTTCTTCTTTTTTCCTGAGAAATACCCTGTGCACATTTTTAGCACGACTTCAGGTGCACCTTTGAGATAAGAGATCTTTTTTCTGCCGCTTTTGTGGGTAGTAATCATTCTTTTTGTCTGTGAGTCAAACGGACATTCGTGGATGCGTTTCTCTTTTTTGATAAGTGTGGAAATTGTTGTGTAGAGTTGGGAAAAGTCAAGAAGAGCAGTCTCAGTGGGGTCGCCGCTAAATCCCTTTCCTTTAGGATGTTTTCGGGCGTTGTTACAAAGCGTCATTGCCTTTAGAAGAGATTCAAAGCCTTTTGTTTTTGCAAGATGTTTTTCATAGACATTTTTTTCTTCAAATTCAAGAAAGAGGGTGTTAAGTGCCATTTTGTTCTGTGTCAAGGTTCCTGTCTTGTCTGTGCATATTACTGTTGTTGATCCTAAGGTTTCTACTGATTCTAGGTTTTTGATAAGTGCCTTTTTTTTAGCCATGCGTTTTGACGCAAGGGAGAGACACAATGTTACTGTCGGTAAAAGTCCTTCAGGAACATTTGCAACAATTATTCCTATAGCAAAGATAAGGCTGCCGATCTTGCTGTGGCCTATGATAAGGCTTATAACAAAGAAGAGCGCTCCAAGGACAAGAGCGATCGAGGATATTATTTTGATAAAGTGTTTTATCTCTTTTTGCAAGGGGGTTTGTACATCGTGTGTTTCTTTTGTAAGAGAGACGATCTTTCCCATCTGGGTGTTCATTCCTGTTCCATGCACAAGGGCTGTTCCGTTTCCAGACTGTACAAGTGTTCCTGAAAAGAGCATGTTTCTGCTTTCCAGTATATTCTTATGGGTTTGTTCCAGCTTTCGGAGTTGGGGTTCTGATTCTCCTGTGATTACGGAATGGTCTACCTTCATAAGATTCTGTTCGATGAGACGGGCGTCGGCCGGGATCTTGTCACCTTCTGAGAGAAAGATGATATCTCCAGGAACAAGCTCTTTTGTTGAGATTTCTGTTCGTTTCTTGTTTCGTAGAACAGATACATTGGCAGGCATCATCTTTTTGAAACTTTCCATGATACGTTCTGATTGGTATTCCTGAATAAATGTAAAGGTTGCATTGAGGAATACAACGATCACCAAGGCTATTCCGATGTAGATATTTCCTTCGCCCGGTCTGATCGACTCTGCCAGAAAGGCAAGTCCTGCTCCTACTAATAGGAGAAGTGCAAAGAAGTTTGTGAACTGTTTCAGGTAGCGGAAGATGAGAGGGATATTCTTTTTTGTTTCCAGAATATTAGGTCCATAGTTGGCTATGCGTTTTTCTGCTTCTTCCTGTCCAAGTCCTTTTTTCGAACTTCCCAGACGTTGATAGAGCTCTGATAGGCTGAGACTATGTTCGTCCCCTTTCCCTACTGCATACATTAGCTATTTTTGATCGTTCTCCTTTTTAAAGTAGATTGTTGGTGGGAGAGAGGAAACAGGTATAAGAGAATTATTTACCATATTGAAAATAACCTGTTTAAAAATACACTTTTTAATCAAAAAGAAAGATTTAAATAAAAGTAGGACTTGTACTACTTAGGTGAAATCATGCAACTTAGTGTAAAAGATGTGGATGCCTCTGTATTCAAGGAGTTTAAGGCAGAGTCTGTTAGAGACGGGTTAAAGATAGGAAAGGGTTTAACCCTGGCCATGGAGTTCTGGCTCAGGAATAAGAATCAAAAAAAGAAGGCAAGCATTCTGGATTTTGAACCAAGCTTGTGGGAGAAGGAAACAGCCAAGGTAAGCGAAAAGCTTGATGATGTGGTGTACGAATAATGGCTGTTCTGATCGATGCAAGTATCTTCTGTGCATTTGCAAATAGGAGAGATATTCATCATGAAAAGGCAAAAAGGATCCTAGAAGAAATTATCTCAGAGAGGTACGGAACACCTCTCACAACAGATTATATTGTCGATGAAACACTGACAGTTATTCAAAGAAAAAGCTGTCATGAAGAGGCTGTTCGGTTTGGAAAACACCTCTTCAATTCAGAAATTACTGTTCTCCAGTTGTCTCAAGCAATTTTTCAGGAGGCCTGGAAGATCTTTCAGAGGCAGAAAGGATTAAGCTTTACAGATTGTACCCTTGTAGCGAGTATGGAGAGCTTGGGAATTCAGAAGATCGCTACATTTGATAAAGCATTCAAAAACATCGACAAAATTGAGGCTATAGATTCGTAGGCACCCTAAACCCCCAAAAGTTTATATTGCCTTTCACCTTTCGTTTCCTATGAAGAAAGTCATGGTCTTTGGAAGTTTTGATCCGTTGCATAAAGGACATAGAAATCTGTTCCAGCAGGCCAAGAAACAGGGAGAATATCTTATTGTTGTAGTTGCCCGTGATGAGACCATCCGTCTTCTCAAAAAGCACGAACCCAGCCAGCCCGAAGAGGTTCGACGAAAAAGGGTCGAAGAAGTAGCTGAGGTCGATAGCGCTGTTTTGGGAAACCCAGGTGACAAGTATGCCATTATACAGCAGCATCGTCCGGACATCATCTGTCTTGGATATGATCAATCATTCTTTGTAGAGAACCTCCAGAAACAGCTAGACAAATTCCAATTGCCTGTAAAAATTGTACGTCTTCTTCCCCATCACCCGGACAGGTTTAAGAGCAGTAAGTTAAGAAAAGAATAAGTATGCAGTCATTCTGTTTCATTTGCTAATCTTTCTAACTCTTCTATTGTTCGAGAATCGAGTCTCTGGAGTCTCCAAGCATAACGAGCAAGCTTCGCATATCCTTCAATCAGATATTTGATTTTAGTTAGTCCTGTTTCAACTTCTTTCGTCACAGGAAGACATATTAGCTCACATCGAGCTTCCATTGCCCAGGGCTTTATCTTTTGAAGATACTCTTCTAAGGTTGCCCTATCAGGAGAAGAAACCGCATCTCCGCAACGCGAAGAGAACTTTTCTAATACATCATCGATAATACCTGAATCTTCATGAAGAGAGGTTAACTCACCTCTTCCCCTAATTTCACTTTTCGTTCGTTCATCAAAGCAATAATCAAAAGCATTTTTCTCAATATCTCTCGGAACCTGTTTATAGGGACTTACAGGGGCTTCAACTTTTTGATCGCGTGCAGCATAAACTTCCATGAATTCAGGAAAGAGGCTACTACCGTATCTTCTTTATCTCTGCTTTTAACTCCTTCAGATTCTCTATGGTTTTGTAGACAGAAGCAAAGCGGATGTAGGCCATTTCATCCACTTTTTTCAGGCGTGTGAGAACAACATCTCCTATGAGTTTGGATTTTACAAAGGCAATCTGTTTTTTCTTGATGCGTTTTTCTATGTCTGTGGCAATCTTGTTCATCTGTTCTTCTGTTACAGGACGTTTTTCACAGGCAATCTGTATTCCTTTGAGTATCTTCTTTTTGTCAAACGGTTCTTTTCTGCCATCTTTCTTTAATACCGTAATAAAGTCCACTCTTACCTTTTCATAGGTTGTGAAACGCTGTTCGCATTTTTGGCAGGCCCTTCTTCTTCGATTGATGCCTTCCTGGGTTTCTCGTTTATCGATAACCTTTGATTCAGGGTATTGGCAATAGGGGCACCTCATTGGTTCACCTCAGGACAAATGCGACAATGAACTTGTAGAGAAACCAGGCCACAGCTATCCATGTAAGGGTCCAGGCTGCTCCGAATAGCATCATGATTAGGTAGATTCCCAACACCATGTCTATCATGCTCATGAAGTCTCCTCTGTAAAACCATCCTTTTCCAAGAAGGTATGCTGCTCCTCCGAGCAATGCACGCCAGCTGTCGAGCAATCCTAGATGGGTTCCCACCATTGTTACGAGGACGAAGAGGTCTGCTATGTGAAAGAGCCATACGATCATTTTCTCTGTACCTTTGTGTTAGGAGTGGGTTCATCTTTTAATATTCGATCCCTATTCTGGCCTGAATTCCTTTTATATAAGGATGTCTGATGAGCTGCATTTCCGTGAGATAATCAGCCATCTCTTTGATTGTTTCAGGAATATCTCTTCCAGTGAGGATGAGTTCTGTTTTTTCGGGTTTGGTCTGGATAAACTTTGAGAGCAGTTCTTCTTCACAGATTTTCCAGGAAAGAGCCGGACCGATCTCGTCGAGGACAACAAGATCAAAATCTCCCTTTACAACTGTTTCAACTTCGGTTTCCCAGAAGGTGAGAAACTCTTTTTGGACATCCTGGAATTCCAGATCTGTATAGTCTTTAAAGAAGGGATGGAGCGGAACAAACTGTTTGTATGCAATTCCAAGTTGGTCGAATACTTTTTTTTCACCAGTGTTGCGTTTGAAGAACTGGATGATCTTTACTTTGAGTCCTCTTCCGTGTGCCCTTAGGGCAAGACCCATAGAGCTTGTTGTTTTTCCCTTTCCATCTCCTGTGTAGACGTGTACACAGCCAGGTTGGTAGTGTTTCATACGGTTTAACTACACTTACTGTAGCCACAATCGAAACAGGTGGGTTCACTGCATCCCGAAACCATTTCTACATTTGATGAAAAACAGGTTGGACAGTATATTTTGTCATCCTTTTTCTTGATTCCTTCTTTGTGAAGTGTTGTCTGACCATTGGTTTGGGTGAAGTGTCCTGTTTCTACAAGGTGATCTTTTAGCACTTTGGCAACTGCATGCGGAATACTATCTACGCGTTTTGGACCAAATCCAAACGGTTTGTCTCCTTTGATGCTGTTAAGGTGTTTGAGTAATGCTTTTGGGTCTCCGTTCTGCTCTAAGTATTTGCTTAGCATGATTCCCAGTGATGTGCAGAGTCCGCTGATCTCTGTTCCTGCAGGGCTGATGTTCATGAATATCTGTAGAGGGCCTTCGTCATCGTAGTTGATGTGAACATGGAGCGGTCCCTGTCCTGTATTGATTTTGTAGTAGCGGCTGTTTTTTGCCTCTCTTTCCTGTTGTGGTTGAGATGTTTCTTTTGATTTTTTGTCTGTCAGGTTGAGGATCTGGAACTGTTTGCTTCCATCCCTATATATTGTCACACCTTTTGCTCCCAGCTCATAGGCTTTGAGGTATACTTTGCGAACATCCTCTATGGTTGCTTCGTTTCTCAGATTTACTGTTTTGCTTACAGCATTGTCTATATACTTCTGGAATCCGCATTGCATCTTGACATGATCAAAGGGGTCCAGGTCATGGCTTGTCAGAAAGAGATTCTGGATCTCTTCAGGTATTTCAGCTATTCCTTTTACTGCTTTGTGGTTTTCATCGATCTTTTTCCAGAGCTCTTCTGGGCTGAGACCAAAGAAGTTGTGTTTTCGTGCAATCTCCTTGAATAAGGGATTTACTTCCCAGAACGTGTTTTCCGGATCAGGTGTTTCTCCTCTTTTTAATGCATCTATTCCTGCAGCATTATACCGGACATAGGCGATTGCAAAAAAGGGTTCAATTCCTGTACCCTGAAGTCCTGCAGTGATCCCTATAGTTCCTGTGGGTGCAATCGTTGTACGTGTGCTATTGCGGGGAACTGCTGATTTACCTCTAAAGAATTTTCCATCTTTATCATAGATGCTGTCGTTGTAGTTGGGGAACGCTCCTCGTTCTGTGGCAAGTTCTTCACTTAACTTTAATGCATTTCCATTTATGAATTTCATGACTTCCTCTGCCTTTTTGAAAGCATCTTCTGTGTTGTAGGGTATTCCTAATTTTACAAGGGTTTCTGCCCAGCCCATCACTCCCAGACCTATTCTTCTGTTGATTTTTGACATATACTCTATCTTGGGCAGGGGATAGTTGTTTACATCGATAACGTCGTCCAGAAATCGGGTTGATATTTTTACACATTCCTGCAATTCGTCCCAGAGCATGTCTGATCCGTCTTCTTTGACAAACTTTGAGAGGTTGATGCTTCCCAGATTACAGGGTTCATAGGGCAAAAGTGGTTGTTCCCCGCATGGGTTAGTGGATTCGATCTGGCCCATGTTGGGTGTGGGGTTGCTTTCTGTGTTGTTGATTCTGTCCAGTACAACAAAGCCCGGATCTCCTGTTCTCCAGGCGTTCTCTACCATTTTTTCAAAAACATCTCGTGCATTAAGAGCTCCTTCAGGTTCCTTTGTGCGTGGATTAAGGAGATCATACTTTTTGTTCTCTTTTACTGCTTTCATAAATACTTCATCAAGTGCTACAGAGATATTGAAGTTTTCTAATATTCCTGGTGTGTTTTTTGCTTCGATGAATTCAAGGATGTTTGGATGGGTGCAATGAAGGATTCCCATGTTAGCTCCTCTTCGGGTTCCTCCTTGTTTTACAACATCTGTGGACTTATCAAAGATCCCCATAAAACTTACAGGTCCTGAACTAACACCGTGGGTTGTTTTTACAACGTCGTTTGTAGGACGGAGACGGGAAAAAGAGAATCCTGTTCCTCCTCCTGATTTGTGAATGACTGCCATATTTTTTACAGAATCATAGATCTCTTCTATGCTGTCACCCACAGGCAGGACATAGCATGCAGAGAGTTGCTGGAGGTCACGGCCCGCATTCATGAGTGTTGGGCTGTTTGGTAGGAATTGCCAGGTTGACAGGATTTTGTAGAACTGTGCTTTTGTTTCCTGGAAGCGTTGCATGATATTAGGGTTGTGTTTTGCTACCTCTGCAAGGTTTTCAAGGAATTTTTTAAAGTTCTTTCCTCGTTCACCATAGCTTAATCCTTGATGTAGAAGATAATATTTGTGTTTTTTTCCTTTTACTTCATAGGTGTATATTTGGTAGCTGACACCTTTGAATATCTCGTCTTCCCTTGCTTCAGGATGATGGAGAATTTCGGTTAATGCGACATTTTGGGCTACACCCATAAGCCAATGTTGTGCTGTAGGGCTTGCTTTCAAGTACTTGTCTTTGATTACTTTACGTTGGTTCTCTGTAATGTCTAGTTCTCCGAGGTCACGTTCCTCAAACATGAGCTCGGCCTTATTTGATCCTTTCATACACACACCTCATATATCAACCAAAAAGATAAAACACACAACATATTGTGTGTTGATCGATCCACACACAGCATATCTTGATATGCCCATAATATTAAGCAAGAACTTCTTTAAATGTATTGTTGTTCTAAAAAAAGTAAAATGAAACCTATAGATAAGAAAACACATCAATTAAAAAGTGATGTTAAAGGGTATGGAAAAAAATTCAATTCGGGAGGATACCTACTTTATTCAGGCACGAATTGAATAAAAAACACAACTTTTTTAATATGCTCCCACTTTCAGCAAGAATGGCGTATGTTGTTGAACATGATCGACCGAACTGCATTGGCTGTGGTTCCTGCTGTGTTATTGCCGAAGGCTTCTGGGAGCTTGACGATGATGGCAAAGCGAATATAACTAAGGCTGAACAGCTGAAGAATGGCCAGCAACGGCTCGAAATAAAGGATAAAGATCTGGAAATTATGAAAGATGCAGCAGAATCCTGTCCTGTTAATGTGATTCATATTAAGGATAAGACAGGCAAGAGTATTGTCTAAGATGGAGTTTGCAACACGTTCTAATCTAGAAGAATCACTCGAAGACGAGGAAGCTAAGGAAAAAACTCTTTCTTATTTTGAGGAAACAAAGGCCTGGCAGGAGCATAAGAAAAAG
Source organism: Candidatus Woesearchaeota archaeon (assembly GCA_002685855.1). Taxonomy (GTDB): domain Archaea; phylum Nanobdellota; class Nanobdellia; order Woesearchaeales. The sequence goes on from NYYS01000040.1 coordinate 13,604, forward strand.
CATAAGAATGCAAATCTTCATCTGGTTGAAGAAAAAGAGGAGCTCTTTCATAGGGAACAAACAGAATCTGGTCTGAGGAGAGATCAGGAGGAGACACCTCGCCCAAAGGAGGAGATAGTGGAAGAAGAGGAGGCTCATGAAAAGGAACACAAGGTGATGAAGGCAGGTTGTGGATGTGGTGAGTTTCAGATGGCAATCAACTCAGAGAAAAGAACTGCCTACACAATTGGAGGGGAAGAGGATAGCCCTGAAGAGAAGATCTATGGGATGAGTGGTCCTGAACCAGAAAGGGAGGACAGATTATACAAAGGGCCAGATGGTGGAGAGAAGGAAGAGGGCGGTACAGGCGATCTCTACAACCGTGAGGCAGGTGCAGCAGGAAGTAAGCTGTATAAGTGATCAGCCTTCCTGGGAGAGCATCACCTTAGGGGCAATTGAAGCATCCTTTGATTTGCCATTTGGCAGGATCATGTTCTTCATATTTGAATAGACCTTTTTCGCGATAAGTCCAGGACTTACAAGTTTAAACATATAGGGAATGTTTAACGGATCTGTTAGTGCAAGAACACCGTATTCTTTGAGTACAAAGCGGGGAAAGTTAAAGTCCTCTAGTGCTTCAGGTACATAGACACGCTCTCCGCCAGAATAGTTTTTTGGGAGAAGGCCTTCCTCGATCTTCCCTTCGGCTACAAGTTCGTCGTAGATAGGGGTTCCAGGGAGAGGTTGAAAGTTGTTGAGGAAAAAGAAGTTAAATTTACATTTTCGTATCAGGTCTACGGTCTTTTGAAGATCTTCAGGTGTTTCTCCAGGATAACCTATGATAAAGAAGCCATGTACTTTGAGTCCTGCATCTTTTATCTCTTGGACCTTGTCAGGGATGATATCAGGATCAAGATCCTTCCTCATTCGTTTGAGTGTTTCCTTTGATCCAGACTCAGGCGCCACAATAAGGTTCTCCCATCCTGCAAGTTTCATGAGGCTTAGGAGTTCGGTATCTGTTCTCTGTAGCCTAATCCCGTTTGGTGTTCCAAATCTGAGATCAGGAAGGTTGAGCTTTATCATTTCATTGCAGAACTCTTTTGCATAGTCCATATGAAAAGTAAAGTTGTCGTCGATAATATTGATCATGCGAATGCCTTTTTCGTGGTAGAGGTATTTTACCCAATCAACCATGTATTTTATAGAATGTTTTCGTATTAACCGTCCATTCTGTAAGGGTGCTGAGCAGAACGAGCAGCGATAGGGACAGCCTCGTGTTATCCAGACAGGGGCATTCATTTTGTAGGGGGTGTTAAAGCGGTATCCTTGTTGGATATATGCATGAAGATTCATTGCATCATAGTCAGGTATGTTTATTGCGTCGAGTTTTCTTTCTCTCTCCATCTCGTTCTTTACTATTTCGGTTGGTGATGTTCGATAGACAAGCCCGAGTACTTTAGTGAAATCAGGAGATTTTTTCTCTAGTTGTTCCAGAAAGAGCGGGAAGGAAAGTTCGGCTTCACCTCTAAAGACAAAGTCGACTTCAGGGTTTTTCATGATGGGATCAGGATAGGAGGAAGCGTGTGCACCACCCATTACAGTTAGTACCTGTTTATGCAGGGGAGTTATCTGGATTTGTGTTCCGTCGTAGTCTATAGTTGTTCCCTGAATATGCAGAAGATTGTAGTTACTGATACAGATTTTTATGCCATGCGCAGTGAAGCAGTGTTCTCCTGAATAGGGTTTTTGTGTAAAACTGAATTGTAGTGTAGATTTCTGTGTGTGAGGAAGTGCGCATTCGATGTGAAGGACTGCGTTTGAATAGCCTTCTTGTTTCATGAATTCTTTGAACTTCTCTGCAGCTTTTTTTGTAAGGATAATCTCTTTTGTGTTCGTGTGAAGGTTTTTTGCTAATTGAAGAACGTCACAGGCTTCCTGATAGGTTGGACTCCAGCAGGATACTCCGACAATGTCAGGATCAAACTCCTTGAGGAGCTCTTTAAACTCCTCTGAATCTGCAGGGAGATCATCAAGAGCATTGTCAAAGATTCTGACTTCATGTTTTTTCAGATCAAGGTTGCTTTTCAGATAGCCCATAGAGAGGGGCATGACATATTCTGTATCAAACCCTTTTGGCCAAACAAGAGCGATTTTCATAAGAGGATGAATCCCAGATCGTTTATAAATATTCTGTTGACTGGAAAAAGAGGATTTGTTTATAAATAGTTTATAAAGAGTTAGAGGGTACTTAAAGATAATATTTATAAAAGCAAAACAGCTTCTGAAGAAAGATTCGGAGGATTCTTTTGAAAAAAAAATGAAAGAGATCTACCTTGATTATGCTGCTGCAACTCCCCTTGATCCGCGTGTCCTGAAGGAGATGGATCCCTTCCTACACAGGAAGTTTGGGAATCCCTCTAGTTTTCATGCTCCGGGCCTGGAAGCTAAGGATGCGCTTGATCAGGCCAGAATCAGGGTTGCTTCTCTGCTTCATTGTGAACCTACAGAGATCATCTTTACAGGAAGTGGAACAGAGTCGATCAATCTTGCTCTGAAAGGATGTGCACGGGTTCGAAAAAAGAAAGGGAATCATATAATTACAACCGCTGTAGAACACGAGGCGGTTCTGAAAAGTCTGTCCTATCTTGAGGAAAAGGAAGGAGTTCATGTTACCATTCTTCCAGTAGACTGTTATGGTAGAATATCTCTCTCTGCTATTGAAAAGGCCATTACTAAAAAAACCATCCTGATCAGCATCATCTTTGCCAATAATGAGATCGGTACACTCAACCCTATTGAAAAGATAGCAAGGATTGCAAAGAAGAGGAAGATTGCTTTCCATACCGATGCCTGTCAGGCAGCGGCGAGCCAATCACTTGACGTAAAAAAACTTGGGGTTGATCTCCTAAGCATCAATGCAGCAAAGATCTCTGGTCCGAAAGGCGTCGGGCTCCTCTATAAACGAAAAGATGTGCAAATAGATCCTGTTGTTCATGGCGGGGGGCAGGAGTGGGAACTGCGTGCAGGAACAGAGAATGTTGCAGGAATTGTTGGATTCGCTAAAGCACTTGAACTTGCACAGGAAGAAAAAGTGAAAGAGACCCCTAGACTCGAAAAGCTTCGGGATAAACTCAGTACCACTATTTTAACAAAAATTCCCAACTGTAAACTGAATGGAGACCCAAAAAACCGCCTGCCAAATAATGTTAATATTAGTTTCAGAGATATCGATGCCGAAGAGCTACTGCTTTTATTAAATAAGGAGAAGATCTATGCCAGCAGCGGGAGTGCATGCGCTACCCACACCTCTGAAAAAAGTCATGTTCTTACAGCGATAGGTATTCCAGAGAGCTATGCAAAAGGAACAATTCGTTTCAGCCTTGGTAAAGAAACAACAGATACAGATATTGATAAGGTAATTTCAGTTTTAGAAAAAAGCGTGAATCAACTCCGCCAGAAGAGGTATACCCCATGAAAAAAAACACTCAAAAAAAGATTGTAAAAATTACAAAAAAGATGGCCATCGCAGATATCATCTCACGCCATCCTGAAGCTGCCGAGATTCTGCTCAGCAGAGGACTCCACTGCGTGGGCTGTCAGGCCTCTGCCTTTGAAAACCTTGAAGAAGGAGCGATGGCACACGGCATGTCAGACAAGGAAATTGATGAAATCGTAGACCAAATCAATAAAGAGCTGGGGGAGAAGGAAAACAGTTCAAAAAGCATAACAATCACAAAAAAAGGAGCTGCAAAGTTCCTCGAACTCATGAAAAAAGAAGGTAAATCGCAATCCGCATTACGCATCGAGATAGTACCTGGAGGATGCGCAGGCATGAACTACAAGTTTAGTTTTGTTAATGGTGAGCCTGCTCCCAAAGAAGAAAGAATTGTGGCTCACGGCCTAACAGTTTTCATTAACAACAAAGATCAGAAGCTCCTTGAAGGAGCCACAATAGATTATGTGGAGAGTTTAGACGGATCTGGGTTTTCTGTTAAAAATCCCAATGCAAAAAGTGTGTGCGGATGTGGTGATTCGTCTAGTCAGTTGGGAAAGAAAGAATAGAGATCATAAAAGAGTGATAGTAAAGAAAGATGGGAAAGAAATATAGGATAACCTACGACCGAAGTGCATGTATTGGTGCAATGGCCTGTGCAGAGATTCTTCCAAAACGGTGGAAAATGACCCAGGATAAGGAGAAGGCAGATCTTGTTAAAGGGAAACAAATTGATATAGAGGATGATGTTTGGGAACTCGTTATTGATGAAGGCGATTATTCAGAGGACCTTCTTGCTGCAGAGGCCTGTCCGGTCTTTGCAATAAAAATTGAGGAGATTACTGATTAAGATGGGGAAAAAATTTAAGATAATCTATGATCGAAAGGCGTGCATTGGAGCTGCTGCCTGTGCTGCTGTTGATAATGAGCGTTGGGAGATTGCTGAGGATGGTAAGGCCGATCTTATCAAAGGAGAAAAGAGTGGAGATTCTGATGTGTGGGAACGTGTCATTGATGAAGACCTTGTTGAGATCAGTCGTGAAGCTGCAGACAGCTGTCCTGTTGGATGTATCAGAGTAGAGGAAATCGAAGAAGATTCTTCAGAATAATTCCGATTTTTTCTCGTGACAATTGATTTTTTATTCAAACAAATACCAATTATTATAAATAAACTCTTTATAATCATAAAAGAATGTACTCTTTCACCACACGCAGCAAGAAAGCAGAGAAACAGTTCTACGAGGTAATCAAACAACGCAAAGGGATCAAAGAAAAGCTCCAAGAACTACAAAAAGATCCTCATAAGAAACTCGATGCCCATAAACTCAAAGGAAAACTAGCTGGCAAATGGAGCTGTTATTTAGGAGGAGATATCAGACTCGTTTATGAAATTGATAACGAGAAAAAGGAAATAATTGTTTGCGCAGCAGGTTCACACAAACAATCTTACACTTGAAGCTTCCATGTTTTAATATCCTTCTTTTTAGCTTCATCACTTTCTTCAATGGCCCCTATCATGTCCTGATTATGCAATATACCAACCTCTTCCAAAAGATGTTCATATTCTTGTTTGGGAATTGTTACCATTTCCTGTGCCATGTTGATTTGTAGTGATTTCAACTTTATAAAAGTTCACTTTATTCTTTATAAAGTAGGATCTACCTCAAGAAAGCAGTTAAACAAATACGATTAGCATTAATTTCCATATGGAAGTTTTACCGCTTCGGGCCTCCCTCCGGCCTAAAGGCCGGAGTACCTACCGGCCCTCACGTCCAAACCTGTTTAGC
>NYYS01000041.1 GCA_002685855.1 Candidatus Woesearchaeota archaeon
AGAACAAGACGCAATCCAGCAGGAAATAAGACGTACACGAATTCCCCAAGGTAACCAAACACTAGGCCTCCTTGAACAAAGACTCGGAGCAAGCCGCTGCAAAGTCCGCTGTCTCGATGGAAAAACACGCATCTGCCGTATCCCTGGAAGACTCAAACGAAGACTCTGGGTACGCGAAAACGACATCGTCCTCGTAGAACCCTGGGAGTTCGGGGGAGACGACAAAGGAGACATCATCTTCAAATACCGCCCAAACCAAGTCGGCTGGCTCAAAAAGAACGGCTACCTCGACAAACTCCAGGAATTCGATGAGTTCTAAACTATTTCAAACACCCTTTTCACTTCTTTAAATACCCCACCCAAACATACTATTCTCAACATAGGTGAGAGAGGAACAAGGAACACCACAACTCAAATAAAAAAAGGTAGATAAACCTCTACACAGCCTCACACAACCAATGAAAAAAATCAAACTCTTTTCTTCAACCATCCATCCAACAGAACAAACCTTCCCTCCAACCACACACTCTTTTCCCTAAACGTATACAACACCAACCCAACCACAGAAACACAGATCACACTATCCGCTAAATTAAACACAGACCACACCTGCGAATCCAGAAAATCAACAACAAACCCATGAACAACACGATCAATACTATTCCCTGCCGCACCCCCAATCACCAACACAAGGAAAAACCTCTCAACCAAATCAAACTTCTTCCAAAAAAACAAAATACAACCCACTATCAACAAAGAAATAACCAGCAGATAAACATTACTCCCTCGAAAAATCCCAAAACCCGCACCTGTATTCTCAACAAGATGCACAGAAAACCAACCCCAATCAAACCCAAAACCCCAAACAACAACCCACTTAGAAAGCTGATCAAAGAAGACAACAAGCCCAATAAGCCACCAAAAAAAGCTTTTTATCACCATTGATATTTATTCTTCTGCATCATCTGAAGCTCACCCTCAGCAATCTTCTCCAACTTCATCAAACGCTGATTAATAACATCCATCTGCGCCTTAATCGCATCGAGCTTTGCAGAAATAACCTCAAGATCCTTCCCCTGCAACTGCTGACTAGACGAAGCAGAATCAGAAAACGCCTGCGGCTGCCCGCCCAAACCACCTGGCTGCCCCAAACCTGTGTGTTCCTGCCCCCCAGGAGAATCACCCAACCCTCCCGGACTACCACCCAAAGGATCAGCAGAGCTTCCAGCTCCACTCAAAGGATCATTACCTGAACCTCCCAGAGGATCACCTGCTCCTCCACCCAAAGGATCATCACCCATCGGCTCCAAACTCCCAAAATCATCCTTCTTCTTCCAAAACTTCAACTTGTCTAACATAGCTATCCTCTTAATTTCTCCTTTACACCAACAACCGCGCTGGTAATGGCCTGTTCACCCTTTGCACGCATACTCTGAAGAGCTTTTTGCACCAACGAAAAAGGAACCTTCCGAATAAACCTAAACATCGCAGACTCAGGATAAACAGTAACATCTCCACTCTTCAAATTTATCACAAGACGCTCTGCACTACCTGTACTAAACAAACCCACAACAAAATAATGAAACATCGTACCCTTCAACTCCTCCTCACTCCCATACGTATGTTCAAACTGCTCCAAAATAATGGCATTCATCTCCTGCTCAGGATACAAAACCTTTGAAAAAACCACAAACGCCTCATCAGAATCAATAACAGCAAGCGCATCCTCCTTTGTAATAATATCACCTGCTGATTTCTCAATCTCCTCTGTAGGAACATCATCAAGAACAACCCTATTCATCACAACAACCTTATAATAATCCCCAACCAAGCCATCCCAATCCTCTGCCTGCAAATCCTCACTAAACCCAACATTCTTCTCAGCAGTTGTAGCCACAGCTTCTCCCTTAGCATTATGAAACACCACTCCCGCAACCACGCTCCCCTGATCCTCCAGCAAAAAAAGAACATCCTCCTTTGCAAACGTACTCTGAAACTCCCTTGCATCAGCCAACACTACACCACCCAGAACAAGCACAAAAACCAACAATACAAGCCCTGCAAAAAACAGAGCCTTCACAATACTCTTCACAATCTTCCAAATAACCACCACAATAAGAACAAACACAACAACCGAAACAAGAGTCCCTAAAACCATGTACACCTCCTCACACATCCAAAAGGGAACGAACCCTATTTAAATATTGTGCTTTGTCTATTCCATAAATACCTCCTACTTTTAACCCACGCCCAAAACCACTATTATTTATCTTGAAGTAGTAAAAATCGTAACTTATAAAAGGCTGACGCCATTTCCCGATCCATGGCAGACGCCCTACCTCTAGAAGAATCCCTTTTCGATACCCCTATAGAGCTCCCAAAAAACCCCTACTGGGAAGTATTCAAGTGCTTCGGAAGAGATGAATCCATCGCACTCCTCATCAATACAGGAGGAACAGCAGCTATGGATCTATTCATTGATAGCGATCTCGTAAACGCCCTCGGAGGACCCGTCAGCAGAAGAAGCAGAGACCTCATCCTCTCAACAACAGGCCCCGTCGTCGAAAAAGCAGGCTTTTTTCCCGCCCACATCAAAGATGCATGGGCAGAATACAAAGCAGCCCCAAAAGAAGAACAAGACGGCTTCACAACCTATCTAAAAGGAGGACTAAAAAGAGGAGGTAAAAGTCTTCTTGAAGACATTCTCATCCACGATCCCCTCTACGTGGCCATGATGATGGGCGGACTCCATCTCTGGCCCGGAACCCCCCCTGTAATACTCTCCGTCAGCAGCTTTATCGCAGCGGTTGGGATCGTAGCCGTAGCAGAGGTAACAGCCACAGAAGCACTCTACCATCGTTTCAAAAGAAACCTGAAAAAACGAAACTTTGGAACAGAAAAGTATCTAGAATCACGATTCCTCATCAGCAAAGAAAAAGATCCACAAGCTATCATAGACACCTTCATGGAAGTCGACGAGTTCGGACTTAGCGAACAGAGAACAGCCCACTACCACGATCGCTACCTCGATACAAGCCTTCCCATCTATAACGGAAGAACACCCCGCCTCAGAATCCGAAGAAGAGACAGAGAAGAAGGAGGCCATATCCAGACAGCACAGATCATCTACAAAAAAGCAACTGAACTCGCCCAAAAAAACCCTGAACAGTTCAGATACTTTCCCCAAGAAAAACAAAAACTCTACTTCATGCTAGACCAGGAGATGCCAGAATCTTTAGAAGAGATCGAAGACCCCCAAGCAAGAAGAATCCTCCAACGAGCACAAGCTTCGGAGAGAACAGCAGACATTGAATTCGAACGAACAGTTGCAAACAACCCAGAAACCCTCCTCATCTCTACCGATAAAGTCCATCAAGGGAACTCTCGCCTCTTCTATGTGGCAGAAGTCAAAGTATACAAAGACACTGGCCTTCTCAGAAAAGCAATGCGACTCATCATGAACAAATTTCCCGTAGTCCAAACAACCTATGGAAAACAGGAAATCGCATTAGCAAATACAATCTAGAACTATCTCTTCTTTCCTGTCTTTTCAGGAGCTGCAACTGCAACAGCATTCATCATATCGCCCTGTCCAGGACGAGAAGTAATCCGCGCATACCCTTTCTCGGTCTCAACAACCGCACCCTTAGTCAGAATATTACGCCGCACAAAATGACGATTAGCAGGATTCTCCACAATCGTCTTAATCTTCGTCTTAACTGCCTTCTTTGCCTTTGGATCAAAAAGATTCACCTGATCAGAATTAAGCAATAAACTCTTTACTTTCCCGCCAACAGTTCGTCGAGAACGAACAACCTGCTTCCCAACCTTTGTATTCGCAGGAATATTCCCCATAGTTGCAATCCTCTTCGTCGGCTGCGAAGTATACCTTCCTCCGCTTGGCTTTCTCTTTGAACGCTTCTGAATAACAACCATACAGCCGTGGAACTCCAGATGCTTTAAAAAGTTTGTGCCTTAATCTCCTTTTAAACAAGCTAGAAAGGGCTTATCACCACCTCAAAACCTATTTCAACAACTTGTCAGCCTTTTTCATATGTTTCTCTGCATTCCTATGAACACTTTCAACCTCTTCAACGCTCTTTCTAAAAAAAGTATCTAACCTGACAATACCTTCATAAATCCTTCCGATCTTATCTTCATCAGGGTGTGTTTGTGCTTCATGAGCAAGGGCTCGTATGATCTTTAGCTGATCCAGAATGGCGTGTTCCGTCTTCTCCGCCTCGCTAAGCCCTTCAGCCTCTGCCTTAAATGCTCGTTCAAACGTTTTCATATGTAAAAATATTGACCCATTTGCTTTCAGTAGGCAATTTGCCAAGCTATCACTCGTTTCAATAACATCCTCCATCCTATGATAAAAGCCCATAAGAGGTCTTGAATCCACTTTTGCCTTATTAAGAGCATCAGACACATCCCTGATTAAAGGGACATATTGTTTTGCCTGAAACGCACCAATTTCTTGACTAAGTAAACTATTCAGCTTTACACATAATCCCATAAGCTTTGATTTTTCATCAAAATTACTATGCCATCCTAACATTTTTCAATTCCTCCAGTATTATATACTTTTGAAAAAACTGTGTACAATCTAATATAATTGTTTCGTTCCTTTCTTCCCCCTCTCCTGTATCCAACAATAAATAACTTTATAAAGCATCCGCTGTTTCTTCAAAGAAATCCAAACAGGTGACAATCATGGAACAATCACGACCCTTAGACGCCCTCAACCGGGCAAGAAACAAACGCGTTCTCGTAGAACTCAAAAACAACAAACAATACTTTGGAACCCTTCTCGCGTTCGACATACACATAAATACTGTGCTAGCAGACGCTGAAGAACACGTCAACGGCGAACTAAAAAGAAAACTGGGAACCCTCTTCATCAGAGGAGACACCATCACGATTCTCTCTCCACAATAAGGTGAAATACAATGAGTAAAGGAACTGCCGCAAGAGGAAGAAACTCATCCAAAAAGTCCCATATTATATGCAGACGCTGCAGTGGCCACAGCTACCACATCCACAAAAAACGATGCAGCAGCTGCGGATACGGCAAAACATCCAAAGTCAGAAGCTACAGCTGGCAGAAAAAGTAGATTTCTAAAGAATATCTTTGCTATATATTAATAGGCTCCCTGTTTTCCTAATAATCTGGCCTCTAATCCCTGAATTTCTATCCTCTTCACCCCTTTGCTTCATTTATCTGTCACAATGTATTCTCACCAGAAGAAAGATTTTATAAATAACCTCGTTCCTGCCTTCATCAGCAGGAAGAGAACTATTTTCTCTACCTTGCTTCCCTTTTGCGGGGATGCCGGAGTGGCCAAAACCGTTCAGGAGGTAAAGCCTGAACGTTGGCTTTACGGGACAGGCTTAGGTCACCCAGGTGGAAGACACCTGTTGGCTTAGACAAGCAACAAATTTTTTTTGTGTTTGGAGCAGTGCCTACGCAGGTTCGAATCCTGCTCCCCGCATCTTACCTTTCTTCCAATTTTCTTTTTAAAAGGCGCTAAAAAAAATCCTTCTTCGTATATAAAGGGTATATAAATGAGTCCTGTTTTTCCTTTTTTGTAGTAAAGGCTTCAATCTATGATATTTTTGGGCTGGAAGGCCTTTTGGCAAAGTGGGTACTTTTCTTGCATAGGGAGCTACGAAAACTTTATAAATAAGTATCAACATTTCAAGGGTCAATCAGTGTGTTTATCGTGCATATTCGTATATGAAGGCATACATGAAACTGTCGTCATGGCGGTTCCAAGCGCAAACTTTATATACGATTCTGCAAATAAGCATACAGTGGTTCACAGAAACTTGATGTTGAGTGAAACACGTGGAGGTGTTTAGATGAAAGTAAAAAATGCGATTAAGAAAATAGCCGCACTAGGAACAGGCGTTGTCATGGTTGGTGCAACAATGACAGGAGCTTTAGCGGCACTGGAAGACTATCCGGCCCCTTTTGTAACAGAAGGAGTCTATGATGCATTAATTGTAGTAGGAGAAGCAGCAGCAACATCAGACGTTTTAGGCGCAATTGATATATCCGCAAGCCTGCAAGCAGCAGCAGTAACAGCAGTTGATGTTGATACAGGCGGGTCCACAAGTATCTCAGGAGACAGCCTTGAATGGAGCAAAGGAAGCAACATTCTTGAAATTGGTGAAAACCTGAGCGTAGTGCGACAGACATTGACAGATGAGGATCTTGATGTGCTTGCGCAGGGAAGTGTTTCCAACTCAAAAGGAACCACAACCTACGACCAATATATTAGATTGTCAAACAAGACACCTTCAAGAGTAGAATATGCACAGCCTTCAACAGGTCCACACGAAGACGTTGTTGGTGACTACCTTTTAATACCTTATAGTGGTTCACAGTGGAGTTTTGAATACTCAGTTGAGTTCGCAGACGGATTTGATTCAGATATTCTCTCAACACTAGTCTTAGATGATATCGAAGATGAAGGTCTAAGTATGCTTGGCGGAGATTATAGCGTCCTGACAGCAGTCATGTCTGGTGGATCCAGCACAACCGACTGTACAGACGATATAACAGCATCCATAACATTTGTTGGTGGAGCAATCTCAGACATCCTGGATGCAGGCCAAACAAAGACCTATACATTAGATGGTGTTGACTACGAAGTCACCGCAGTCTTTATCAGTAACCAGAACCCTGAAACCGTTGTTTTAAGCATTAACGGAGAAACAACAGAAGAGATGCAGGAAGGAGAGACAGAAGTCTTGAACGATGGAACATCTATCGCCATCGACAGCATCCTGACAAACTCAGAAACAGGAGTCGTTGAATTCAAATTGGGCGCAGATAAGATCTACTTCTCTGATACAAACGTAACAGACACGATCTTCTCTGGAACAGCACCCGAGTTCAACAACGAAAAGGTAACAGAAGGCCGAGTCAGAATAGACGGTTCAATTACCGGAAGCGGTAACGATGGAAACTGCGATCTAAGTATGACTGCAATCTACTACCAATTAGCCCTGGAATCAGATGACGACGCAGTATATGTTGCACCTGGAGAATCTGTCCGAGATGTAACAGATGCAGACATCCTACCAGGAATGTTTGGACTCTGGGATGTCCGATACGAAGGACTTGTTGATGCAGGAAC
>NYYS01000042.1 GCA_002685855.1 Candidatus Woesearchaeota archaeon
ATCCAAATGATAATAGATATGATTTATCAAAACCAGATCTCATTCATTGCGATGGTCATCCTAACTGTGATGAAGATGTTGAAGACAGAACCTACATGCAGTTTACTGCAGATTTTAATTTTAACGACGTCATAATTGATTCTGCCGAACTAAAATTTACCATAGAACATGACGAAATATGGGATCATGATGGAGATACTGCACTTCTTGCTATTCAAGACAGCCAATATGACCCCCGTACCTTAAATTGGAATAATGCACCCGGGGGAACATTTATTCATGAGTTTGAGCTTCAGGAAGAAAATGTAGGAGAAGATATTATCTTCACCTATTCAGGAGACAGGATCAGAGCTGCTTTTATAGACAACAATATTGCTCAATACTATTTTGAGCCAGACGGAACTGATTATGTTAAAGGAGATGTACAATGCATGACTGATGACACATCCCTAACCGTCTATTACAGACTCTGCAATCCTGAAGATCCCTGCTGTGACGAATCAGGCGAATACCGTCCCTCTGGCTACGTCTGCAAAACAGCCCATAACGCTTGGTGTGAATCAAAAAACGAAAACGGTTGTGATGGTGCTGCCTACGAAGACAGATGCGATGGAAGAAACAGCTACTGCCCCAACAACAACTATAAAATCGACTATGACAGCGCCTGCACAAACCAGGTCTGTGTAGAACAAAGCTGCTACACCTACATCTACCAGCCTGAAAGAAGATGCGATGCCTCAACCTGTCTCCCCGGAAACCCCTATGAATGCCCAAACTACTTGATGTGCAATGATAACAACGACTGCCTCCAGGAATGCGTACAGGATGATGACTGCATCGAAGGATACATCTGCGACCTTGAACTCAACACCTGCATAAACGGATCAGTTGCAGGCGAACCCATAGACATACAATTCGACCAAAACGGCAACATCATCAACGATGAAGAATTCATCTATCACTACAACGATTTCAACCAGCTCACCCTTGTCAAGGATGCAGAAACAGAAGAAGTTCTCCTCGAAATAACCTACAATCACGAAGGAACAAAAGTAAAACAAGTAGACCACACAACAAATGAAACAACCTACTACCAGGGAGACTTTGTACGAGTAAAAAAAGACCAAACCATAACAGACACAACCTATACAAGATTCAGAGGAGGAGTCATAGCAGAAGAAACAGAAGGAGAAACACTCTTCTATATCAATAACCATCTCGGAAGCCCTGCACTAAGCCTCAACAGCCAAGGAGAAGTAATCCAGGAATTCTTCTTCAAACCCTTTGGAGCATCATTAAGAAACTACAAAAACCGCTACCAATTCTCAGGAAAAGAGGCAAACCCTATAACAAACCTAATCGATTTTGGACCACGTTCCCTTCATCCAAGATTTGCCATCTTCTTGCAACCAGATTCAGTTATCCCAGACACATTTGATCCTCAAACCCTTAACACCTTCTCCTACGTCAGAAACAACCCCTACAGATTTGTAGATCCCTCAGGAAACTATCTCAGCCCCCTCGACATAATAGACTATGTAAGTGTTGTACATTCAACCTACGCCCTCATCAAAGACCCGTCCTGGGCAAACGCAGGCTGGCTCGCAGCAGACATCGCAGGAGCTGCCCTCCCAGGAATAGGAGGATTTAGTGCAGGAGGAAAGGCATTAAAGGCTGCAAAAAACGCAGGTGATGTTGCAGGTGCAGGCAAAGGAACAGGAAAAATCTTAACAGGTCAAAAAAATTATGACCGATTTATGAATATGTTAAGCGGAGAAAGAATTGCTGGTGAACCTGTTATTCATGTAGATCCGAACACACTTTTTGCGACTCACCGCCCTCTTCATAAGGAGGGGTTGAAGAAAATGTCAAAAGAGTATGCTACGAGTAAACAAACTTTTACAAAAATCCACAAGGAGGGTTGGAATCCTAAATATGTATTATTTGTTAGACAATATGGTGATAAACGTTATTTGGTAGAAGGTCACCACCGGAATGTGTTTGCAATGGTACGAGGAGATAAAGTTCCTATACAAGTATATGGGTATTTAGACGAACCGTTGGCTTATGCTGAGCATGTACCTATGGGTGAGTCTGTGTGGTGGGATGATTTTTATGATTGGACAGACAGGTTTTGGAGAAATAAATTGAATAAAGCAGGGTGAAAGTGAATGAAGAATAACTTAAATTATCAATTACAAAAACTCTTCCTGATTATCTTAGTACTACTAGTAACTCCCTCCATCTCAGCAGAAGAATCCTTCAAACCCTACCTCTACAACCCCGAAGTCCCAAAAGCACCCGCCCTTGAACTCGAAGGAAGCTATAAAACAGAACTCTTTCCAGGAGCAGCAACCTATACCTATCAAATTAAACTTCCCCCTGCAACCAACGGCCTTCAACCACATCTTACCCTATCCTACAACAGTCAGGCATCAAACTCCCGCCCCGGCATACTTGGAACAGGCTGGTCGCTCTCACAAAACGTTATCCAAAGAAACACTAACAACACCCCGTCAGACACCTCAGATGATTTTTTCACCCTTGTCCTGCAAGGAAGCTCTGAAAAACTCATAAACAGCCAGGGAGTCTACCACACGCAGATCGATAACTATATGCGCATAGAATTTGAAGAAGACAGCTGGATCCTCACAGCAAAAGATGGAACAACCTATACCTTTGGATCAACACCTGACTCAAAACTCGATTCTAACCTCCACGCCTACACAGTAAAATGGAGCCTTAAAGAGATAAGAGACACACACAACAATACAATAACCTTCACCTATGCAAAAGATCCCGATCCAGAAGACCTTGGAACAAGCTACCTCACAACAATAGAATACAATCAGGACAAAACCCGGCTTGTCGAACTCAGCTATGAAGACACAGTCCGCCCAGACATCTGGACATCCTACGAACAGGGACATAAATCATCCTATTCAAGAAGACTTCAAAACATTAGAGTCACTGCACAGGATGAACTCGTTCGCATCTACCAGTTCAACTACACAACAAATCCTGAACAGACACGATCCTTTTTACAAACCCTTACCCATACAGGAAACGACGGTATTACTAGCCTGCCCCCATTACAAATTACCTACACCTATCCAGAACCTGTTTGGGTAGAAAATCCCTCTTTTATGATGCCGGAAGACATGCCCCTCGATGATGAAGATGATGATCAAGGAGTCAGATTCACAGATCTAAACTCGGACGGCCTTCTCGACATCATTCGCTGCAAAGAAGACTCTGGGGACGTCCACTCAAATGCCTATCTGAACACAGGATCAGGATGGCAGGAAGCTCCACAATGGAAATATCCTGCATGCAGTGAATCAGACGCATTCGTTGACACTGATGGAAAGGAATACGGTATTCGATTTGCAGACATAAATGGTGATTCCCGTGATGACATTCTCCAATGCTACATCACAACATCAGCTTTAGATATCTCTGCAGTTGACAAAGTGTTCATTAACAAAGGAAACCGCTGGGAGTCTGATGACTCCTACACCATACCCTTCAGCTACTGTTTTGTTGACATCATTCCCGGCAACGACCCCGATAAAGGAGTAAGACTTGCAGACGTCAACAACGACGGCTATGTAGACCTTGTAGGAAACTGGAACGTCGCACTCAACAACAGGGATAAGAGCTGGCAGGAAGGAGCCTGGTCAACTCCACGTAGATTTATTAACGGTGGAGATGATACCGGTGCCCGTCTTATAGAGGTAAACGGCGATGGAAAGGTTGACTTTGTCATCTCAAACAACGAAGAAAGAACAGTATATCTTAACACTGGCTCTGGCTGGACAGAAGATAGCTCCTGGGGACATATTGATGCTCAGTTTGTTACCCAGAACGGTGAAGACCTTGGTATTCGCTTTGCAGATCTCAACAATGATGGCCTAACAGACCTCTTCTACCGTGAAATAAACATAGGATATGACACCTGGTTAAATACAGGAAAAGGCTGGACACATAACAACAACTGGCTTGTCCCAGCTGAAATAGATTTTGTCTATGATGGCGTCCGCATCTCTGATGTCAACGGAGACGGGATTCCCGATTTCCTAAAAGGTCTGGATAACTCAAATTTCATCACCTGGACAAGCACCTCAAAAAACCCGCACCACGCAACACAATTTACAAACCAGTTCGGGGGAGAAACCTCGATAGTCTACGATCAAAGTACAAACCTTGACAACACAAACCAGACCGGATTAGAACAACTCCCTTTCAACATGTGGGTAGTTGATGAAGTCTTCCAGGACAACAACGCCCCCCAGCCAATCATAAAGCAGTTCGTCTACACCTATGCAAAAGGCTTCTTTGACAGAGTAAATAAAGAATTCACAGGATTTGCAGAAGTTACAGAAACAATATCTGACACAAAAAAGATAAAACACCTCTTCCACCAGGATCTCCCACGAAAAGGAAAAGAATACAGGACAGAGATCCAGGACATCAACGAAAATCCCTATGCAGTATCAGAAAACACCTGGACAGCAAACGACCAGGGAGGATATTATACAGTGCTCCTGGAAAACGAAAAAAGCCACACCCATGACGGACAGCGTGAAAACCCTAAGACAACCCAGACAAACTATGAATACGACACCTATGGAAACAGAAAAAAAATCATCCAACTCGGCGACACAAGCTTTTCAGGAGATGAAAAATATGAAGAACACACCTACACCTACAACCTTGATGCCTACATTGTAGATGCAGTAATTCAATCAAAGACCTATGGGCAGAACCAATCAGACTACAGAGAAACCTTATCCTCCTATGATGGCCTCGACTGGGGAACCCCACCCACAAAAGGCGACCTCACAAAACAAGAGGCATGGACAGGCACAACATTCATAACAAATACCTTTCAACACGACCAATTTGGAAACATCGTAAACAGAACAGATGGAAAAAACCACTCAACAACCTATCAGTATGGAATAAGAGATCCAACCCACACCTTCCCCGAAAGTGAAACAAACTTTCTTGGCCAAACAACCACAACAGAGTATGATCCCGGAACAGGTAATGTCCTGAGTGTGGTTGATCCTAACGAATATGAAACACATTTTGTCTATGACTTCTTCGGACGAAAACAAAAAGAAATCCTTCCCTATGACAATGCATTTTTTCCAACCACCGAATACCTCTACGAAATCGGAGAACTCCCTCAAAAAATTAAAGTATCTGAACGAATCACACCCTTATCCTCTGAAACCTTTGACACCTACTACTACTATGACGGATTCTCAAACCTGATACAGGTTAAAGAAGAGGCAGACCAGGGACAACTCATAAAAAACATTAACTACGACACCCTTTTCCGTGTCCAAAAGATAGAATACCCCTTCTTCCAGGAGTTCAACACAGAATACACTCCAATACACAACCAATATGACATCGAATATCTCTATGATCCTGTCAACAGAGTCCTTGAAAACAGAAATCCTGACAACACAAAAAAATCCGTCTCCTATGATCATTGGACAATAACAAGCACTGCAGAAAACAACATCAAAACAGAATACCGAGAAGATGCCCATGGCAACATCCAGGAAGTAAAAGAATTTAACAATGCAGATACCTATACAACACTGTACGACTATAATTCCTTTAGTGAATTAACAGTAATAACCGATGCAGAAGGAAATAATGTAAGATTTTTCTACGATGCACTCGGAAGAAAAACAAGAGATGAAAGCCCTGACAGAGGAACCTGGCACTACACCTATGACTCAAACAGCAATATCGAAACAATTACAGACAGTAGAAACATACGCACAACAATAGAGCATGATGAACTCAACAGACCCACAAGAAAGTATAGCCCCAGCCAGGAAATCAGTTACACCTATGATGACCCTGTTATAGGAACCCTCTCCTCTGCAACATCAAACAACATCACCACAACCTATACCTATGACAAACGCTTACGCACACTATCAGAAACCCTTGAAGTCGATGAGGAAATCCTCACAACAGAATATTCCTACGACTCCCAGGACAAGATAAAAAACATCACCTATCCAAACACAGAAAGCAGAACCTACAGATATGATACAGGAGGAAACCTTAACTTTTTGGAAGGAATTCTAACAACCATTACCTACGACTCTTTCAGTTTACCCACAACAATAACCTATACAAACAACGCATTTATCACGAACCAGTACAACGAAGAAACACACCGCCTGAACAAAAGCAACCTCTCTGATGAAAAGGTCCTGCTCTACACCTTTGATGAAGTCGGAAACGTAGTTGAAATAAAGGACGAAAAGAACAACGACCAGCTTTCCCTCTTGTATGATGATCTCTCACGCCTCATCCATGCAAAATATGAAAGCTATGGATCAACCCTTTTTAACATAAGCTATAATTATTCAGCAATCGGAAACATCAAAGAGATTAAAGACAGCGGAAACGTCATGCAGTACATCTACAGCGCACTTGTTCATGCACCCTCCAGAATACTGGTGCTCTTTGATGAAAACCTTCCTCCACACATAGAAAACCTCACTCCCGACAACCAAACAAATATTGGAATCCATCCATTGCTCGAATGGGATGCATACGATCCCAACAACGACCCATTGGAGTTTACTGTTCTGCTCGCAGAAAATGAAAACTTCACACCTCTTATCCTCAATCAAACAGTATATGCCCCCCAACTCTCAGTAGACGCCCCCTTAGCCTACCTCACAACCTACTATTGGAAAGTTATCGCCTCAGACGGAATAAACATCACAGAAAGCGAAACTGCCTCATTCACGACGAGAAAGAATGAAAGTTGGAGTGATGATATTCGTATCACAGAGGATGAAAGCGATTCCTATAATCCATCAATAGCAGTAGATAAATATGGAAATTCACACATAGTCTGGGTTGACTGGATGGATGGCAACGCGGAGATATATTATTCAAAACGAGATAGCTATGGAAACCCCTTGCTTGAAACAAAAAGAATAACCAATAATGATGCAAATTCAGGATTGCCAGAGATTGCTGTTGATAGCAACAACAATGTCCATATCGTCTGGAACGATGCAAGAACAGGAAATGACGAGATTTTTTACTCAAAACTGGATGAAGAGGGTAATTTCCTAGTCGAAAATACTCAATTAACACACATGGTAGAAGAATCCAGTACTGCTGATTTGGCGATTGATAGTACTAACAACATCCATGTCGTGTGGGAAGACAGGAGAACAGGCGGTGTACAAATTTATTACATGAAGTTAAATAATGATGGTGTCAAATTGGTTAACGACACGCAAATAACATATGCTGGTGCCTCCGATTACTCTTCAATTATTACAGATCCACAGGATGATCTTCATGTGACCTGGCATGACCACCGACACGAAATCCATCTATACTATTTGAAACTTGATAATAATGGAGTGCCAATAGGAGAAGAAAAGAAATTGACGCCAGATAACCACTTAGTACATGCCCACGATACCACAGTTGATGACTCAGGGAATATCCATCTTATTTGGCAATTCAATCAAGGTTCGGTAAGTGAATTATACTATAAAAAATTAAACAACTCAGGTGACACCCTTATTACTACAAATAATATCACAACTAATGCTAAAGTAAGGGGATATCCCTCGATAAGCCATATGGATGGAGAATTACACGTAGCTTGGTTTTCCGATAAGGATGTAAATTATGAAGTCTATTATGCACTTCTAGACCTTTTTGGAACTAAACGTGTCGACGACACAAGATTAACCTTTAACCAAGAAAGATCCGACACAACCCACATTTCAGCTCAGGACGGTGTTGTAGCTATTGTCTGGAGAGATCAGAAAGATGGAAATCCAGAAATCTACTTCAAAACAAAATCAAATAAAACAAACTCACCGCCCATCATATCCGATTTGCAACCCAACAACACTACAAATGCATCTATTTTCCCTCTATTGTCCTGGAATGCCTATGACCCGGACAACGACACCTTAGAATACACACTTACTCTGGCATTAGATTCTAATTTTACAACACTGTTGATAAACGAAACAGTACAAATAGAACAATTTCAAGCAGAAAACCTCAATTACTCCACAACATACTATTGGAAAATAATTGCCACTGACGATATCCACATCACTGAAAGCCAAACAGCCTGGTTCAAAACAAAAAACAGGTTCAATATCCCTGCACCCATCGAGGTATTCATCAATGAAACAGAATGCGGTCGAAATATTACTAAAGATATTACCTTAGAAGAGGACATTGAATGTGATAATAATGGTTTTATTTTTGGGGAAGATAATATCCGACTTGACTGTGCTGGTCATTCTATAAAAGGAAATAAAGGATATACAGGAATAAATATTAATAATAAAGTAAGAGGGTATATAACAAATTGTTCTATTGAAGGTTTTAAAACAGGTCTATTAATTAATAATTCAATGTTTATTCATTTATATGATAATTCATTTCAGTCAAAGGATCAAGGCATCATGATCGAAAACAGTAATTTTACATTAATATTTAATTCATCATTTATTAACAATGAAAAAGGCGTTGATAATATCAGAAGTCCTTGGACAGAAATTATTAGGAGTAGATTTCATAATAATTCTCTTGGACTTTCGGTTTCAAACTCAGACTTTATTGACATAAGATTTAATAATCTTTTTCAGGACAACGAGATAGGAATAGGAATAAATAAATCAATTTTTTCAAATATTATAAATAACGACTTCATCAACAACAGACAACAAGCCATCGAATTAAACAACAAGAACTCGTGGAATAAGAACTACTGGGACGACTTCGAACAAAACCCCGGTTACCCTGACTACTACCAAATACAGTACACAAGAAACAAAGATGAAAACCCGAGAGATTCTCCCCACTAATTCCTCTCCCTTCTCAGAAAACTCCCTCTATCAAACGTATTCAGAACTATCTTTTTCCCCTTCTTTCGGGTAATTTGTCCAACCCCCAACACCTCATCCTTCTCACTCATAACAAGAACCGTACTATCATCTGCCTTCTTTCTAATAACAGAATCCCAGAACACATCCTTTCCGCACACAAACAACCACCCAACCTTTTCATCAACCCACACCTTCTGTGTAGTGTGGGGAGCAATCCAATCCAGCAATACAACTGATGGAGTAAAAAACTTCCCTTCTTCCCCTAGAAAAAGACCTGAAGAATACGATCCTTTATCAATACTTTTCTCAACCTCTAAAAGTTCAGGAGAAACAGAATAATACCGTCTTCCTCGCTTCTCAACAGGATAGGAAATCTTCTCATATGAACAAAACTTTGCAACAAACTCTTGTAATCTATTCATTCTCTAACTCTACCTGGGGGATCTCTGCCAGGGTTCTCTTTATGTCTTCCAGGATAGCATAACTATCAAACTTATCCAGCTTACTCTGAATTACTGCACTCTCGGCCTCCTTTTGTTCGATCTTCTTTTTTGTGTTTTCAAGCCAGCTCTCCTGTTCAGAAATATTCAGCTGGACAATATTCTGGCTTTTCAATTTTGAAATCTTGTCAAGTTCTAATTCCCGAAGTTCAACCTGTTGAAGAATGCCCACCAACATCTCCTTAGAGAATTGGTTGATTGCTTTCTTTGTAGCTTCTGCCTTCTTGTCCTTCAAACCAAGTTCGGTGAGCAAGCCTTTCATTTTCTCGAGTTCAGAAAATATCTTAAAAGAACTATCTTCCTGGGAAGCAATGAGCGGATCATCAAGATATCCTTGAAAAAAATCCTCCTGGGATGTTTTATGTGCATACTTTTTAATGGCTTTCTCCATTGCTGCAAATACATCAACTAAGGGTTGGCAGATCTCCTGGCATTCCTCTTCGATTTCGTCCTCTTTCTTCTTAAAACTATGCAGTTGTTGATATCCCTGGCTTTTCAATAAGCCATCCACCTTTTCCTGAATGCGTTCCTCCTTTTTCTGCAGCTCGGTAATCTCATCCCGAATCTCCTGATGCTTAAATTTAAACTGTTCCTGAACCTGCTGTGCCTCGCGATACCTTCGTAGATGAAGTTGCAAAGCATTTAAACTATCAAGTTGTCTCTCCTGTAGATTTGTATGAAGTTGGTCAGTAACTTGTTCGATCTTCTTGATCTTTTCCCCAACTGCCTGCACTTCATCAGCAAGAAACTGCTGCAAGATATAGAAGTTCTTGTGTGTATCCTTACTCAGCCTATCCAGCATCTCACCAAGCTCAGCAGACACATTGAATGCCTCTTCAAGATTGGTGGGCTTTGGAAGATGTTCTAAAAATAAGGTAATCTTATGAATATAGTGTTGCCGGTTCCCCTCCATGATCTGCTTCTCCTTTGCAGGGATCTTCTCATTCATCAGCACAGCCATTGAAAGCTTTTGTAAATTAACCTTAATATCCTCTCCAATGTCCTTTATCTTCAGAATATACGTATCAAGCAAATCTTCAACCTTCTGGCTTGCTAACTGTTCTGCAATCCAGGCTTCCACCTGATCCAGCTTTAGCTTTACTGGAACAAGCTCCTGTTTTGGCTTTTTAAAAAAGGAAAAGATACCCATACAGGCGTAAAAAGCTTATTCTATATAATCTTTTTCAAAAAAAGAAGAAAAATAGGCCTTAAAGAAGGCCTCCCCCGTTCCGAATAAGCATAAACAGAGGTATAAATACCAGCGCCACAACACTCATCAGCTTCAAGAGGATATTAATTGAAGGCCCACTTGTATCCTTATATGGGTCCCCAACAGTATCTCCTACAACCGCTGCTTTATGGGCTTCTGAGCCCTTTCCGCCATGGTGACCCGACTCAATATACTTCTTTGCATTATCCCATGCTCCGCCTGCATTAGCCATATAGATCGCCATTAAGACACCTGTCACTAATGAGCCTGCAAGAAGTCCTCCAAGAGCTTCCACTCCTAAAACCACGCCTACAAGGATAGGAATGAGGATTGCGAGCAATCCAGGCACAACCATCTCCTTCAACGCACCAACCGTACTGATATCCACACAGCGGGCATAATCTGCCTTTCCCTTCCCCTCTAACAAGCCTTTTATCTCTTTAAACTGCCTTCGAACCTCTTCAATCATCTTAAAAGCAGCCTTTCCAACAGCTTTCATAGTAAGGGCTGAGAACAGGAACACCGTTATTCCGCCGATCAGCAAGCCGATTAATACATTTGGAGTTGTCAAAGATATCACTGAAACCTTTGCTTCCAGGGCATACACATTAAAAAATGCCAATGCAGTCAAAGCAGCACTTCCAATAGCAAACCCTTTGCCCATCGCAGCAGTCGTATTCCCAACACTGTCAAGCGCATCAGTTCTCTTTCTAACATCCTTTCCAAGCTCAGACATCTCTGCAATCCCCCCTGCATTATCTGCCACAGGTCCATATGCGTCAACAGCCAGACTAATCCCCAGAGTTGAAAGCATACCGACAGCAGCAATACTAATTCCATACAAGCCAGCAAAATGATAGGAGACAAAGATGGCAATAGCAATAATCAGGATAGGAAGAGCCGTAGACTCCATCCCCACCGCCAGTCCATGAATAATGTTCGTTGCAGAACCGGTCTCAGACGCCTTTGCAATCCTCTTAACAGGAGAAAAATCTGCACTCGTAAAATACTCTGTTATTAATCCTATCAACACACCACCAACAAGCCCTGAAAGGATAGCCCAGAACACATCTGAGCTCTGGAGAAGTCCTTTTACCAGGAACCAGGCAGCAATCAAGACAATACCGCTCGCAGCAAACAATCCATTCCGCAAGGCAGTATGAATTTTTTTCTCATTCTTTGCTTGGACAAAGAATCCGCCAAGAATACTTGCAACAATCCCTACCGAAGCAATCATAAGAGGAAGAACAACGCCATTTGTTCCATAGGCCGCAAAGCCTAGCGCCATCGTAGCAATAATACTTCCAACATAGCTCTCAAAAAGATCAGCACCCATGCCCGCAACATCACCCACATTATCACCTACATTATCGGCAATCGTGGCAGGATTTCGGGGGTCATCTTCAGGAATACCTGCCTCAACCTTCCCTACAAGATCGGCCCCGACATCAGCAGCCTTGGTATAGATACCTCCCCCAACCCTTGCAAAAAGTGCAATGCTTGATGCTCCCAAACTAAATCCATAGATCAATCCAGCATCCTTAAACATCCAGAACAATATACCAATTCCGATAAGACCAAGTCCAACAACAGACAAGCCCATCACACTCCCACTTCTAAACGCAACAGTCAAAGCACTCCCAATACTCTTTCGTGCAGCATCTGTGGTCCGAACATTTGCCCGTGTCGCGATATGCATCCCTATGATCCCTGCAACA
>NYYS01000043.1 GCA_002685855.1 Candidatus Woesearchaeota archaeon
AAATAAATCGGCAATCCCAGCTGCCTGCTCTAAATATCCCCCGCTGTTATTTCTTAGGTCAAGCAAAAGCCTTTTCATTCCTTTTGTTTTTAGTCGTTTAATTGCCTTTTCTACTTCCTGTTTGGTTGTTGCTGAAAATCTTGTGAGGCGGATATATCCAGTAGAGTCGTCTACCATTATTTCTGCTCTGACGCTATAAATTGGAATATTGTCCCTTACAATGGTAACATTAAATGGTTTTTTGGTTCCTATTCGTTTTATGGTTATATCGACCGGTGTCCCCTTTTTTCCTCTGAGTTTTTCAAACACCTGCTCTTTTTTTATTTCATATGCGTCCTCTCCATTGATTTTGATAATTTTGTCTCCCGGCTGTAGGCCAGCTCGCTCCGAGGGGCTGTCCGCCACCGGTGTAATGACAGTGATGTATCCATTTAAAATATCAAACTCTATTCCAATGCCTTGAAACTTTCCCTTAAATTTTTCATCGCTATCTTCCAGCTCTTTTGGGGGAATGTAAACCGAGTGTGGATCTAGTTTTTTCATAATACCCTCAAAGGCTCCGTCCATCAACTTTGCTAGGTCTACCTTTTCAAAATGATATTCATTTATATACGTTATGATTTGAATGAGAACCTGCATTTTTCCGTTTAGGGTTTCATTGGTTCCTTTTCCTTGGCCATAAATAAGTTGATAAAATGAGGAAAAGAACATGAAAAGAAGCCCCGCACACATAATCAGTGTTGTTTTTTTTATATTTAAAAAATATTTCACAGTTCCTTTGTTCATGTTTAGCCGCAAATCTATCTCGGAATTGCCAAAACATACCAGAACTCATTTGCTAACAATATCTCCCGGGGGTTGGGTGTTTTGATTACCATATTTGTCTAGAATAACACCAATTAGGATTTTATCTATTTAAGGCGGCCTATAAAAACCTATCGAAAACAGTGTGCGCAAAAGGGTTTTTCGTAAAAAATGTTTTTATAATATGTCAAAAATTTGCAACAGAGAGATCCCTGCTTATTTGATCAATAAACTTTGTAACAGCTATCTTTTTTTTATAAACTTTTTCTACCTGGGAACACGCATGTATAACGGTAGTATGGTCCCTTCCTCCAAAAAAAAGTCCAATCGATGTCAGGGTGTTGTTTGTTAGTTCCCTACAAAGATACATTGCCAAGTGTCTTGTTTTTACAATTTCCTTTCTTCTTGATGGGCCCACAATTATTTTAACTGGAAAGTTCCTGATGTCTGAGACTTTTTTTACAACATCTTCCAGGTTCAGCTCTAAAATCATTTCCTTCCCTAGTTTTTCTCTTATAACTTCCTCAACCAGATCTCTGTTTATTTCTTTTCCATGTAGCGATGAGTTTGCAAGTAAGCGGATGATAATGCTCTCTAAAACGCGTATGTTGGTTTTTATGTGGGTAGCAATTAATTCGACAAGGTCATATTGAAGTTCTAGCCCGCTCTGTTGTGCTTTTTCCAACAATATAGCAACCCTTGTTTCGAAGTCAGGGGGTTGAATGTCCACAGAGAGCCCAGATTGAAATCTTGAGACCAGTCTTTCCTGAAGACCCCTCATGTCTCCTGGATAGGTATCTGCAGAAAGAACTATTTGCTTATTGAGCTGTTGTAATTCATTAAAGGTATGAAAAAATTGTTCTTGTGTTTGTTCTTTTCCTTTAAAAAACTGAATATCATCGATAAGCAGCAAATCTGTGTTCCTATATTTTTTAGTGAATTCTCCGTTGGTGTTTTTTTGTATACTATTAATGAACTCCTGTGTAAAGCGTTCGCTTGTCTCAAGTACAACCTTTTTACTGATTCCTTTTGCCAGTGCGTGGTTACCTATTGCGTGAAGCAAATGTGTTTTTCCTAGTCCAACACCTCCATAGATGACGAGAGGATTATAATGAGATTCGCCCGGGTTTTGAGCAACGGACATTGCAGCGGCTTTTGCAAATTGATTGTTAACACCTTCGATAAAAGAACTAAATCTGTGGTTTTTGTTTATAAAGTTGGGGACGGGTCTTTTATATTTTTGTTTTTCTGTTTCTCTATCGTTGTGGTTTATGATAGTATTTTTTCTGGTAGACACGGTATACTTAATATTTAGAGGGTGCCCGTAGTTGTCAACAGCCCTTCTCTTTATTGTATCTTTGTAGTGAGTATCCAGCCACTCATAAAAAAATTGATTTGGAACTTCGAGAATGAGCTCTTGTTCGTTTAGGGCTACCGGCCTGATTGGCGCAATCCACGTATTAAAGGCCTGATTCGGCATTTCTATTTTAATAGATGTTTTTATTGTTTGCCATGCTGACTTGTATTTTTGTTTTTTATCCACAGGTTATCCACATTTTGTTTTTTGCGGTCTTCGTTGTAAAATTAAACACTATTTTCTGTTTTTTCCTAGTGTAAATATGTTAAATCCATTGTTTTTTTGTTTCCATATATAATTAAGTGTAATTAAGAACCCATCTAATAATTTTGTTTTTTTATATAAAGATGGCGTATCTTTCCCGGCTAAATAATAAGGCTTTTTTATGAAAAGAACATATCAACCTCATAATAAAAAAAGGAGGCGCACTCACGGCTTTAGAAAAAGAATGTCTACCAAGGCCGGAAGAAGGGTTTTGTCCCGCCGTCGCCAGCGAGGCCGACGGTCCATTAGCGTATAGGGCCGGGTGTTTTTTTCAACAGCCGCAAGGGCGGTCGACAGGGCTGTTCTTTTATTTTTTTGGGCGACCATTAAGTTTTATAAAGTTTTTCTTTCTCCGCTTTTAGGTTCACGGTGTCGGTTTTCTCCGACTTGCTCACATTATGCTTTGCTGTCAGTAAAAAAACACTCCTCTTTTGTTGCTTTAGTTAAAATTATAAAAAGACTAATTAAGTGTCACCCGCTTCACCCTGGAGGTTATGATCCACTATAAAAATGGATAGACGATCTTTGTTAGCCATGTTTCTTATTGCCTTGGTGATAATTTTAATGCCCTATTATTTTCAGGCAATCTCACCTGTTTCTGGGTCCCCATTTCCTGTTTCTGGATGCACAGACCCGGATGCAAACAACTACGACATAAATGCAACCGACGACGACGGAAGTTGTATGTACGTGGCGCCCAAAGCAGAAGCGACCCCTGACTTAAAACAAAGTGCTCTTTCAATAACTAAACACGAGGAAAAACTCATTACAGTTGACACCCCTCTTTATACTGCCATTATCTCTTCCGCTGGCGGTGGCTCTATTAAAAGTTTTGATCTTAAAAAATACCTACTGGCTGACTCTTCCCAGGTAAATCTAATTTCTGATATTAACTCAAACAATCTATTAATATCTTTCCAAAATATTTATGGTGAGTATGTTTCAATGCAAGACCCATGGCTAACAGATGAGTCCAGACAACATGTTGAGGTTTTTGGGAGCCCCTTTCTCTTAAGGTTTTCTACTGTATATGAAGAAACTTCAATAGAAAAAACGCTCACATTTGAACCAAGGTCTTATGTGATTAAGGTCTCTGCGGATATGACCGACGCCTCTGAGCGGGTTTTGGGCGACTTTTGTTCAATAACCTGGGAGGGGGGGCTCCCCCCAACAGAGCCAAACATTAAGGACGATATTACATATTTCAATGGCTATGTATATCAGGCAGGAGACAGTTATCAATTTAAAAAAGTGGCTCCCGGTATTGAAAAAAACCAAGGCGGCGCTATGGAGGTCGTTCGGGGTAAAACAGATTGGGTGGCAATACGCTCTAAATATTTCACCTCTGTTTTTTTGCCTAACGAAGAAAGTGATATTTGTTGGGTGGGGCTAAAGGAGGAAAAAGCGGGTTCATTACCTGTTCCTGTTTATAACATGGGAATGGGTTTTAACAAAAACCAGTCCTCTATCGTTTCTTTGTATCTTGGGCCGCTCGAGTATGATGCGGTAAGGGAGGTAAGCGAGGGCCTTCCTAGTATAATGAACTTTGGATTTTCCCTTATTCGGCCGATATCCTTAGGTGTTTTATGGCTTTTAAAGTTTTTTCATCGCTGGTTTCCTAACTATGGAGTGGTTTTAATATTGTTTTCTGTGGTCGTTAAAATAATGGTCTTTCCTTTAACAAAAAAGAGCCACCAGTCCTCCAAAGAGATGCAAGCTCTTCAGCCAGAAATTGCCCGGCTAAAAGAAAAACACAAAAACAACCCGCAAAAATTAAACCAGGCCACAATGAACCTATACAAAGAACATGGCGTAAACCCGCTTGGTGGCTGTTTGCCTCTTCTAATTCAAATGCCTTTGCTTATTTCTCTTTTTCAGGTTTTTCGTTCTACTATTGAACTACGCGGGGCATACTTTTTTGGGTGGATAACTGACCTTTCCGCTCCGGATGTTATTTTTAGGCTTCCATTCTCTATCCCTTTATATGGAGACGGTTTCGCGGTTCTGCCCATAATAATGGGAGTAACTATGTTTGTCCAACAAAAAATGATGCCAACACAGGCAACAGGACAGCAAAAATTTATGTCTTACTTTATGACGGGATTTTTTGTTCTCTTGTTTAATGGTTTTCCCTCTGGGCTTAACCTATATTACACTCTTTTTAATGTTCTTACTATCCTACAACAAAAATACCTTACCCCCTCTGTTAATAAAAAAATCTTAACAAAAAAACAATGATCCTTTCGGATACTATTGTTGCTGTCGCAACCCCACACGGTTTCGGCGGGATATCTGTGATTAGAATAAGCGGTCCAGACTCCAAAAATATCATAAAAAAGATATCCTTAACCAATAGGAAAAACAAACAATTCAAACATCAGGCCGTTACTCTTGTTAATATTATTGACAATGACGGCCTGCCCTTTGAAGAGAGTGTTGTTACTTTTTTTAAAAAACCCCACTCCTATACCGGTGAAGACACCATAGAGGTTTCTTGCCACGGAAACCCCTCAATTGTTAATCGAATTGTTTCTTTATGTTGTACCTCTGGGGCGCGGCCAGCCGACCCTGGAGAGTTCACCAAAAGAGCCTTTCTAAATGGCAAAATGGACCTGGTTCAGGCAGAGGCCGTTGCCTCTTTAATTCACTCTAAAACCGCGGAAGGCGCATCTTTAAATTTTAAAATACTTTGTGGTGATTTATCAAAAGAAATGAATACCATAAAAAAAGAACTGAAAGACCTTTTGGTGAAGATTGAGTTTGAGCTAGATATTAGCGAGGACTGCCTGCAACCCAACCTTGTCTCTCGTTCCCTGTTGTCCCTTAAAACCATCCAAGCAACCATAAAGACTGCCCTGGAAAGTCACAACTCAGTTCGAATGCTAAACGATGGGGCAAACGTCGTGATTTGCGGTGCGCCAAACGCAGGAAAATCAACACTCCTTAATTGTCTTTCTGGCATTGATAGGGCAATTACCGGCCCTGAAGCAGGAACAACTAGAGATACCATTAGGGCCTCTATTTCAATTGGGGGAACCCCCGTTACCCTTATAGACACAGCGGGCCTTCGTGTTTCAAAAAACAAAATTGAAAAAGAAGGGGTAGTTCGGACCAAAAAAGAGATAACCCGATCAGACTGTGTGCTTGCGCTTACACCGGCAGACATCCCTATTAAGAAAAAACATCTCAAAATCTCTAGCGGGCCAACTATACATGTAATAACCAAAGCCGATTTGTGTACCAAGAAAAAAATTTTTTATTTCAAAAATAAGTTTCCTAGCGCATGTATTATCTCGGCTAAAACCTCTTTTGGTGTTCCAAAACTATTAGATGCTCTTCAAAAACACATGGGGCTCTTTTCTTCCCTTAGCCCTATTGTCCCCGTCACCACAGGCAGGCAAAACTTAATTCTAAAAAAAATAAGTTGTTGTATTCAAAAATCAACAAACCTACTTTCTTCCAAGGGAAACCCACAACTCGAACTAGTTTCTTTTGAACTTCGCGATGCCCTGGAACAAATAGACGCTGTGCTTGGAAAAACCTCTACTGATGAAATCCTTAATAGTGTTTTTGGTTCTTTTTGTGTTGGAAAATAGTTTCACGTGAAACGCCCGTCTCCATTTTTTGATGTTATTGTTGTAGGCGGTGGGCATGCCGGGGCCGAGGCCTCCCTAATCTGCGTGAAGCTCGGCCTTTCTGTTTCCCTTGTAACCATCAACCCGGGGGCTGTTGGTAGAATGTCTTGCAATCCATCGATTGGTGGCCTTGCAAAGGGCCAGCTTGTTAGAGAAATAGATGTTCTTGGTGGAATAATGGGAAAAATTACTGACCTTTCTGCTCTTCAATATAAAATGCTAAACAAGTCCAAAGGAAGGGCGGTGTGGTCACCAAGGGCACAGGTTGACAAAAGGATATACGAGCAAGAGGTGTTGCGCAGGGTTTCTTCTCCTAAAAACCTGTCTATTTTGCGGGGAGAGGTTGTAAAAATAAACACCTCCGGAGGGGGTGTGTCTGGGGTTGTTTTATTGTCGGGAAAAGTGCTGTTTTGCCGTGCACTTATTATAACCTGTGGCACCTTCTTAAATGGGCTTATTCATATTGGAGAACAAAAAACAAGAGCCGGAAGAATGGGGGAAAGGCATAGTCATGGGATTACAGAATCTCTGCGTTCTCTTGGTTTTTGCTCCTCAAGGTTAAAAACAGGAACCCCCCCAAGAATAAAAACATCTTCTATAGATTTTTCTAAATGTTCGGTTTCGCCTGGAGACAGGGAACCTTCTCCTTTTTCACACTTTACCTCTGTTTTTTCCTCCCCAAACTTGCCGTGCTATATAACCAAAACAAACACGGTCACTCATAAAATAATAAACCAAAACATGCACCTTTCCCCTATGTTCACCGGGGACGTTGTTGGGCGTGGCCCCAGATATTGCCCCTCAATTGAGGATAAAATATATCGTTTTCCAAAGAGAAATGAGCACGCTCTCTACCTTGAGCCGGAGTGGCGCAATTCAGGTCAGGTTTATTTAAATGGCTTTTCTACAAGCCTTCCAATGTCCACGCAAATAAAGGCCCTAAGAGCGGTTCCTGCCCTCAAAAACCTTGAACTTTTGCGACCCGGATATGCAATTGAGTATGATTTTTTTCCTCCGTCTCAGCTCAAAACGACCCTTGAAACCAAGACCGTCTCTGGTCTGTTTTTAGCAGGACAGATAAACGGAACCTCTGGATATGAAGAGGCCGCTGGCCAGGGACTTGTTGCTGGTATAAATGCCGCTATGTTTGTTTTGAATAAAAAGCCTCTTCTTCTTTCTAGGGAAGACTCTTATCTTGGGGTAATGCTTGACGATCTTACAACAAAGGACACGCTTGAGCCTTATCGAATGTTTACCTCCAGGGCAGAATATCGGTTGCTTCTTCGATATTCCAATGCGGAAAGCCGGCTCATTAAGCATTCAGACAAACATTGCCTTTTAACAAAAAGAGAGCTTTCTGTTCTTCAAAAAAAAATAAACCTTACTAATGCCATGGTCAGCGCCACCCAGGTCTCTCTGAGTAAAAGGGCTCTAAATCATATTTTACAAAAAATCGGAGAACCTCTGGTTAAACAAAAAAAACCAATAATAGATATTTTAAAAAGGCCCCGTGTTTCTATAAAAGACTTTAAGGAGCACATTTTAGATGAACACCTTAAGGCCACAACCCTTTTTTTTTCACTGGCTGAAGAGGCTGCCCTTGAGGCGGAGACCATTATTAAATATGATGGATATATAAAGCGCCAAAAAGACCAAATAAAAAAACTGTCATCAATAAACAAAAAAAAGATTCCTTATGACTTCAACTATAAGGGGGTTGTTAGCCTTTCTCGGGAAGCAAAAGAAAAGCTATCAATAATCAAACCAGAAACTCTTGGCCAGGCCATGAGAGTTTCTGGTGTTAACCCCTCTGACATTGCGGTATTGTCTGTTTTTCTTTATAGGTAGCTTGTGGTTTCACGTGAAACAGGTTTTTGTTCAATAGGTGACTTTTTAAGTTTCTATAAAAAAACAATTTTAAAAACAAAAGGAGAGGTTGAGGGTTCTCTTTCTTTGGAGGCCGCCACAATGGCAGTTCTTTCCTCTTCGTCTTCTGTTGGTCTTTTTGTTATAATTTCTGCGGACGAAAAAACCGCAACCCGTCTCTATACTGCGGCTTATGGGTTGTGTCCCGACTCTTCGTTTCTTTTGCCGTGCCTGGAGCCAAAAAAGGACCGCGTTCCTGGGTTTGTTTCAGAGAACCAGCGATATACAGAAGAGGCTCTGTCTGTTTTGTTTTCTGGGAATCGAGGTGGAAGAGTTTTTACAACAGTTTCTGCCCTTGAGCGGGCACGCTCTCCCCGCATCCGCTCGTGCGATGAAGAACTTGCTGTTCGCTTGAAACAGACACTAAAAATGAGTGCTCTTCTTCGTTTTTTAGACCGTTGGGGGTACCAGAAAACTGATCGAGTGGAAAGCCCGTTAAGTTATGCAGTTAGGGGTGGGATTTTAGATTTTTACCTTGTTTATTCAAGAAACCCAATTCGAATAGAGTTTTTTGGCGACGTAATAGACTCTATTCGGCTGTTTAACCCTCAATCACAAAGAACGGTTAGGCACCTGAAGGGGGTTGTGTTACTTCCTCGTCTTATTAAAAACAAAAAGAAAGAGGAAACCCTGTTATCTTTTGTTTCTTTTAATGACTCTATTAATATATACGGTGTTGAGCATGGTCCCGGTGGAGGGTATCGGGTCTGCCTTGACGGCCCGGGCTCTTTTGCTCTACCTTTAGAGTCTGAGGAAATATCCCAACAGGCTATAAAAAGGGTCGTTAAAGAAAAATCTTCTGTTTGTTTTTTTTCGTTTTATGAGCGCAGCTCCTATGTCGAGCCTTCCTCTTTTTTGCCTGCAGGTTACACCGCGAAAAAAATTAGAGCACCCCTAGAAAGTGGGTTTGTCTTGGTAGGTTTTGGTGTTGTTGTTTTTGGGGCCGAAAGCCTCTCGGGCCCTTCTAAGGCCCCCCCGTCCCGCTGGGCTGTGTTTGGAGATCCTGAAGAACAACATATGGAAATTATTGATATTTCAGACCTCGTGTGGGGTGAAAATATTGTACATGAGGAGTTTGGAATTGGTATTTATCGTGGAATAGAAAAAACTGGCGGCAGTGATTGCATTAAGATTAAATATGCAGGTGGCGGCTCTGTTTTCGTTCCCGCTCACAGTTTTAACAGACTACATCGGCTTGTTGGAGTCAAGGAGGGCTCTGCAAGGCTTTCGTCGCTGGGGGCCGGGTTGTGGAAAAGAAAAAAGGATAAAATAAAAAAACATGCTCGCTCTATTGCCAAGGACCTTCTTAAAACTCACGCATTAAGACAGGGTTCTCGTGGTTTTGTGTACCAAAAGAAGGGTGGTTTTTATCGGGCCGTCTGTGAGTCTTTTCCTTTTCAAGAAACTGCCGGGCAAGAGTCGGCCTTGTATGATGTTGACTCTGACATGGAAAAAGACCTCCCAATGGATAGAATGGTTTGTGGAGATGTTGGGTACGGAAAAACAGAAATAGCCCTCCGTGCGGCAATAAGGGCAGTTGAAAGTGATCGTGTTGTTTTTGTTATGGCCCCAACAACTGTCTTGGCAAACCAACACTATATCAGCTTTGGGCGACGCCTTTCTCCCCTTGGGGTTAATGTAGAGCTTTTGTCTCGCTTTAGAACAAAACGAGAACAAATAAAAATTATTGAGGCCCTTGCCCGAGGCATTGTTGATGTTCTTGTTGGCACCCACAGGCTAATGTCGGAGGACGTTTACACAGAAAACCTTGGACTCATTATTCTTGACGAAGAACATCGTTTTGGTGTAAAACATAAAGAA
>NYYS01000044.1 GCA_002685855.1 Candidatus Woesearchaeota archaeon
AACGCCCCCTACAGAGCCAGAGCCTGACTTCCAGACACAACAAACACCTTCTATAGAGCCAGAACCCGCATATCAGCAACCAGAACCAAACTCCCCCACTGAAACCGCTGAAAAAACAGGTGACTTTCTCAGCCTCAAAACAACCCCTGAACCTCTTGAACAGCCCTCACAACCCGTCCAAGAGCCAGAACCAGAAAAAAAGCCAGCTGAACCAGAGATAGATCTTTCAGACATCTTTAACTTTTCCAAACGCTGAAACAAAAAACTTTTTTAAGGAATTCCTTATTCTCAAATAGATGGCAAAAGAAGAAACCCCTGCACAACACTATGTCAGAAATCGCTCTATAGTTTCAATCCAACACTTTGCCAAACTTAATGGAACCTCATTTCCAGAAGAAGAACCCGCCCCATCTCAGAAAAATCCTCTTGAACTCGTTATAGAACAAACACAAACCCATCCCATAGATCCCGTAGCTCAGCCAAAAAGAAGCCCATTCAGAACCTATCTCACTGAAAAAATTAGTCGATGCAAACAGATATTCCGGGCAGTCTTTATTGATACACCCGCCCGCAACCTTGATACCCATACCTCTTATTTAAGGCCCCTAGAAGAAAACATATATGTCCAATCAGAACCCCACAGATCACTTTCTCATGGCCCAAGACGATTTAGACGCTACTAACTAACAAGAAAGTTCAAATTCTCCAACAGAACTGCAGACAACATTCATATCCACAACAGAATAAGAATCAATATCCGGATCATCCACCTTCATCTTACAGCAAATATTGGCTGCAGAATTCTGGGCTAAGGTATCAAACTCGTTCTGTTTCTCCCTAAAATCATCAAGAGCCTCATCGATCTCACGATCCTTCTCCACTAAAGCATCCTGAAGATTGTCAATAACTCCTTCATAATAGTCTGCTTCATCCTCATAATGCTTTGTAAGATCCCTAGCATCCAATTCAGAGTTCTTCTCAAGCTCCCCATAACTCTGGGACAGCTCCTGTAACTCCTGATTACAATCATTATTCAACACCGCCATCCCATCAATCCTCTCCAGAAGCTTATGATTGAAATCATAACAGCTAGAAAGATTCGCCCCCTGAATATCTAAATTATGCTCTAAATCCTCAAAATCAATAGTGTATGTACTAATATCCTTTCCAGAATCCTTAATCTGGTCATACACAAGATAACCTTGAATAGCAGGCCGAATCAGGAAAAAGAGAAGCATAACACCTCCTATAAGCCCTACAATAAGCCACACCTTCTTGTTCGGAACCTCCATTTCCCTCTCCATGCCTTTTTTTTTGATTACATACTTATATATCTTTCTAATCCTGCAACTCTTATCCTGGCTATAGAGAGAGAAAGTAGCAAGATTTATATACTACTTCAACATCATGAATATTCATTGTTACTCACGAATGGAAACTATGTTTTGCAGTATAGCATATTTGAAGACAACAAACTTTAAAAGCTGATCTAACTTCGGAGTAACAACACATTACACATCTTGATAAACCAAGGGGGTTTTACAGAATGAAAGCACAAAAAACAATCGTTTCAGGACTCATCTTTTTCTGCTTAGTACTCTTGACAGTACAAAGCGCACTTGCAACCACATTAACACTTGGTACTGCATCTGTCGATGTCAAT
Organism: Candidatus Woesearchaeota archaeon; assembly: GCA_002685855.1. Classification (GTDB taxonomy): domain Archaea; phylum Nanobdellota; class Nanobdellia; order Woesearchaeales. Next base: position 1,664 of record NYYS01000044.1, read on the forward strand.
GAAAATGAAACTGCGACAATCGATCTTACTGCACTTACAACCTATGATGGGAACGAAACACTCCAATACACAGACAATGTAAGTTTTGGCCAAATACTAGAGGGCTACCCAGTTCTCTTTGAGTGGAATACTTCCTTTACAGATGCAGGCGTTTACGATATTCTATTTACAGTAGAAGAACTGGGAGGAAACCTAACAAAGGATTCAAACACATCCACAATCACTGTAACGGATGTCAATCGCCCCCCAACATTCACAAGCACCCCTATAACAACCGGCCTCGAAGGAGTAGCATACACCTACGCTGCAGTTGCCACAGATCCTGACAACGATCCCCTTACATACGCTCTTGTAACAGGACCGAGCGGAATGAACGTCAACGCAACATCAGGAGTAGTATCCTGGGCAAGCCCTACCATCGGAACCCACACAGTAAAACTATCAGTAGATGATGGAAATCTGGGAACAGACGAACAGGAATACACACTTACAATATCGGAGGTAAGCGGAGCTAACCTCACACTCGATATGTCAACAGTCCTCTTAGGCGGAGAAAACCAGGAACGTGCACAATCGATCGAAAAAACAATCACCATCAAGAACGAAGGAGATGAAACAGCAACAAACATCGTTCTATCATCTGAAATCCTATCAGGATATGCAGGAAAAACAGAGATCAACATCAGCCCTTCAACAATCACCAGCCTTGCACCAGGCGCAACAACTACATTCAAGATAACAGGACTCATTCCTCTAAACCTTGACGCAGTTGATGAAAATCTGGATCCTGCATCATTCAACGTCGCAACCCTATCTGTTGCAGCAGATGCACTCGTTGCAACAACAACAGACATTAAAATGCAGGCAGAAAACAACCTTGACTTTGATAACGTCTACCTTTACATTAACACAAAAAGAGAAAAGGTCGAAGACGGAGACAACGTCGATGATGTTGAACCCGGAGACGAACTCGAACTCGAAATCAAAGTAGAAAACACCTTCAGCGACAACGGAAATTGCGATAAAGATGGTGGTGACTGCACAATAGAAGACATCGAAGTAGAACTTGTTTCCAGCGATGATGACGAATTCGACTTTGAAGACGACGACAACATCGGAGACATAAAAGCAAAAAAAGATGACACTATCAGCTTCTTCTACGATGTCGACAAAGACGTTGATGAAGATGACTACACACTAACCCTATCTGCATTCGGAGATGATGAAAACGGCGCAAAACACGGATTATACATCGAATTCGATGTAGAGATCGAGAAAGAAAATGATGTTGTAGATATCGACGCCGTGGATGTAACACCATCAACAATCGCATGCGGAGCAAGCCGACTCGTAACCTTTGAAATAAGAGTTGAAAACCTTGGAACACAGGATCAGGACGAAGCAGTCATTGGAATATCAAACCTCGACCTCGTCATCGACGAAGAAACAGAACCTTTCGTACTCGATGAAGATGATTCCGAAACAAAAAACTTGCAAGCAATCATCCCAACAACCGCAGCAGCAGGAAGCTACATCTTCTCAATAAAAACGTTTTACGACTTTGACGAACCAAGCGACTTCACAACAAGAACAGTAACAGTCGAAGAGTGTACAACCACACCTCCCCCACAAGAACCTGAAGAGCCTGAAGAAGAGCCTGAAGAAGAACCAGAAGAAACCACAACCACTCCAGATAATGGTATCTCTGTAAACGTCGGCTCTCAACCAGAAGACACACAAGAGGGATTCACAGGCGCAGTTACCTACGGAGAACCTGTAGACGGTGGAGACATGTTCTTTGACGCAGCAAACCCTGCCTACCTCGGTGGAATGGTCGTGATTATTGTATTACTGCTCTTAGTAATCGTAGTCCTTGCAGCAAAGCTCATGAAATAAAGAGCTTTTCTTTTTTCTTTTTTCATTAATAATTCTACCCGGCCTCTTTTATAAACAAAACACGCGCTTTCTGCGAAAACTTTTTAATTAAGACCATTCAATACCCCCTATGGTACTCGAACACCTCTTTCCAGAAAACTGGCTCGAAAAAAAAAGCACCTATGCCTTTCTACTCGGAGGAGGCTACTCCATCATAGGTATTATCCTCTCATCACTCCTCTTCCCTTCAGACCCTGCACTCGTAGCAGTAGCATTCACAGCAATTCTCATGCTCCCAGAACTCTACAAACTCTTCTCAATAGAAGAACACATGGAAGAAAAAGAAAAACGCTTCTCAATCAAACATCTCTGGAAAGATGAAAACAACTTCATCCGCATCTACCTCTTCCTCTTCCTCGGCATCTTCATCATCTACTCCCTGGCAGCCATCGTCCTCCCTTCATTCCAGGTAAACAGCCTCTTCAGAGAACAGCTCGAAATGAGAGCCATCTCAGGAGATGCAACCCTCTCAGGAGAACCTCTCTCAACAGCTGCAGTAGGAGGTGCAACCTTTACAAAAGGCCTTTTCTGGGCAATACTCATCAATAACTTCTGGGTCATGCTCGCCTGCTTTGTCATATCGCTCCTCACAGGAGATGGTGCTGTATTCCTTATAACCTGGAATGCTAGCGTGTGGGGCACGATATTCGGTGTCACAGCAAGAAATGCAGCAGCAATCTCAGGATCCGAACCCTTCATCATGCTCGGACTCATCTTCCTCATCGTCTTCCCCCACATGATTCTGGAATCCCTCTGCTACATCCTTGCAGCAATCTCAGGAGGTCTCATCTCCAAAAGCTTCCTAACTGAAAAATTCGGCTCAAAAATATTTGACACAGTCATGGAATATAATGTCTCGCTTTTTGTCCTAGCAATAATCTTCCTCCTCCTCGGTGCCCTTGTAGAAACCTTTGTACTTGACAACGCCACCTTCTACTTGCGCATTATCCAGATGAGCCTTCTCGCAGGATAAACCCTCAAACTACGCAACCACAACCTTTTTAAATAAAAGACTCTGAAATAAGGCATAATACTGTGTTGAGGTGAACCTAAATGGCAAAAAATGAAACAGGACAAAAACTTGTCTATGTAAGTTTAGTGGCGATCGTGGCGATCGTAGCAATAGTTGTACTTCTAACAAGAGGCGGAACTTCCTCTGCTGCACAAACAGCAACAAGTCCCATCGTTCTTCTCTCTGACTCATCAACTGATGACAACCTGGGAGGACAAGCAATGTCAATTCCTAAACAAGGTTCAACATTCAGAGGAAATGGAAGACTTGAAGCAACAGGAAGCGGAATAATGTCCTTCAAAGGTGCAACATATGATGCGGGCTTGGATCTAACTCTTTCTGCATCAACAATCAAAATCTATGACTACGCAGGAGATTCAGTGGTTGAAGCAACCGGCTTTGGACTTCCAGAGCTTGAACAACCCGAAAAAGGCACACTAACAGCAAACGCAATCAGACAACCTGACAAAATTTATACCTATGAAGGAGATGGAAGCCTCTCAGCAACCGGCTCAAACATCGTCTTCATCATCGAAGGAACGAATGCAGATGTAAGTCTCTACGGAGATGGAATCTACGCATTAAAAGGACATGGGTCAATGACATTTACCTGGTGGGATGGACGCATTGTAGGACCTCTTGTCTGGGGCGATGGTGATCAAATCCAACCAACAGAGTAATTTTTTTCTTTTTTTTCATATTTTAAAGAGGTGAGTGAGATGGCAAAAAAACGAGCAAAGGCCAAAAAAAAGACCGTTGCAAAAAAGAAAACAACAAAAAAAGTTCCAGCAAAGAGAGCAGGAGCAAAGAAAGCAGCACCAAAGAAAAAAGCTAAACAATCAAGATCTAGAAAAACCGCAGCGCCCACAACAAAAACAACATCTGATAAAAATCTCTTTTACATCAGCGTTGCATCCATTGTTGCCATACTCGTCATCGTACTACTCGTACTCAGAGGAGGAACAGGAGCAACCTCTGATGAAATAGATACAAACATCGGCGGACTTGCAGGCCTCATGGGTGACGGAGAAGGAAAATCCTTCCATGGCGGAGGAACGCTCGAAGTTCACGGATCAGGCAGTCTCCTCTTTGATGGTAGAACCATTGACACAGGAATAGATATCGAAGACATAACCGATGGAGTCGTCTACATCTACGACTATGCACACAATGCAAGAATATCTGCACAAGGCTTTGGAGAAAGAGAAGAAAAACTATCAGAACTCCCAGAACCAAACATCTACACATACACAGGAAATGGAACGCTTTCGCTACAAGGATCAAACCTTGTCTTTGATGCCCGTGGAGACAATGCAACAGTCTTCATAACAGGACTGGGAAACTTTAAACTCCAGGGAGAAGGCTGGTTCACCTTTGAAAACTTTGCAGGCAAGAAAGTAGGACCCATCGCAATCAGCAGCGAACCAGGACAATTTTCAGAATAACTTTTTTTTCTTTTTTATACTTTTTTTTAACTTCTCATCTATCTATTCTTTAACTATTGATTCAACTTTCAACTCTACCTTTCAGACTACTTCTGCTCTAAGAACTTCTTCATAGTTTCAATAAAATCAATCGCTTCCTTACGATAGGAATCATACTGCTCACCACTAACCGTTCCAATCTCGTGATGCGTAATCTGCTTATTCAGCGCATAAAACCGTCGCATGATTTGCGGATACTTACTAGACATATACCCTGTTTTCACCAACCGTTCATCAAGCAGATCAGCAACATGCTCAGGAGTAGGAGGAATCTCACCCACCTTCATCAACACAGAATGCGCAGCATCAATCACAGCCCAATAAAGATCAAGAGAAGCCTGAAGAACATGCCACTTACTATTACTTAACGTCATTGGCGCCCGTGCAAAATAGGTATACATTGCCTCCTTGCTCGGACGAATCCTGCCCTGATACAACAAACGTTGCATCGGATCAAAAAAACCCGTATCAAGAATCGCCACACCATCCCGCAAAATATTAACTGCTACAGGATCACCATTCCTGACATACTCCCAAAAAGAAGAAAACTTCATCGATGTAATATGAATACGTGTTGAGATATGGGCAACAAGCTTCTCCACAATGACACGATAAATCTGAACCAACTCCTTGCTAAACTGAATACTCACATCATCCAGAATCAACAAAAGATCAATATCGCCAATAGGCCCTTTCTTCCCACTCTGCTTCTTCCGAGCAGCACTCCCAAACAGAATAACGGCCTTAAGAAAATCACCAAACTCCTTCTGAGCCGCCTTAGTAAAACTAAACGCAACATCTGTAACAGCTTTATCATGCTTTTTCAGCTCTAATGCCTTCTTACGAAAGATCTCAAAGTCCATACACTCCTCCAAACATACTACACCATGCCCAACCCACTTCTTAAAGTTTTAGCACCACTTCAGAAGAGATACTCCTCAGATCAAATGAAAACACAGGAAGATCCTCCGCCCCAACCGAAACTCCTTTCCCCAACAAGGAAGGAAGATGCAGCCGCTCATACACCAACACAACACCCTTCACCTCCCTTGCCAGTTTCCTCTGAAAACTCAACAAAAAAGAACGATCAGGAAAAATACCCACACAATCAAACCCCGAAAGATCACTCTTCAAATAATCCCCCTGCTCAAACACAATACGATTCCGAGGAATCAAACCCTTCTCCTCCAACTCACCCTTAAACAACCTACTCCTCTCAACCAATTCATCATCCATCTCAATCCCCACCGCCTCTGTAAACAAAGAAGCAAGAAAAACAACCCTGCCATCCCCACTCCCCAAATCAACAAAACGATCAAACCTCTCCAGACCAATACGCTCAAACGCAGAAAACCAACTCTCTAAGCTACTCACCCCCCAAATCCTTCCCTCCTTCTGCGCATACGGAACCCTCCCTTTAACACGCTCAGAACGATCAACTTCACAAAAAAAATCACGCAACCCCTCAAAGCCAGAAACCATCTACTCCAACGGTACCTCACTCCAGAAACTCCACTCATTACTCGGAGAATACGCCCCCACAACATAAAATGGAGGTGCAGTTCCCCCATAATGACGCTGAAACATCCCACTAAAATTACCTCCTGCAGACGGAGGACCAATCGTACGAATAGGCGTACCCAAATAACTCCACGTATCCGGAACAGTAGTCAACGGATTAAAACTTCCCGGCTCAATCACAAAATCAGAGATCCCTGCCTTTTCAAACTCCTTCAACAACTCCTTTATCGGAACATTCCCCTTTCCCGGTGTAAGATGCTCATCATCAAACCCAAAATTATCAGAAATATGAATATGACCCAAAACCCCCCTATCCCTCATCTTCCTTACCTTTTTTATCAGCCAACCCTTAAAACGTTCATCCCGCTGACTCTCACTTTCACCCTCCTTCCGAATAAGATGCTGCTTCCACTGATTAAGATGACCAATATCCAACGTACTCTTAATATGATTTTTGGCCTTCTGCTCAGCCTCACTCTTGCTCATATGATAAAAATCCTGCAACTGCTTCGACATCTCAGCCCTGCTCGCCTCAACAAGCTTAATCAACTCATCAGGATGACCTCCAAACTGCTCAGTTTGCCAGTTCTCAGGAGCAATATACAGATCCTCCTTCAAATGCTTCCCCTTTGACTCCTGCTTCTGCATTGCAAAGATCCCCAAACGCGCAAGACTATCCGCAGTCTTTGCCAACCCAACCTTCTCAATAGGCTGAAGATTCTTCAACAGCTCCTCACTCTCCTTCGCCTTTGCATCTGCCGCCGAAGATGCCTCATGAATATGCCGCATCCGATCAGTTGTTTCCTTTAAATTATCTCTAAGAAACTGAGAAGGCATCTTTGTATCAGGAGGTATGAGATTTCCTGCTCCAAACTGCTGCAACATCTTCCAACGTTCCTTTTCGGGAATACTTTCCTCTAAACTCTCATAAAACTTAAGAGCCTTTAAAATTTTATCTCGCTGTTCCTTTGAGCTATCATAGTTCCCTGCGTAGAACAAACTGCTTCCCTTTGCCTGAAGAATATTGTTCTCTATCTGTGTTCTGGAAAACATCTCTGCCGGAGTCCTTTTATTATTAGGATGCTTCACATTCCACTCTTCCGCCTCATCTACAAAATCCTTCCAGGTCTTTCTTCGAACCTCGAACCGGGTATGTTCCTTATTCCATTCAGGAACCCGTTCAAATAACTTATCTGAATCAGCCGGATCGATCCAGTTATTATCAATATCGACCCAGTCGTTCTCCTCAAACAGATGACCATTCGCATCCCTCTTCCCTGCCATTCCCACATCCTTTGCAGTCTTGTACACCGGCTCAAACAGCTCCTGATCCTTGCTAATAGCCCCAACAAACTGACCCGTTCGCTTGTCCACCATATACATCGTCGCCCGCTTCTCCTCATCAGGATAGGCCTCAAACCCCTCGGACTTCTTATAATCCTCAGAGATAGGACGATTCCACTCACCCGTATGAATAACAATCGCTCCACCCGTCGTCGCCTCAGCAGCAAAATCGATCGCCTTCCGCACCTCCTTCAGATTTTGCTCACGTGCAGCATCATTAAAACCCCTATCACTCAACCCCGAAAACCCCTGAACAGAAAACGTAGCGTGCGTACTTGTCTTTACCTCGTTCAACTCCGCAAGCCGACGCATCTGCTCCCTTGTCTCAGCATCATAACTCTCCGGAGTAGGAGCCTGAGAACTTCCCTTACCCTTCCCAGGGAAATTAAACTCAATCTTCCCAATACCCTCCCGAATCCGAGCCTGCATCGCCTGCAACTGATTCTGAAACGGATTCGCTGACGTACCCAAATGTTCAGGCCCAAAATTAACAGCAGTCTCTGTAGGCGGAACAACATCCTCAGCAGGCTCATTAATCAGATCACTGCCAAGATAATAGCCACGATCCATGCTATGAAAATACTCATTATTAAAAATCATACAGACACCTTAAGGAGTATAATCAACCTCACTTATATACCCCGCAAGCCTATTTAAAACCGTTTCGGTCCGTTGGCCTAGATTATACAACTCAATCCCTTGTGCATGAGCACTCAAACTAATAACCTGCTCCTGAATAGCAGAAACAACCTCGCTAAGATCTTTTTGTTCCCCCTCACTAAAATTATCAGTAATATCCTTAAGAGAATCATAGGCAGTGTTCAATGCCTGAACAGCAGCACTCTCATCAATACCCTTTCCACCCCCTCCATCTGAAATATGCTTCAAACCCTGATAGACCTTCCCCAACTCATACAAATCAGCAGGATTTTCAGATCTTTCCTCAGGAGCACCATACTCTCTAAATTCAGCACGGACAACAGCATCCTCCTCTTCACTAACAGATTCCGGCTCTTCTTCTTCCTCTCCTCCCACAACTTCCGGCTCTTCTTCCTCCTTATCTGCCTTTTTTTTGGCTTCCTCCTTTGCCTTTTCCTCCTCGAAATGACGCTGCTCCTCAAAGTGCATATCACTAATAGAATCCATAATCGCCTGCTCAGTAGACTTCAATGTAGTCTCTTTCTCTTTTGCAAGCTCCTCAAGCTCCCTCCTCTTCTCCTCCTGAAGTTCACGCAACCGTTTCAGTCGCTCAGAAGGAGACAAATCCTTTAACTCAGTATCATATTTGGCCATCTTACCAGGTAATAAGTTTGTGCGCCTTCTTATAGTTTTTGAACACAGCCCAGGCAGCACCCTCTGCAGACGCAGCAGCTTTCTTCATAGCCCCTTTACTCGGTGGAGGTTTAACGCCACTCGAAAAATTCAGGTTCAAAGGCAGTAACGCACCAAACATCTCCCTCACCCCAGAAAAAACTCCTATAAACGGTTCCATACTTTTAGAAAATTCGGCTTTCGCACTCCTCGGAGCATTCTTCTCAGCCTCTGCCTTCTCCCGTTCAGCCTTCTTCTCCTTTGCCCAAGGCTCCTCTGCCTCCAACAGATACTCCTCTAATTCTGAACCCAACGCTTCCATCGCCGCATTAACAGACTCATCAACCAACCCCAACAACTCAAGATCCTCATCCATCCGATACTTCTTATACGCCTCAATCATAGCATCGGTCCACCCATACACACGAAACGTAACCTCAGTCTTCCCAACATGAATCGGACCCTGCTGATACTCCTGACGATAACTCATACTCGGTCGTGTACGATAATTAAACGTAGCCAAAATAACCGGCCACACACCCTTTGTTTTTTCCTTCTTAAACAAAACCTCTATCTCGATCATACTCGTCTCAAACGCAGAAATCATCTCAGGATGATCCTGATGCCTCTCCCGCATATTCAACCGCTTCACATTCCGCAAATACGGCTTCACCCAACTCATATACATCTTAATAGTATTCCAATGCTGCCGCAAATAGCGGGTTGTAAACTTCATCCTGCTTTCCAACTCGACCTCAGTATTCTTCACCCACGTAAGATATGAAAACAACTTCCTCTTCAGCACATTCTTAATAGACTTATTAAACTTAAGATTCTCCACAGTCCGATCAATAACCTTGTCGACATCCTCTCTTGCATACACATGCGTATTAAAAAAAAGATCCGGCAAGATCGTAAACCCCACCTGCTGAGACATCCCATACACCGAACCAGGATTCTTTGTTCCCCCTTCAACCAGATCAATATAGATCCCCTTCAACGTAACATCAGCAGTCTTACTCTTCCCCCACGCCTTGTACGGCTCCAGCCTCTCCTTAATAATCCTAATCTCACGCACAATCTGAAACATATCCTTAACCATCTTCCCAATACTCGCAAGATACTGAGACGCCTTTTCCTGCTGCAAACTCAACCGTTGCGCGCTCTGCCCCCAAAACGCAGAATTCTCAGAAGCAGAAAACACATCAACGATCTTATCAGCATATGGACAGGCCATATCCTGACGAAAATGCGTATAACACCAATAATACACCTCCTCAACACTCTGATTAAAAAACTCTAAAACAAG
>NYYS01000045.1 GCA_002685855.1 Candidatus Woesearchaeota archaeon
ATCTTTAATCTCATTCAAAGATTCCTGTGCTGCCTCAGCTCCCCGCTCAGGAAAACCACCGCAGCCAAGACCACGAGTAATATCCTTTCCTAAGAGAAATTTCTTATCAGACTCGATCATATTAAGATGTTGCTGATCAGTATTACACGCAATGATTTCAGCCCCACGAATACCCTTCTTATAGAGCCAATTAACCATGTTGTTACCTGCCCCGCCAATTCCTATCACTTTGATGTTAGCCTGGCCTACTTCAAGACCATTCCCTTCCAAGTTCCTCTTTGCGCTGTCTACCGTGTAATTCATTTTGTTCCTATCCCCCTTTTTTTTGGTTGATCTAATCGTGCTCTCTTTATCTATTCCATTCGGCCACATATCCTCATTAGAGAATATAGCTGTAGCTAATCCCCTAGCAATTTCTGTTTACGCCAAAAACTTTATAATGAGGCAACGTCTTCTTTACTGCTATAAATGTGTAAACTAGTATTTAAAGATTTCTGTTTTCTAACCTATCTTTCTCAATATTTATTTTTCATACAGTATAATCTTCTTACCAGGATATAATCCCATGGTAGACATCTGATCAAACTGATCTGGAAGCAGCGTCAAATGCCGAATATTGAAGTTATAGCGCTCCTTGATGCGTACAATAAGCTCCTTGATCTTTCCCTGATCAACCTCTTCTCCTATAATTAATAAGGACGCCTTCTCACGCTCCTCCTTTCCATGAAGGATGATAGTAAAGATTTCGGGCATCTGAGCCGCCTCTTTCACAAACTCACTTAAAGCAGACCGCTTGTCTTCCAGGATCGGTTCAAGAAAGGCAGTATGATCGCTCTCACAAAACCGATACAACTTCAGATTTTTCACCTTACGCATCTCCAAAAGCCCCAAAACAACCAACTTACGACTTATCCGAAATGCGGTGGCCAACGGAACCTTACTCAATTTTGAGATCTCCCTAATCCCATACTCCTGCTCCTGATTCTGAAAAAAGAACTTCAAGATCTTCAACGTCTTCCTATCAAAGAGCGATTCAAGCAATTCCTTATTGTCCATACTCTGATATCCTACACCTTCTATATAAAGTTTTCGAAAATGAAACAATGTTCCAATTTTGAAACAAACTTCCATAATGTCTGCAATCAACAGCACACAGCCAGAGAAAAAATTGTGCTATTTCTGATCCTTAAATTCCTCAACACGAAGTTCCAGATCAGCAATCCCCATAACCCTTGCTCCTAAAGCACTATCCGCATGCACCCCCAAAGTGAACCGCGAACCAGGACTCAACAGAACAAAATACTGCTTAATCTCCTTCTCCCCATTCGAACTTTTCACATACCGCATCCCATAGGGCCCAACACCTTTGGGTCTTTATCTAAAGACAACACACCCGAATGCATATGAACAGGAACCCGGTTACCCTTATACGCTTCCCCGCTCTCAACATCAAACGAGCAGGGAAACCTATCAAACACCTTACTGTTCTCGCCTGTAATAAAGAAACCCTCCCAGGTCATCACAAGCTCATACGGCACACGTGGATGCGGCTGAATAACAGCAGCATACTCAGTTCTCTTAGGAAAATGAACACGCTCCAGACTTCCAATAGCAATAGCTGCATCCTCGCGAAGATCCAGATCAAGAACACGCCTATAGGCCCTATTATTCCATACGCTGATCATCCCACTTCTATCCCGGGATAATCCTAAAAAATGAACCCATCCTGAATCCAACTGCTCAGAATCCTGCAAACAAAGATCAAAAAGCTCACCATTTCTTCGATTAACAAGCGAATGCGTATAGAGCGTCATATTCAAAGAAAAACATCCATTCAAAATAAATCTTTCTATTGCTGATCAAACAACCGCTTTAAATCATCCAACGTAGACATATCCTTCACTCCCCGATCATCCCGCAACCTCCTCACCCTAGGAAACCGCAACGCAAACCCTGACTCATAGGTAGGACTCTTCTGAATCTCCTCAAACGCCACCTCAATAATAACCTTTGGCTCAACCTTCACAACCTTCCCCTCCTCACTCACAACCAACGGCCTCAATAACTCCGTTACCTCAGCAAACGTTAGCTCCTCCCCTTCCAACTCCTTCAAACCCGTTCCAACCTTTCCAATAGCCAAAAAACCATCACCCTCACGAACCCCCACCAATAAACTCGTAATCCACCCCGAACGTTTACCCTCACCCCACTCACCACCCAGAATCACAACATCCAACGTCTCCATCACCGGCTTAATCTTCACACCATACCCAACCCTGCTGCCCGGCTTATAAATACCCTCAAGATTCTTCGCCATCACCCCCTCCTGACCCGCCTTCAACGCCCGCTCATAAAACTCCTCTGCAATCTTCACATCATCAGTCACACACTGCTCAGCCAAACGAATAGAACCCTTCTTCTCACTTACTACCCTCTTTAGAAGTACACGCCGTTCTTTAAACCCCTTCTCCATCACACTCTTCCCATTCTCAATAAGAATATCAAAAAAATGAACCTCAACAGGAAATTTTTCCGCCATCATCTCAATATCATACTTCCTCCGAATCCGTTGGGAAATACTCTGAAACGGAAGAAACCCTCCCTTTTTAACATCGATACCAATCACCTCAGCATCCAACACAAGATTCTTTCCATTAACAGAACTCTCAACAGCCCGCACAACATCAGGAAACTGTACCGTAACCTCCTCCAACCTTCGCGTAAACAAGCGAATACCCTTTCCAACATGAACCTGAATCCGAAACCCATCATACTTGAATTCAAACGCAGCAGGCCTTCCCACAATACTAAACGCATCCTCAACATCCTTAGCCTTAGGATACAACATCACCTTCAACGGCTTCCCAATCCTCGGCTGAACTTTCAAAAGGCCAGCCACCTTCTCCTCCTTAGCAATCCTGGCAACCTCCCCCCAATCGTTCACCGTATCAAACGCAGACTGCACCTTCCCCAACAACGCATTATACCCATCACGATCCTCCACCTCAATCGAACAGGAATCCTCATCATATACAATAGCAGGCTCCAAAAAAGCCCAGACAATCGCATCCCGCAACGTCCCATCCGCCACCCCCAACCGCAACGTCTCAACAACATTCCCAACAAGATACCTCGCCTCCAAAGGAGAAGCAGAACTCAACAACTCACAAATCAACGCCAACTTCCTATCCACCGCCCCCTTCCCCTCCATATCAGGCAACTTCTGAAGATTAGAAAACACCTTCTTCACACTAAGCGTCTCAGAAAACAAGGTATTCTGCCTTCTCCTCTTCAACAATGCCTCAGCAACCAAACCCAGATCCCCCCTCTTCCTCCACTCCACCTCAACTGCCTGTGCAGAAACACCACACGTACTCACCAAAGCCTTCACAACAATCTTCGAAGCCACCCCAATCTTCCGCTCATCCCACACAGGAAAAATCCTGCCCTGAACCAACAAACAAAGCTGCTCCAGCTCATCCTTCTTAGCCTTTTTCAAAATACGAGAAATAAGAAAGGTCTTCCCCAACCGCTTCGACATACCTCCAAGAGCCTCATACAACCCAACAAGCTCAGCATAATCCATACCAACCCAAAGAACAACCACTATTTAAACATTATCACTGCCGCCCACAACTACATTTTCCATACATCGCACATGTCCTCCGACACTGCATTTCAATGCCACCGCTCTTATACTCAGAACCCGAACAACTATTCACATATTCCATACAGATGAAAAAGAGACCCTCTTTAAAAACCTTATGTTGAAAAAAGGCAAATTTGACATAAAGAGCTACATAGAACATCTAATCTTATCTTGTAGAAAATTCTTATGATATTGATCATTCTACCTCTATCTAGTAGGATAGATTGTTCTTTTAAGAATCGAAATACATAAATAGTATGTTCTTTAAATTAAGAGTATGATGAGCGCTGTGAGGGGGGTTCTTGGACTTTTTCTTGTAAGTGTGGGTTTGCTTGTTCTAGGTATGGGCGAGGTGAGCGGTGCGGGTTTATCAGAAGCGAAGTGCTATTGTGGCGAGGGTGGAGAGCCGAACTGCGTAAAAACCCCCTGTCCCTGCGGCACATCAACGTGCATTAATTGGCACCCCACATGCGCGGAAGGTTTTTCCTGCGAATGTACTTCACCAGGAGCTAATCAATGTAATCCTACAGAAGAAGGGTGCTGTTTGAAGTTTTCTTTTGATTGGGGAAATGATGCTGCCTGCCCTGTAAATGAAGGTGGTTCTTGTTCAACCACGTGTCCGGATATCTGTTATAATGTCGAGACCTATCTTGTACGTTCGGGGGCAGGAAGCGGCACATGTAGCAATGGAGCTTGTATGGGTGGAGGAGGATGTTTTACTGAAGACAGCGAACAATGTAGACTATCTACCTCCTGCTACCAACGATGGTGTGGAGGAACAGAAGATATTACCTGCCATAAGTTGGAATCAGGCTGGCTTTGGAAGGGAACTGGGAGTGTTGGGAGCGAGTTGGATGGTGGAGCAAATGCCTGTTCAGACTTTGCTGATAATGATTGTGATGGAGACGAAGACTGCGATGATTCTGATTGTGATGGAAACCCCGCCTGCCTCGGACCTGTATGTGGAGATCTACCTGTGAGCCAGGAGAGAACTGTCCTGATGATTCTACAGGCTGTGTTGACACAATGTGTAATGAACCTACCTGTTCAAATGGGTGTGGAGAAACACCCGTCGTAGAAGGAGGAACAGACGAGTCCTGTTTTGGAAGCAACGGATGTGCTGCAGGAATTAACTGCGAGTGTAACGGTGCTGGTGAATGTATCTCTGATTGTCGGCTCTCAAACGTTGTTATAGAAAACGACTGTGATGTCGATGGCTGCATCGAAGGAGAAGCAGTCAGAATAACCTACACCATAGATGGAAACTGTGGTGAAGGAAACCACATACAGGTTGATGCAGAGGACCTTAGTGGAAACTGCAAAATATCCTTTAGTGGAGAAGACATATCAGGTGTGTGGAAGAACGGCTTGAATCTGAATAGTTATCAATATCGTATTCGTATGGATGGAGATGCAATCGACTGCTGGGCAACCCAGGGAAGCAACATAAAATGCGGAGAACTATTTGATACCCAGTCAGAATGTGAAGCCTACAGTACCTGCACAATATTCGAACCGCCCGAATGCAGACGAATAGGCAAACCCTCACCAAAAGACTGGGCAGAGTTCGACAGAACATGCATCAGAGTCGGAGGAGCACCCGGACGACAAACAACACTTTGGACTGTACCCAGTGTCCCAACACAATGTGAAGGAGTCTCAGTAAGCGCAACCAATGCTCGCATCTGGAAAGGAAACCCCGGCACAATAGCCATATCTAACGCAGTAACAGCAACAGGAGGATTCACCTTCACAGACCCCGACCCTGCACCCGCCTGCTCAGACAAATCAGGCTGGGTAACCAAAACCACCAACCATGGAACATGGGGATGCAACGAACCCATAAAATCCGGATGCGTCCGCAACGACGACAGCGACGACTACTACGACCGCCACTGCGATGAAGACAAAAAAGAACGAGTAATAGACTACTGGGTCGATAAAGAGCTTAAAGCTTGCATCACACTTGGAGACGAAGACCATTGCTGCGGAGATGATGACAGCGTCTGCCCCATGGAATATGAAGACAGGTTCGGAACCCGTATTGGTTGTGGTGGCTTCCCCGATCCTGATTGTTGTGGAGGGGAAAACACACGATGGAGAGAATGCGTGAGAACTGTGTTAAAACCTGACAGATCAGGAGAATTTATCTATCCTACGTGTGTGACTTCTACCTATGATTCTAGTTGTTGTCCCAACCCAACAGATTGTGTGTATGATGGAGTATGCTACGAAGAATTCACAATAAAAGAGATATATCCTAATGATAAACAAGAATTTTGCCATCAAGGTAAGTGGTGTCCGGAAGGCATGATCTATAACAGCTTTCAGCTCAGATGTGAGGCTGAGGAAAGGGTTTGTCACCCCGATCCCCCTGGTGATTGTAGGTATTTGCCGTTTACTGAATTATGGTATGAAGATCCGGACTGCTATTTTCCACTAGGGATGTCTTATCCAAAGGAAAAAAGTTGCTGCTTTGATTTTAGTCTTGGGGGACAGGACTTTTATAATTTGAAAGATGTTAGAATAGAATAAGTATTTACCGTAAGAGCATGAGCTTTTTGTTTTCTCTTTTATTGTCAGTTTGTATGCCGTAAATGTAAATTCCTGAAACCACCTCTCTTCCAACCTGGTTAGTTCCATCCCACACCAGGTTATGATCTCCCCTTTGAACGTATCCATCTATCAAGGTTCTTACAAGACCGCCACGCACATCCAGGATATAGGCACGAACCTGCCCTGGTTGAGCAAGATGGAAAGGAATTGTGGTTAAAGGGTTAAAAGGGTTGGGGTGGTTTTGACCCAATAACACTGTTCCAGGAATCTTTGGTGAAGGATCTGATGGCTGTGTTATTGCTGTTGGTGGTCTGTTAGCCCAGTGACCGATCCATCGTGCTCCAGGAGGATACCCATTCATGAAATGTTGTCTTTGAAGGTCCCACCCATTCGGTAATGTATCCGATGTTGCTAAACCTTCTTTATAGACGTTCAGTAAGTATTCTTGACTACCCGTCATGTCAGGCATCTGCAAAAAGAAATGTGTACCTTCGAATAACATATCAGTATAAGTAATTAAGTCACCGTATTGACCAATGTTTCCCTCACTAACCCAGACTTTTGCACGTTGATATTGTTTAATCCCGTCTTTTTCCCAGTAGGTTCTAGCGGCATGTGCATGATCATCTAGTTCAAATAATACTCCTGAGTTCTGCCAATCAGGAACAACCTCATACTTAAACCCGAGCTGTCCAAATAGTTGTAATGCTTTTTCCATGGGTTGATAGTAGTTAATCTCTGCCCAATGTTCGCCTACGCTGGCAACAATAGCAGCACTATCAACTTCTACAGCCACCAGGTCAAAAGGATCATCAACAAACCACAAGTTATGATTTCCAAAATCCTGCCTTTCAGGTTCAACATTATAAGGGTGTAATGCAATGGTGCTGTCTCGAGTTACATCGATACCTAAGAAGTCTGTTGTTGCTGGAATATACACATCCAACGTGGTCTCCACGTCTTCATAGGTTCAAAGGTGTCCAACTCGCGTGTCCACGCACGCAACGTATCCGGAACAATAGGAATTACTCGTGTTGGAAGTTCATCTCCTGGATCACTATCAAGGACTTCTACCCATTGTAGTGTGTTATAGGTAGTATCCCGAGGTGTTCCATGATCTGGTGGAACAGGGTGAACAACCTGTTGGGGACGCACCCAAAGCTCGCCCAAGTTCACTCCTGGAAAACTCGCAATCCCATCAGCACCCGTTCGTAAACTATCGCCCGCAAACTCCACCACCACATCTTCCACAGGCAAACCCGTCTGAACATGTACCGCTTTAAACTCCTTTGCCTCAGCAGATAAACTAGAAAAGGCAGCTGTAGCTGCTCCTGCAATCAATAAACTCTTTGGAAGTCGTTGAGATATTTTCCGAACCAGATTTCCAAGACTCATACAGCTTAGAATTCCCACAAATTATAAAAACATTTCCAACAAACAATTAATAGCAATATGGTAATTAAATCATTCCTAAGGTACTCTTCGAGTAACTATAGAAAACCCATCCTACTCATCCACTACACCAACATCGGTCGTAGGCTCAACCTCATCAAAAAGACTATACGTAATACTATCCAGATACAAAACCCCGTTCTCAACCTCAACATTCAAAGCCAGATCAGCTCCTATGCTTTCAAACACACACGTCTCTCCACAACCCGTTATCTCGGTAAACACTTCATCATCAATAAAATAACCCTGAAGATGAGCAATAGAACCTGCTTTTGTCACAATATCTGTCTCAGTAATATCAAAAAAGATCACCTGACTCGACACCTTATTCGCATACCCTGTAGAATCTAATGCAGTATGAAGATAAAAAGGAGCATCCCAATCATTATACCTGATAGGAACCTTCGCAACCCCACAACAGAGCTCATCTCCATCACACTCAAAAAAGATATCATTCACCGCCCATCGCGTACATAACTTTGTTGTATCATACTCAGAAACATCGGTCCCTGCAACACTATAATCAATAGCAGCAGAAGCAAACTCAATCCCATCATCATCCTCATCAAAGCCATTCTCACCTCCATAGGCCAACGCTGTCTGAATCGGCCACCCTGAAGAAGACTCCTCAAACACAACCTCTGCCAAAGGCTCCCCAACCGTCTCCCACACAACCTTCTCACCATCAGAACTATCCACCCAAATCTTCGCAGAACCACTACCAATAAACCTGCCCTCAACATAAAGCCTCCTGATCTTCCCTGTCTTCACCAATACAGTCGTGTCAGAAAGAACCGTACGATCCAACACCTCTGTATTCGCAGCCATAAGATTAAACCTCTCTGTAGCCTGGCCCGCAGTATCAGCATAACCTTCAGAAACCAAACCCTGTTGATTAATAAGATAGACCCCCCCTCCTACAGCAATAAGAAGAGCAATGCCCACCACTAAAAACTTCTCCTCATCCTTCACCCATTCACCTCAATCCCTAATAAGCTAGTAAGTTTAAAAACTTTTCTTGTTTCCTTTGTTCTTCAGACTCCTCAATCAAACAGCTCCCCCTCCCTCTCTACATAAAACATATAAACAACGAACTCATACGCAACCCATGGGCATATTCAACAACGTTCTCAGAGCAGACCAAACGCTCTTCAAATCAGAAGAATCCCTCGCACCTGAATTCGTCCCCAAGCTCCTCCCCTTCAGAGAAGGAGAACAAAAAAGAATCGCCAGCTGTATAGCCCCTCTCCTCAACAACAGAAATGGCAGAAACGCCTTCATCGTCGGAGCACCCGGCATAGGCAAAACAGCAGCCTGCAAACACATACTCCGTGAACTCGAAGAAGAATCAGACGAAATCCACACCATCTACATCAACTGTTGGCAACGAAACACCACCTACAAGATCCTCCTCGGCATCTGTGAAGAACTCAACTACGCATTCACACAAAACAAAAAAACAGACGAACTCAGCAAAATAGCCGCAGAAATCATCAACAAAAAAGCAGCCGTCCTTGTCTTCGACGAACTCGATAAATGCGACGACCACGACTTCCTCTACACACTCCTCGAAGACCTCTACAAAAAAAGCATCATCTGCATCACCAACTACCGATCCGCACTCCTCAACCTAGACGAACGCATAAAATCGCGCCTCATCCCAGAAATCCTCAACTTCAAAGAATACAACGCCCAGGAAACCCACCACATCCTCAAAGAACGTACAACCTACGCCTTCTTCGACGGTGTCTGGACATCTCCCCTCCTCCAACGCGTCGCAGACAAAACAACCCAGCTCAAAGACATCCGGACAGGACTTTTCCTCCTCAAAGAAGCCGGACTCCAGGCAGAAGAAACACAAGCAAAACAAGTAACAGACACCCACATACAAACCGCACTAACAAAACTCGACCAATTCACAATAAAAAGCAGCGCAGACCTTGAAGAAGACGAACAATTCATCCTCTCACTTGTCAAAGAAAGCCCTGGCAAGAAAATAGGAGACCTCTACCGCCTCTACCAATCAAAAGGAGGCAAAAGCAGCTACAAAACCTTCCAACGAAGAATCTCCAAACTCGGAGAAGGACACTACGTCTCCCTGGAAAAAACACACACAGGAGGCACAACAACCATAGTAAACAAAAAAATCACCGACTACACCCCGCCATAACCTATGAAGACGCCTGTGAAGAGAACATCACTGAAATAGATATAGAAACTTTTTTGAATAGAACAGGATTAATAAACTGATGCCGCTTCACCCAGATCCGGAAGAGTTCGTTCTTCATCCTCTAACTCTAAACAACACATCCCTTCTTAAAGAACTCTGCAACGAAATCAGGAAGATACCCAAAACAGGAACAAAGATCATCTCCCTCATTGGAGGACCCGCAAGCGGAAAAACAACCCTTGCACAC
>NYYS01000046.1 GCA_002685855.1 Candidatus Woesearchaeota archaeon
CATCACATTCTGGTTATTCAACACAGTCGTCAAATCCGTCATCCACAACAACACCATTCCCTGGAACGACGTCATGATCAACGGCTTCGTCCTCGACCCAAAAGGAAAGAAGATGAGCAAGTCCAAAGGCAACACCATCGACCCCAAAGACATCTTAAGCAAATACGGAGCAGACTCATTACGATTCTGGGCAGCTGCAACAAAACTCGGAGACGACATCCCCTTCAAAGAAAAAGAAGTGTTATCCGGAAAAAAAACAGTTATCAAACTCTGGAACGCCTCAAAATTCACAATCAACAACCTCAAAGACTGGAACGGAGAAGAAGGACAGCAAGAAACTATTGACAAATGGATCCTCTCAAAACTCCACGACGTCATCAAAACATCAACAGAAAACTTCGAAAAATACGACTACTCAAAAACAAAAGCAGAAGTAGAAAAGTTCTTCTGGATCACCTTCTGCGACAACTATCTAGAATTAGTAAAAGAAAGAATCTACAACCCCGAAACCAGGGGAGAAAAATCAAAACAAGCAGCACAACACACCCTCTTCGCCTGTCTCCTCAACATCCTCAAACTCGCAGCACCCATAATGCCCCACATCACCGACGAAGTATACCAAAACTATTTCAGAGAAAAAGGAGAAGAAGACAGCATCCACCTAACAGCCTGGCCAACAGCAGTACCACATTGGAAAGATGAACAAGCAGAACAAGCAGGCAACACAGCAATAAAAATTCTTTCAGGAGTACGAAAAATAAAATCAGAAAAACAAGTCTCACTAAAAAAAGAAATCACTAAACTCACAATCGAATGCGATCAAAAAACAAAAAAACTTATCCAACTCGTAGAACAGGATATCAAAGGAACCGTCCTCGCCCAAACCATAACCTACGGATCCGCATCCATAGAAATTGATGATAATCTAAAAATTGATGTAGAGCTTGCAGAGTAACATTCTTCCAAATAGAACCAACACCCCCTTAAAATCATTCCCTAACCTATTTAAAATACCTCTAATTATCCCCTACCATGCTCAATACAAAATCAATTCTCGCACCAAAAAAAGAATCAGACGGCAGAAGAATATCTGTCATGTCCCGACATACCCTAAACGACGGAGTAACTCCTCATCCCCAAATCACTAGAGAGAGCTATGACGAATGGAACAAACTCCTATCTCCACCCTCAAAACTCTTAGGAGACTACTATAAAAGAGGATTACCCTGGAAACAATTCGAACAAAGATACAGAGAACATCTAACACAGCCAAACTGTCAGGCCGAAATCCAGAACCTTGCACAAAGAAGTCTAGATTCAGTCATCACACTCTTATGCATTGAATCCTCTCCTGAATACTGTCATAGAAGACTTCTAGCAGAAGAATGCAAAAAGTACCAGCCAACACTGATTTTAAATATTATGTAAAGTGGAAATAATATCTCGTCTTAAGAACTATCCATTACCCTCTCCGAACCTTAACCCCTTCCTTGGTATCAGACAAACTAAACCCCTTCTCCATGACCTCTAATCGCAACCGATCCGCCTCAACCCAGTCCTTATTCTTCCGTGCCTCTTCCCGCGCATCAATAAGCTTCCTCACATCCGAAGGAACCTCAACAACCTCCTCCTCAACATCCGCCAAGCCCAACCCTAAAACAGAATCAAAAAACCCTACAAGCGACAACCGTTCCCCCTCCTTCAACTCCTTATCCCGTAAAACATTCCACAACACAGCAAGACCCTGGGGTGTATTCAGATCATCACTCACAGCAGAAACAAACTCCTCCTCATACCCCACCGCCTTCTTCCCCCATTCTGCCTTCTCCACCACTGCATCTTCAACAACCGCCTTCAACTCCAGCACAATCTTCTTCAACCGTTCCAAAGACTGTTTAGCACCATCCATCGCCTCCCAGCTGAACTGCAGCGGCATCCGATACACTGCACTTAAACAAAAATACCTAAAATCCAACGCACTATACCCCTTATCAAACACCGTTTGCAACCGCAAAAACCCATCCGAAGACTTCGCCATCTTCTCCTCATTCATCACAAGAAACTCATTATGCAGCCAATATTTTACCCAAGGCTTCTTCCCTGTGGCGCCCTCTGCCTGAGCAATCTCGTTCGGATGATGCACAGGAATATGATCAATACCCCCACAATGAATATCAAACTGTTCTCCCAAATACTTCGTAGACATCGAACTGCATTCAATGTGCCAGCCCGGAAATCCCCTGCCAAAAGGAGAATCCCACTCCATCTGTCTCTTTACATCTGTTGGAGAAAACTTCCATAATGCAAAATCAGTCTTATTCTTCTTCTCACCCAGATCAACTCTCTTCCCACCTTCCAACTCATCAACTTTCAACCGTGCAAGCGCACCATATCCCTCAATCTTCGATGTATCAAAATACACTCCATCCGATGTTGTATAAGTATATCCTTTGTCCACCAACGTCTGAACCTGTTCGATCTGCTCCTTAATATGCTCAGTAGCCTTGCACCACACATCTGGATGCAATATATTCAACGCAGTAATATCGCTCTTGAATGCGTCTGTATAAAAAGTAGCAATATCCCAAACACTCTTCCCCTCCCGGGCCGCCCCCTTCTCCATCTTATCCTCCCCCTCATCCGCATCACTCGTCAGATGCCCCACATCTGTAATATTCATAACATGCTTCACCTGAAGTCCATTCAATACTAAAACCCGTTTAAGTACATCTACAAATACATAACACCGCAAATTACCTAGATGTGGATAATTATACACCGTCGGCCCACATGTATACAACCCTGCCTTTCCTGCTTCAAGAGGAATAAACTCCTCCTTCTTCCTGCTCATCGTATTCGTAAACTTCAAAGCCATACCCCTCCTGAACAAGAGAAACCTATAAAAAACTATCTTTTTCCCCCCAAACTTGAAAACATTTAAAAACAAAATCCCCCTCCCAAGCCAATGACGCGGATAACCCCCCCAAATCAAACAGCGAGAGCCACCTTCTCCCCAGTACCCCTCATCCAGGGCATGGCCCGAAAAGGCTGGAACCTCTACCCTTTTCCAGAAGACTGGACCTTTGAATCGGTCCTGGAACGCCTTCCCTTAACAGAAGAAGACATCTGCCCCCCTCTCTTTAAATCAGTCCGCCACGGACCCGCACTCAAACTCGATGATGACCGCCTCTACGCAGTCCTTCCACGAGTATCACGAGCCAACTACCCTGCAGTTGTCCTCGCAGCCAACGAATATCTTGTTCTCAGATCACAAAGTTGCAGACTTGAATACAAAAAAGATGAAGATACCCACTACTTTGTTGTGCGTGGCCTTTTCTTCTCACCTGATGATGGCTGTCTTTTCCTCAACAAACGAAAAATGATGTGGACACAACAACTCGATCCCGCCAGCGTCGTTGAAAACATCTCGCTCCTTCCACCCTACATCGACACCCATCCCGACTTCCAGGACTTCTACAGACGAAAAAAAGTAGAACGTATCACCCCATTCACACTCCAACCTCAAACAAGACCAACACTAACCAGACCATCAGGAAAAGTATACGACATAGAAACACGAAGACGCATAGACTGACTCCCTATTCTAAACCAAACTTCAACAGCACCTTCTTCAACTCCTTAACATCCGTATACACAAAGGCATTCCACCCAACAGCCTTTGCACCATTCACTCCCTTCTCCTTATCATCAAAAAAAAGAAGCTCCTTTCCATCCAACCCCAGCTCAGCCATAATATGTTCATAGATCTCAGGATACGGCTTCGACACACCAATTTCAAACGACGTAAACTCCTGATGAAACAATCCATGAAGATCAAACTCCTTCCACAAATGCTGATAAAACTCCCGTGCAAGATTCGACAACGCAACCACATGCACCTTCTCCTTCAACTTACTAATCACCCCAACAAGCTCCTCATTAAGATGATCCTTCTTATAGATCATCTCCTTCAACTCGTGAACACTAAACTCCCCCTCAGTCAACTGCGAAAGCTGATAAAAATACTCCCTCTCACTAATATGTCCTGTCTCCCACTCCCTCCAAGTAAGACGAATCGGCAACATAATATCCTCAACCCTGCACCTACACCGATCTGCAATCGTCTGATAAATCGGACGAAACGTCCCCGGCAAGAACACAACCCCTCCAACATCAAACACAACACACCGAATCATACTCCTACTACACACTTCACATATAAATAGTTACTCATCTTTGCATTCAACAACAGAAATCTTCTTCAAACAATCTGCTACAAGCCCATCCACATCAATCTTCTGCTCCTCGACCCCAACCTGCTCCTCACGCGATCGCGTCAACGGATGCTTCGGCCCCAGCAACGAACACAACTCAGGCCCCGTACTCAACGCAAACAAACCAAGACGCATCGACTCCTGAACCGTATCCACCTTCTCATTACACAACAACGGACGCAGCACAGGAATACTAACACTTCTATCGATCGTATCCATATTCCACGTCGTCTGACTCCCTACCTGCCCCAAATTCTCCCCTGTAACAAGAACATCAGCCCCCTCATCTCCTGCAATCTTCTCCGCAACACGATACATCAACCGCCTGCTCAACACATAGTACAAACGATGATTACACTCTTTTGTCAACACCGCAAGCTCCTCCCCGCACCGAACAACCAACAACCTCGACAACTTCAGATGCCTACAAATCTTCCGAACCTTCTCCTCCTCCTGTTCATCAGTAAATGGAACACTGCTAAAATGCAAAGGAACAAGCTCAATCCCCCTCTTCATCATCTTCTGCGCAGCAACAGGACTATCAAAACCCCCGCTCAACAACAAAACCCCTTTCCTCACCCGCATCCATACACCTCATCAGCAATCTTCCCACACTCCTCCTTACTCCGCTCACTCTTAAACCGAATCTCCCCCGTCTTCTTCACAATGAACTCCCCCCTCTCATCACGAACAACAACTGCAATCCCTCCATCAACAACAACCTCAAACCGTTTCCCCACCTTTCCAAGATCCAACCGCACAATACCATCTGCAACAATCTTCCACCTTCCTCCAACCTTGCAAGGTATAACCTTAAAGTTCACAACCCCACCTCCTTACAAAAAATCTTCTTCGCCTCTGCAACATTCTTCGCACGAATAAGCGCATGCGTAGCAAACAGATAAAAATCCTTGCTCCGCAAACACCCACCAAGATTCTCACATTTAATTTCATTCTTCAATCGAGCCAGATCAAGATCCAATCCACTCATAAAAAACAGATCCTTCCCACAAGCCTTAACAACATTCTTCTCCTTCCCCTCAAGAAACCCATACCGTCCATTGCAACAATCACACTCTTCTTTCTCTTGAACATCCAGACACTCCACATCTAAAGAAGACAACCCAACACGAACCATCCTCTTTTCTACCTTCCTTCCCGAAAGATGACAAAGCGCAAGATGCGCCTGCAATCCCCCCACAACCGTAGTTAAACTATTAAGCACACCAACACGATCACACGTCTCCAACCCCTCCACACGATCAAACACACAAGAAAAACACCCCCTACTTCCATCAATAAACCAGACACTTCCTTCATCCCGAATCCCGCCCGCATAGATCCACGCCACACTATTCTTCCTGCAATAATCATTCAACAAAAAACGCGTCTCCATACTATCTGTACAATCAACAACCAAATCAAACCCCTCCAACAAATCAACATTCACAGAAGAAAGATCAACACACCTCCCCTCAACTTCAACATCAGAATTCATTCCCCTCAACACCCGCTCAGCAACACCTGCTTTAGGTAATCCTACATTCTCCTCCGAATATAATACCTGCCGCTGAAGATTATCCAACTCCACAACATCCCTATCCACAACCACAACACTTCCAACACCCGCTCTCACAAGCAATTGAGCACTAACACAGCCCAATGCCCCCACCCCAACAACAATTACTCTGCTCTTCTTTAAACTATCCTGCCCCCTCCTTCCAATAACCCTTTCCTGACGAGAATATCTCATACTCTACAGAATAAAGATCCTATTTAAATGAATAGTGATACAACTCTGACTATTTAATTATTAGCAATATAGAAATTAAGTCCGGACAACAATCAACGGAACAAACATCTCTTCCTTACTCAACCCGCCATGATTCCCCACATGAACCTTAGGAGGTTCAGTCATCAACCGATCCTTCAAAATATAGTTCTCCTTCATAATAAGCACATAATCCCCAACACGATCAAACAACTTCTTGTTCGGCTTCCCTAACCCATAATACCCCTTCTTAATCAACTCCTCTCCCTTATGCAGCCAACACACCTTCTTCAACCGCTGACGAACATAACGAACAAACTCTTTCTCCTTTGAAGGCCGAACATAACAGTTCTGTGTACGCATATCTCCGGCAAGAGGAAGCACAAGACACTCCTGCAGCCTCGGATGCTCCTCCAGCCAAACAACCTTCTTCTCTTCTGTATCAATCAACCCATGATCCGCAGTAACAACAACAAGAGTATTAGTCCCCTTTATAGACTTCAAAAAAGACTGAAACGCCAATCCAATCTCATGAAAATGAGAAAACGCCTGAAGACTCTTTGTGCCAAACTCATGACACAAACTATCCACGCCCGGCCAATACGCATAAATATACTTCTTCCTTCCCCTTGCCTGAATCCCCTTCCGAATCCCACGAAACAAACCCTTCAAACTATCTCCATTCAAAAACACCGCATCCTTTGTGAAAAAATGACTAAACTCACTCGATTGAATCTTTTTCGCAGCAACACTAAAACACTTCGCCTTCACCTGAGAAAAAAAAGAAGGCTGATCCATCAACCAATCCACAGGCAACAACAAACTCTCCCCACCATACCTATTCACATACAAAAGAATGGTACTCACCACACCCAACTCCTTCAAATAGACATGCCATCCGGTCAACGCATGCTGCTGCGGAGGAACTCCTGTCAAAAACAGAGGAATACACGCTGCAGTCGTCGAAGGAAAACAAGAAGTCATCTTCCCTTGTAAACCCTCACTAAAAACATGCTCTTTCCCATATTGCCTAAAAAACTCATACCCCATCCCATCCACAACAAGCAACACAACGTTCTTCGCCTTCGCAACCTCAGAAGCAGGAAGCAAACGCGACTCCCTATACCGAGATGTTCCACCAAGACCTTTAGCAAGAGAACTCATAAGATTAACAATACTCCCTCCCTTATAATCAGGCAACACTCTCATCTTTTCTTACACACAAACAAACAATGATCCTTCTCAAACGGTCCTAATTCACGATAATCAGCAACAATCATCTCCTTCTCCAACAACGCCCGAACCTCCTTAAACACCTCCTGCGGACGCTTCGAAACATCAACACTCCGTGCCTTCACAGAAAGAATACCAAACCCTCCATGCTTCAAATACCTTGCACAATTCTTCAAAAAAATCTCGCCCTGATCCCGCTGTGCAATATCCTGCACAACAACATCAACAACAGGAACAAACAACCCATACGAATCAGGAAGATAGGCATCCCCCAAAATAGGAATCATATTCGAACGCTTCTCACACACAAAAACAAGATCACGAACAACACGCGGCGCATGATCCAAACAAAATACCGCTCCCTCCTTTCCAATCATATCAGAAACAAACGAAGCAGTATACCCATGACTCGCACCAAGATACAACACAACACCCCCCTCCTTTATCCCGAGCTGAGTAATGCCCTTTGCCATGGCCGCAGCGATCTTCGAACGCTGCGGAGACCACTCCCGAACCTCCCTTCCCTCAACAACCTTTACAATCTCTTCAAAATGCCGCGTGCCAGGATAAGAACTAAACGTACCAATAAACATCTTCTTCCTATTC
Organism: Candidatus Woesearchaeota archaeon; assembly: GCA_002685855.1. Taxonomy (GTDB): domain Archaea; phylum Nanobdellota; class Nanobdellia; order Woesearchaeales. Next base: position 7,885 of record NYYS01000046.1, read on the forward strand.
TTTGCAATCACAACATTTGGAAAACTCATCCTAACTTCTCCTCCAACTCCTTCAACAACACATCCCCCTGAAATTCACCTTTAAAATAATCCAGACGCGCAGCTTTCATCATAACATTCGCTAACATCCGCGCAGTCTTTCCCTTCTTACTCCTCTCTGCCTTTGCAACAAGAGGATGATTAATAATATGACCATACTTCGGACACCTTGCCCCAGTTTTCAAATGACGAAACAACGCCTGTTCCGCACCCAACAACTGAATCGTACTGCTCGACATCATCGCCAACCGCTTCAAAGAGCCCGCCTCCTCCAACACCTTCCCCCCGATCCCTGCCCCTGCAACAGCCAACATATTCGGACACTCCTTCTCCATCATCCTCTCCAGATACACCATCAACTCCTCCCGCATCCCATACAACCCATGAATCCTATTAGCCAAACTCAACATCGGAGCAAGATCCTCCTCACGAAAACTTCCACCAAGACTCTCTTTCAAATTATACTCCTTCATCAACACATCCCGCGGCTTCTCCAAAACAATGCGAACAAACGCCTCATTATCCGCCACATCCCTTCCCAACTCAGGAAAATAAAACCCATACCACTCCCGAAGCCGACGACATAACACATTGCACACCCGAACA